>NZ_AEPF01000058.1 GCF_000193735.1 Neisseria sicca 4320
TGAATCCGCCGACCTTTGAAATCATCACAACATATCTAAATTCAGTTCAGACTTAACAACAAATCCCTAAAAACATTTGGGTCTTTAATAAAAGTCATCTCACCCTCTTGGGGAAAATGAAAATCTAGCAGTCTTGATACCCAAAAGCGTACGCACCCAGCCCGCTGCGCCACAGGAAAATATTCCTTCTCTGCATCAGATAGCGGACGAATGCTTTCATAACCGTCAATAAACGCTTTACGTAACTTCGCGTCCAACTTGTTATCAGAAGTTCTCGACCAATCATTTACTGCGATTGCCAAGTCATACATGAAATTTCCATTACATGCATAATAGAAATCTATGAACCCGGCCACATTTTCATCATCCAACAAAACGTTGTCTTTAAATAAATCGGCATGAATGATGCCGGATGGCAAATGACTGCCGAGATTGTTTTCCAAATCCGAAATTTCCTTACCCAGCAACTTGGTATCAGCCTCATTCAACTGTGGCAATAATTGTTCGTAAGCTTGCTTCCACCATGTGTTATACCGGGGATTTTCCATTTTTTCGGGAAAATCTTGAACTGCCAAATGCATTTTGGCCAACATAGCGCCCGTGTTAAAACACTGAGCCTCGGTCGCCCATGCGGTATCCGCACCGTTTAATCTTGTAACGACGCAAGCCGGTTTACCTGCTAATATTGAATCCAGCTTGCCATCTTTTCGTACAATCGGACTTGGACAAGCCACGCCTTTACCGCTCAAATGTTGGTTCAGATTCAAGAAAAATGGCAATTCATCCTGACGCAGCACTTCAAATACAGTTAAAACATAGCTGCCTTTAGAAGTATTCAAAAAGTAATTACTGTTGGTAATTCCCTGCGCAATGCCTTGCAGCGAAACAAATTCTCCCAGATCGTAATCTGACAAAAATTCCCGTATTTGCTCATCAGAAATATTAGTATAAACAGACATAGACTAAATCCAGTGTAAACAATCAATCGCAGTATTTTCAGACGACCTACAAACCCAGTTCCCTCAGGAAACGCACGTCGTCCGCCCAGCCTGATTTGACTTTGACCCAAACCTTTAAAAACACTTTGGTATCAAACAATTTTTCCATATCGAGGCGGGCTTCGGTGGAGATTTTTTTCAGTTTTTCCCCGCCTTTGCCGATTAGGATGGCTTTTTGGCTGTCTTTATCGACCAATACGGCGATGTAGATTCGGTAAAGGCCGTTTTCCTCTTCTTCGAATTGTTCTATTTCCACGTTCATGGCGTAGGGCAGCTCTTCGCCGAGGTAGCGGAACAGTTTTTCGCGCACGATTTCGGTGGCGAGGAAACGGCTGGAACGGTCCGTCACCATTTCTTCCGGATACATCGGCACGCTTTCGGGCAGATAAGGTCTGAGGCGCGCAAGCAGGTTGGCGATGCCTAATCCGTGTTTGGCGCTGACGGTTTCATGTCCTGCAAATTTGAATTCTGCGCTGATTTGCTCGATAAATTCCTGCAAACCGCCATTGCCCGCTTTGTTTTTGTCGATTTTGTTGATAACGAGGATAACGGGCGTGTTTGTCGGCAGTTGCTTCATCACGATACGGTCGGCATCGGTAAAGCGCATGGCTTCGACGACGAAAACGACGGCATCGACGCCACTCAACGCTTCGGTTACGTTTTGATTGAGGCGGTCGTTTAGGGCGTTGCGGTGTTTGGTTTGGAAACCGGGGGTATCGACGAAAACGAATTGGGCGGTGTCGTCGGTGTAAATGCCGGTAACGCGGTTGCGCGTGGTTTGGGCTTTTTTGCTGGTGATGCTGATTTTTTGTCCGATAAGGTGGTTCATCAGCGTGGATTTGCCGACGTTGGGGCGACCGACTATGGCGACAAAGCCGCAACGGTAGTCGGCGGGATGATTGGATTCGTTTTGCAGGAAGGTTTCGATGTCCATGATGGCTTTCTGTTTGAGGTTTCAGACGACCTTTTCGTATCCCTAGGTCGTCTGAAAAATAAATCGGCTATTTTTTCGCTTTTTTCAAAGGATGGTGTTGCTCGAGCCATTGCAGCGCTTCTTTGGCGGCTTGCTGCTCGGCAACTTTGCGGCTGCTGCCTTGCGCTTTGCAGATGAAGCCCAGTTCGCCCAAGTCGCATGAAATCAAGAACATACTGTCATTGGCATGACCGATTTGTTCTTCGATACGGTATTTGGGCAGCGCAAGGCGGCGGGCTTGGAGGGCTTCTTGCAGGGCAGTTTTGTTGTCTTTGCCCTGCGTCTTGAAATCGGCGCGTTTGACGCGTTCTGCAAACAAGTGTCTCACCACTTTCTCCGCCTCGGCGAAATCCGCATCAAAGCTGACGGCGGCAAACATCGCTTCCATAGCATCGGCAAGGATGGAGGGTCGTCTGAATCCGCCGCTTTTCAATTCGCCCGCGCCCAAATAAAGCCCGTCGCCGACATTCATTTCCAAAGCGATTTCTGCCAACACGCCTTCATTGACCAAGCTCGCGCGCAAACGCGACAACTCGCCCTCGGTCAGTCTGGGGAACGCGTCAAACAACATTTTAGCGACGGTGTAGTTCAAAATCGAATCGCCGACAAACTCGAAACGTTCGTTATTTTTCGCATGGTAGCTGCGGTGGGTCAGCGCCTGCTGCAAAAGCGCGGTATCTTTGAAATGGTAACCCAGTTTATTCTGAATGGCGGCATGCGCTTGCTGTTTTAACACATCTGTTTTCATGAGGACGTTTGTCTTTCTTCTTGCTTCGGAATATCGGGCGGGAGGCGGCGAAAATTCAGCCTCCCAAACCAACCCGAATGCGTTTCGGCACTTGATGCAAATACGGAAACACTTTAAGGCTGCAATAGTCGTCTGAAATACAGTTCAGCCCGTTTCAGACGACCAGCATTGTACCATCAAACCATAAGCGGCAAATATAAAGATACACGATGCAGAGCCAGCCCTAATCATGATAAAATCCGCACAATTTTTACGGCACGCAACACACCACAATGAACAAATTTGCCCAAGCCCTCTCAGCCGCACTCGACCGCTGCATTGTTACCAACACGGTAACCAAACAAGGCGAACCCGTCGGCTTCCTCTACCGCGAAGCCCCCGTTTTCGAAAACGACAGCGGCTGGCGTTTCTTCAGCGGCGACGAGACCGACGAATACACCGACGATCCCGACAATTTCAGCGTCGTCAGCCTTTCCGAAATTACCCAGTCCAATCCCGCCGTTGCCGCGCTCATAACCCAACCCGAAGGCAGTGCATGGGAAATAGGCGAAGACGGCGAGTTTCAAGCCGTTGCCGACTGGCAGCCGCAGGAATAAATCCCCCAATATCGTTTTCAGAAAAGCCAAACGTCGTCTGGAAACCCGTTTACCGCTCAAAATACAAGGAAACACCATGAACATCATCGCCCCGAACCTCGACGGCGTACACCTGCGTATCGGCATCGTACAAGCACGCTTTACCAACGAAATCGGCAGCGAAATGCTCAAAGTCTGCTGCTGCACCCTGCAAGAATTGGGCGTAGCCGACAACAACATCACCATTGCCACCGTACCCGGCGCGCTTGAAGTACCGCTTGTTCTGCAAAACATGGCAGTCTCTGAGCAATACGATGCGCTGATTGCCATCGGCGTCGTCATCCGCGGCGAAACCTACCATTTCGAACTCGTTTCCAACGAATCCGGTTCAGGCGTAACCCGAGTCGGACTCGACTACAACATCCCCATTGCCAACGCCATCCTGACCACCGAAAACGACGAGCAAGCCGTCGCGCGCATTGAAGAAAAAGCCGCCGACGCCGCCAAAGTCGCTGTCGAATGCGCCAACCTCGTCAACTATCTGATCGAAGAGCAGTTTGACGACGAAGAAGAATAAGCCCGAACGCGAAACCCGTAGCTTTACCGCACTCCGGTTTCGCACCATCTGCCGGACAAACCGTTTTCAGACGACCCGTCATCCGACAGAGGTCGTCTGAAACATTCATTACCGCACCTACCGTGCCGCCAACGAAGGAATCCCCATGAAAACCCCACGCCGCCGCGCCCGCGAGTTAGCCGTACAAGCCCTCTACCAAGCCGGCATCAACAACACCGCCGCCCCCGAAATCGCCAAAAACATCCAAGACCAGCCCGACTTCGCCAAAGCGGACGAAGAGCTGTTCAACAAACTCTTCTTCGGCACGCACACCCACGCCGCCGAATACATCCAGCAAATCCGCCCCCTGCTCGACCGCGACGAAAAAGACCTCAGCCCCATCGAACGCGCCGTCCTGCTGATGGCATGCCACGAATTGAGCGCGATGCCCGAGACCCCCTACCCCGTCATCATCAACGAAGCCATCGAAGTGACCAAAACCTTCGGCGGTACCGACGGACACAAATTCGTCAACGGCATCCTCGACAAACTCGCCGCCCAACTGCGCCCGAATGACCCGAAGCGCGGCAACGTATAATCCATTGAGTAATCATAAAAAGGTCGTCTGAAAATTTCAGACGACCTTTTTGGCTTAAATTTAATTAAAGAGCTTGTTCTTGTCGTTGTATTACTCACCCCATATTCTTTTATCATGGAATATAACTACAAAATACAAAAATACAACAATCGAAGAGAAACTTTACAAGAAAAAACTTGCATTACTTCCGCTTAAAGCGCATAATTCATCCCGTTAGCTGGTTCGAGTAGTCAGTTAATAGTTTCTCCTCTATTTCTCCTTTGTAGACTTGGCACACATCCTATTGATGTGTGCATTTTTTTGCTTTTTTCTTTCAATCTAAGATATAAGCAAAGAAGTTGCAATCTTTCATATTTCCCTATCTACTATTTACCAGTGTAATTATTCTAATCTTAGTTTCTGTTCTGCATTCAATCCAAATCCAACACGGTTTCTTCTTTTACTTCTTCCATCACCACATAACTTCGGCTTTCCGCAGCAGCAGGCAGGTGCAGCAAAATATTGCCCAACATATCCCGATAGGCCGACATATCGGGCAGGCGGACTTTAATCAGATAATCGTATTCGCCCGATACCAAGTGGCATTCCAAAATTTGCGGAATCCTCATGACTTCCCGACGAAAATCTTCAAAAATATTGCCTGATTTCGAACGCAGCTTCAATTCAACAAAAATCAACAACCCTTTGCCCAATAAATTCGGATTGAGGCGGGCGTGATAGCCTGTAATGAAATTATCGCGCTCCAGCCGTTTGACGCGCTCGGTAACAGGCGTAGTCGAAAGACCCACTTTCTCCGCCAGTTCCGTCATCGGTATCCGGGCGTTTTGTTGCAGAATTTTTAAAATTTTTAGATCGGTTTTATCCAGTTCTTTCATACTGCTTTTCCTTTTGAATGTCATTAAATAGGGATAATACATACGAAATTATTAGAAATAAAGTGAATATACCTAATAAAAATATCCTAAACTAGCCATTCATAATCAAAAATAATTTTAAGGAGAAAAAAATATGAAGCTGATTGTTTTGGGTGCAGGTATCGCCGGAGTTTCAACCGCATGGTATTTGGCTTCCGAAGGGCATGACGTAACTGTCATCGACCGCGCTGAGGATGTGGCAATGGAAACCAGCTTTGCCAATGCCGGACAGCTCTCTTACGGCTACACCACGCCTTGGGCGGCTCCGGGTATTCCGCTCAAGGCCTTGAAGTGGATGTTCAAGCAACACTCGCCCTTAATTTTTAAACCTGATGGAAGCCTGTTTCAAATCCGCTGGCTCAAACAAATGCTGGACAACTGTACGGCGGAGCGTTATCAAATCAATAAAGAGAGGATGGTTCGGATTTCGGAATACAGCCGTGAAATGTTCCGTCTTTTTAAAGAACAGGAAAACATTGATTTTGAGGGTAGAAACAAGGGGACTTTGCAAATCTTCCGCACGCAAAAAGAAGTTGCCGCGGCTGAAAAAGACATTGCCGTTTTAGAACGTTACGGCGTTCCCCTACGTCGTCTGAAACCTGAAGAATGCTTGGAATTCGAACCCGCGCTACACCATGCTTTACCTAAAATCGCAGGCGGATTGCACCTTCCTGCCGATGCCACCGGCGATTGCCGTCTGTTTACCCGAAAACTGCGCGATTTGTGCATACAGAAAGGCGTGCGTTTTGAATTCGGACATCACATACGCCGCATCATACACGACCGATGCCGCATTACTGCCGTTGAAACCGACCAAGGACAGTTTGAGGCAGACGCATTCGTATGCGCCTTAGGCTGTTTCAGCAGAACGGTTTTGGAGGATTTGGGCTGGGATTTGCCGATTTATCCGGTAAAAGGCTATTCATTGACCCTCCCTGTCGTTCATGATGAAAAAGCGCCGGTTTCCACCGTTCTTGATGAAACATACAAAGTTGCCATCACCCGCTTCGACAAACGCATCCGCGTCGGCGGTATGGCGGAGTTGTCAGGTTACGGATTGCATTTATCCGAAAAACGCCGTGCTACTTTGGCATTGGTCGTCAACGACCTTTTCCCGGGCGGCGGAGATTTGCAGCAGGCGGAATTTTGGAGCGGGTTAAGGCCGATGACGCCCGACAGCACGCCGCTTATCGGCAAAACACCATTGGAAAACCTGTTTCTGAACACAGGACACGGGACTTTAGGTTGGACTATGTCGCTCGGCTCTGCCAAACTGACCGCCGATATAGTCTGCGGTAAGGAAACCGAAATCGGCAGCGATGATTTGGGTTTGTTTCGTTACACGAAAGTTTGACGGCGCAATGCACTGTCTTTGTAAAAAGGTCGTCTGAAAACGGATATAGCAAGTTTCCTCAAACCTATATTCCGACTTTTCAGACGACCTTTTTCAATTCGGTATTGTGTTGTTGCGGGTAAAATCCACGCTGCGGCGTTTTGGATTTTCAACCCGCTACACCTAGTAGAGTAGGTGAGGTTGCCGATATGGCAAAGGTCGTCTGAAAGCCTTGAGTTAAGGTTTCAGACGACCTTTGATTTTTTATCCGCCCAATTTCCTACTCAAACTTTCCGCATATTCCTCGCGCTCGGCGCGGCTGGTTTCGGGGAGGTGGGTGTTGAGGGACGACCATTTCCACCTGCTGCGTGCTTTGTTGAGTTCGGACGGGAGTTTGTCCGGCGTCCAGGGCGCTTTGCGGCTGTGCAACTCTACTTGCGATTGCGCAGCGTGGCCGCGCGTTTGCAGGATGTGGAGCAAATCGAGGGCGCGGGCGGCGAGCAGAGTCAGGGTTTCGGAATCGGTGTGCAGGGTTTGGCGGCCGTTGAGCTTGTCGGAAATAGTGCGGGTATTGGGCAGGATGCCGCCGAGAAAGCCGCCGATTGCCGTCCCCAATCCGAGCGAACCACCGAGCGTGGCGATGTCCAGCCCCAAGCCGATGAGTGCGCCGGTTGCCGCGCCCGTGCCGGTACGGATGCCGTATTCTTTGAGCAATTCGCTGTCGAACGGGTCTTGATGGAAGGCTTTGGGCACCCAGTCGCCGCGGTCGATTTCGCTGTGGTAGAAGCGGTAGAGGCCAAACAGCCGCTGCTGCATCTGCCGTTCGAGCTGGCGTATTTCTGCCTGCATGGTTTGCAGGACGGGCGCGGGGTCGTCGTTTTCGTCGATTTCCTGCGTAAAGGCGGCAACGTCGAGCAGGAAACCTGCGATTTCGTGTCGCGCTTCTTTATCCAGACGCGTCCATTCGCGGCGGCGGGAGGCGGTCAGGCGGTCGATGATGTCATGCTGCGGCAACATGGTGGCGAGCTTGTTCCAGAGGTTCAATTCGCCTTCAAAATCGAATGCGACGGTGTCGAATCCTGCGAAAACGTGCAGGTTGCGACGCGCCAGCATGGTCGTCCACGCTTCGGGAAGCTGCCCGCCGGTAAAGTTGAACACAGGCATGGCCGGTTTGGCGCACCATGAAAGGATGGTCAATTCATCCCGATATTTGTCGAGGACGGGTTCGCGCGCATCGATGACGTACAACGCCATATCGCTCTGCAAAAGCTGCCGCAGCACTTTGGCTTCTTGGTTGAAATCGTGATGCGCGCCGTCGCTGTCGAGAAACTGTTGCAGCCGCTCGATGCCGTCGGCGCGTGCATCCGTATGGGTTTCAAGCCAGTCCAAAACGCCGCCCGCGTCTTCGAGTCCGGGCGTATCGTACAGATACAGCAGCGTATCGGCGCCGTCGGTAATCGCGGCTTCTTCGACATGGCGCGTGGTGGACGGCGCGTTTTTGACTTCGCCGAAGCCGCTGTCGCGCAACAGGGTGCGCAGGAGCGAGGTTTTGCCGGTATTGGTATGCCCGACGACGGCAAGGGAAAGGGGTTGTTTGTTCATGATGTTTTTGAAGAATGGATTTTCAGACGACCTTTTTCAGGATGGCGGCTTTATGGGGCGTTTCAAGTGCGGTCATTGGTTTTTCAGACGACCTTCCTGCGCCGCCTTGTCAGGTTCCAGCCATGCCACGTCGCACTCTGCCAGCGCATTGCGCCAGTGGTTCAATGTTTCGGACAGGTCGTCTGAAAGCGCCCGCTCCGTCAAAAGCTGCACCACCGCCCCGCCCTGCGCCGCTTCAGAGAGTCGGACAATCTGCCGCAACACGCCGCGGTCGGGGACGGTTTCCGCGCGTACGCCGATGAGAAGCTGGGCGGGTTTCTGTTTCAACTCGTTTTCCAAAGCGGCAACCTCTTCCCGATTCGCCGCCACGCCTTTATCCAGCCATTCCTGCGCCAATCTGCCCGCAAACCATGTGCCTTCGTGCCATTCGGTTTCCAGCATGACTGCCCATTTGGGCGCGTCGTTTAAGGTGATTTTCGGAGAAACGGCAGACACGGTTTCCTGACGCGTATCCGCATCGACAATTTTGTTCTGCCAGCGGCGGATGACCGCCTGATAATAAGGTTTCTCCAAATCCAGCTTGCTTTGGCTTGTTTTTAAAAAGATTTTGCACACCGCCCAAGCCAGCAGGCGCGGCAGGATGCCGTAGCAGGCAATGCTGCCGACCAACAATCCCGACCACGCGCGCGCATCGGCGATGTTGCCGTTCAGACGACCTTCGACCACCGCCCGCGCATCGGGTGCAGGGAAACCGAGTTTCGACGGCAACCACGCCAACATTTCCACCGCGCGTACCGAAGCGGCATTGCTCAACAGCGTGCTTTCCCAGTTGAACGTATATTGGCGAACCAAAAGCAGCAGCAATACCGACACCAGCATCCCGCTCAGGGTGCAGAGCCATAGACTGTGCGAAGTCGCACCGGCGATCCAACGCGCCGAAGGCTGCCACCACTCGTCCGCATACAGCCGAAACACCGCCTGATTGACGGGATCTTTACCCCGAAACCACGTCGCCGGACTGCTGAAAAACCGCCCCACTTTCACGCGCAGGAACAGCGATGCCAACCATACCGCCAACATCAGCGTATTCATACCCAACACGCCCGCCAAAATCAGGAAGAAATTCAGCCCTTGGCTGTCCATCAGAAGGTAAGTACCTGAAAAGCCGGTACTGAACATCACCGTCGCCGCCACGATCCACAGCCAAAACGACCCGGTACGCACTTGTTCCAAGGTATGCCGAAGCTGACTGTCTCTGTCTATCATCTCCGCGCGGCGGATGATTTTGCCTTCCGCACCGCCTTCGACATGACGCAATGCCTCGGTCGCCTGCACGGGATCGCCGGCAAAAATATAGCCGCCCTCTTCCAAAATACGGACAAGCTCGGCGAGTTTTCGGGATGGGTTCAACATAAATAAGGTCGTCTGAAAGGGATAGTGAAAACGCAAAGATTTTATCACAGCCCTTTTCATTCGTAGACAGGATTCTTGAGTCCGGCGTTTTTATAGCAAATGGCAAGGTTCACTTCTTTTTAACCCCTGTCTGCCACCAACCATCATTTCCGCGCAAGCGGGAATTTATTGGAAACCCCAATAAAGAGATATTGGCAAATCGTCGGTGAAATTCAAAACCAGCTTTCAGACTGCGTGGCAATGTCAAAAAATAAAAACTAAGTACCAAAAAGGTCGTCTGAAAACCTTTGAATACAGGTTTTCAGACGACCTTTCATGTTTACAGCTTTACCGTAACACTTTTACAGCTTTGCCAATGCTTGATTGAACGTTTCACTTGGGCGCATGGCTTGGGCGGCTTTTGCAGCGTCGGGGGCGTAGTAGCCGCCGATGTCGGCTGCTTTGCCATGTGCGGCGGAAAGCTCGGCAACGATTTTGGCTTCGTCGGCGGTCAGGGTTTCTGCCAGCGGCACAAACGCTGCTTTCAATTCTGCGTCTTTATCCTGCGCTGCCAGTTCTTGCGCCCAGTAGAGCGTAAGGTAGAAATGGCTGCCGCGATTGTCGAGTTCGCCTGCTTTGCGTTTGGGCGATTTGTCGTTCAACAGCAGTTTTTCGGTGGCAGCATCGAGCGTATCGGCGAGGACTTGGGCTTTGGTGTTGCCGGTTTTTTGCGCCAGATGTTCAAACGATACGGCAAGCGCGAGGAATTCGCCCAGCGAGTCCCAGCGCAAGTGGTTTTCTTCGAGGAACTGTTGGACGTGTTTCGGTGCGGAGCCGCCCGCGCCGGTTTCAAACATACCGCCGCCGTTCATCAATGGAACGATAGACAGCATTTTCGCGCTGGTGCCGAGTTCCAAAATCGGGAACAGGTCGGTCAGATAATCGCGTAAGACGTTGCCGGTTACGGAAATGGTGTCTTCGCCTTTTTTCAGACGACCCAAGCTGAACTTGGCAGCTTCTTCGGGAGCGAGGATGCGGATGTCGAGGTCGTTGGTATCCAGTTCGGCAAGGTAGGCTTTGACTTTGGCGAGCAGGCTTTTATCGTGTGGACGGTTTTCGTCGAGCCAGAACACGGCGGGCGTGTTGCTCAGGCGGGCGCGGTTGACGGCGAGTTGTACCCAGTCTTTGACGGGCGCGTCTTTGGTTTGGCACATACGCCAGATGTCGCCTGCTTCCACGTCGTGCTGCATCAGGACTTTTCCCGCCGCATCAATGACTTGAACTTGACCGTCGGCTTCGATTTCGAAGGTTTTATTGTGCGAGCCGTATTCTTCGGCTGCCTGCGCCATCAGACCGACGTTGGGCACGGTACCCATGGTTGTCGGATCGAACGCGCCGTGTTCGCGGCAGAAGTCGATGGTTGCTTGATAAACGCCTGCGTAGCTGCTGTCGGGAATCACGGCTTTGGTGTCTTGCGCTTTGCCGTCTTTGTCCCACATACGGCCGGAATTGCGGATCATCGCGGGCATGGAAGCATCGACGATGACATCGCTAGGAACGTGCAGGTTGGTGATGCCTTTGTCGGAATCGACCATCGCCAAATCAGGGTTGGCAGCGTAAACGGCGGCGATTTCGGCTTCGACGGCGGCGCGGGTGTTGGCATCCAGTTTGTCCAGATTGGCAAGCAGGTTGCCGAAGCCGTTGTTGACGTTGACGCCTGCGGCAGCTAGTTTGTCGCCGAATTTTTCAAAGACGGGTGCGAAGAATACTTTGACGGCGTGTCCGAAGATAATCGGGTCGGACACTTTCATCATGGTGGCTTTCATGTGCAGCGAAAACAACACGCCTTTTGCTTTCGCGTCTTTTACTTGCTCGGCAAGGAAGGCGAGCAGGGCTTTTTTGCTCATCACGGTCGCGTCGATGATTTCGCCGGCTTTCAGGGCGACGGGCTCACGCAGCTCTTTTTTGTTGCCTTGTTTGTCGGTAAACACGATGGACACGGAAGTCGCATCGGGTACGGTAACGGATTGTTCGTTATGGAAAAAGTCGCCGCTTTGCATAGTGGCAACGTGGGTTTTGGAGTCTTTCGCCCATGCACCCATGCTGTGCGGATTTTTTTCGCAAAGTTTTTCACTGCTTTAGGCGCGCGGCGGTCGGAGTTGCCTTCTCGCAAAACGGGATTGACCGCGCTGCCTTTGATGCGGTCGTAACGTTCGCGCACGGCTTTTTCTTCGTCGGTTTGCGGGTCGGCAGGATAATCAGGGACGGCAAAGCCTTTTGCCTGCAATTCTTTAATCGCGGCGGTCAGTTGCGGTACGGATGCGCTGATGTTCGGCAGTTTGATCACGTTGGCGTCTGGCTGTTTCACCAGCTCGCCCAATTCGGCAAGCGCATCAGGTACGCGCTGCGCTTCGGTCAAATGATCGGGGAACGCCGCCAAAATGCGGCCGGACAGGGAAATATTGCTGGTTTTGACTTCGATACCGGCATGGCGGGTAAACGCCTGCACAATCGGCAGCAGGGATTGGGTCGCCAGCGCGGGGGCTTCGTCGGTATGGGTGTAGATAATGGTGGCTTTGCTAGTCATGGGATATTCTCTTGTAGGTTAGGTTTTTCTTTTCGAATGCGGTGTAAAAGGCGCACTGCGTGGCTATTATGGCATATTTCGGCAGGCTTGGGATATGGTTTTAATATGTTATCAAGCGGCTTGTAAAGGTCTCTGCCAATCAATCACCTGCTCCAACTTCAATAGTGGGGAAACGGTTGATGTGTTTGGTAATCATGGCTTGGGCGGTTTATTGGAAGAAGGTGTTCATGAGGAATCTCCTAAATGTCTTGATTGAGAATTTAGGGGATTTTGGGGGATGCAAAGGTCCCCGCCTATGATTTCTCTTGCTCTTTTCCCGGTCATTTGACCAGTATGCGAGACAAAATCTAATCGGTTTACTAAGTTTTCCAATCCCGTTTGGCAATAAACAAATAGCCAGTCTGAGAAAGTTCAGACTGGCATGGTTATATTGACTGCATTAATTGCGTTTATTAAGCATGCAAACTGTATTTCTTCAACTTGTAGTCCAGCGTGGCGCGGCTGATATTCAGTTTTCGCGCGGCTTCGGAAATATTGCCGCCGCTGCAGCGTACAGCTTCCCGCAGAATATCGGCAACCCAGTTTTCCAAATCGAAACCGTTCTCCAGTAGCTGGCTGATATACGCATCTTTGCTGTTTGTGTTCACGCTGGCCGACAATGCTTCACCGGCTATACTGAAATAATCCAAACCGGGTGTGAAATGTGGGAAAAGGTTTTGCGCTTCAATAACATGGTTGTGCTCGGTTAGGATGATGCCGCGTTCAATAACGTTTTCCAACTCGCGGATGTTGCCTAGCCATTGGTGTTTGAGTAGGAGTTCGCGCCCCTGGTCACTGATGCCGAGTATCTTTTTCTTGTAAATCTCACTGTATTTATCAAGAAAATATTTGATTAGCAAGGGAATATCCTGCCTTCGTTCGCGCAGAGGAGGAATATAGACGGGGAAGGTGTTGAGGCGGTAATAGAGATCGGCGCGGAATTTGCCGGCAGCTACAGCTTCAGCGAGGCTTTCATTGGTGGCGGCTACCAGCCGTACATCGACTTTGAGTACTTGTACGCCGCCTACGCGCTCCAGTTCGCCTTCTTGCAAAACCCGTAATAATGCGGCTTGTGCCCGCGGAGATAGTTCGGCGACTTCATCGAGGAAAATCGTGCCTTTGTCGGCTCGTTCAAATTTGCCGGCTTTGCTTTGTGTGGCGCCGGTAAAGGCGCCACGCTCGACGCCGAAGAGTTCAGCTTCAATTAGTTCGGGCGGGATGCAGGCGCAGTTGATGGCGACGAAAGGCTGGTTGCTTCTGTCGCTGCCGGCGTGCAGCCCTTTGGCAAAGGCTTCTTTGCCGACACCAGTTTCGCCTTCAAGCAATACAGCGGCTTTGCTTTTGGAGGCTTTGTTGAGCATTTCACACACATGGCGGAAGGCAGGAGATTCGCCTACAGCATCAAATAGACTGTCTTGCTCGAGCAGGTCGTTTTGCTTGCGGTGTTTAAGTTCGTCTAACTCGCTACGCAGGCTGAACAGCTCTTCTTCAACGGGATCGGGCAACATCGAGCGTTCTAAATCAGTAGTCTCGTCCCATTCTTCTATAGGTTTTCCGATGATGTGGCAGTGGGTATGCCCCATGGCTTCACATTGGGTTTCGGTAAAGGCAATCTGCTTGCCCATGAAATAGCTGCTGTATCCGCTGGCATAGCCGAGCAAAGTCCAACACACTGGCTCTTGGCTGATACCGTTTTTCTTTTTGTGGTAGGCCACTTCAAGCGAATCTTCCCATGCAAATACTCCGTAAAACTTGCCGTGTTCGATGTCGATATCGAGCGTAACTGGCGTCACTTTCACCATGCCACGGGTGGTGTGCAGCTGGGGGCCGACTAGAAATGCATCTCTCGGGTTGCTGCAGGGACGTACTTTTTGGGCGGTTTCGGCATCTTGCACACCAGCGTAATAGCCATATCGCATGAAAAAGCGTTTCGCCCGTTCTTTACCCAAAGATTCGACCAAATCTTCGCGTAGCCGCCATAATGCGTAGGCGTGGCTCAGTAGCATACGCTTTTCGCAAAACCAGATTTTTCCGTTCTCCACATCAAATCTGATTTGATTTATCAGGTCTTGTTTGTGTATCTGTGTTGTTTGGTGTGGTGACATAGTATTGTTCCTTTGTACGTATTATCACGGTGGCCTTTATTTGTTTGTTTACTTATTCATTTGTATCTAAATGCCTATCTGAAAAAAACAGTTTTCAGATAGGCATTTGATGGCACCTTGTGTACTAATATTCACACCTATCAACATTTTGTCAAATATTTTAGTGATTTTGTAACTGTCATTACTATGTTTTATATTTATATTTTCATTTCTGTTTGATTATTTGATGAAAATGGCTTCTGCACTTCACCAAATGATGAAATATTTTTCCAGATTGCTTTTCATACCTCTGTATGTATTTCCCTGTAAAAAAATTATTTACTTAATTATCATTATCTTGCGATTTATATTTGGGTTTGGCATTAAAAATGCTTAGTCTTTCATGAGGCTTGTCCATTATGAGTCCATTATAAGAGGAGGAAGTGGATGAATATGCAAACAACTGCTCCGGCCAGATTTGTAAAGTATGTTCGGGTACGCAGCGAGTCTGATGCTCGTTTTGTTGAGTTTGACTTTGCGATTAATGACCCATCGCTGTTTGTGGAGCTCATCATGCCGAAAGACTGTTTTGATGTGTTTTGCCGACGCAACGAAGTCGTGTATATGACCGAAGAGCAAGCGGAGAAAAACGATGAAGAAGCAGCCAAATGGCGCTACGGTACTGAAGCCGAGCTACGATAAATCAATCAATACCATAAAAGCTGTGGTACACGGTTTCAGACAGCCATTTTAAGTCAAGGTCGTCTGAAAATAGTCAGTTTCACAGCCATAACCATCCCTCAAGGAGAAGGAGAAACAGAATGTCTTTGGAAATCAAAACCGCTACTATCGACCCTGTGCGCCAAACCTACGCGCACATCGCCCGTCGCTTCGGCGAGAAGCCTGCTTCCCGTTATCAGGAAGCAACTTACGACGCCCAAGCTGCCGTCAATTTTCATTATCGCCCGCTCTGGATGCCCGAAAAAGAACTGAACGATCCCACCCACACCACGCTGACTATGCAGGACTGGTATGCGCTGAAAGATCCGCGCCAGTTTTACTACGGTGCTTATGTGCAAAACCGCGCAAAGATGCAGGATACAGCCGAGAGCAACTATGCCTTCTTTGAAAAGCGCAATCTCGCTTCGCTGATTGAAGAAAGTGTGAAAACGCGCATCATCACTGGTCTTTTGCCGCTGCGCCATGTCGAGCAAACAGCCAACCTGAACATGATGTCGTGCTGTGCTTACGGCTACGGCACTGCTTTAACTCAAGCATGCTTATATGCCGCAATGGATCGCTTGGGTATTGCCCAATACATATCGCGCATCGGTCTCTCGTTGGACGATAACAGCGGTGAATCATTAGCCGTGGCCAAAAAAGCATGGATGGAGGAACCTGTGTGGCAGGGTGTGCGTGCTTTGTGCGAAGAGCTGCTGGTCCATAAAGACTGGGGGGAATTGTTCGTTGCCCAAAATCTGGTAGTGGATACCTTACTGAATATCGTTTTCTACCAGCATTTCGACAAATGGCTGTCTGCCAACGGAGCGCGCGATATTTCTATGTTGACCGAATTCATGCAGTCCTGTTTGAAAGACCAAGCTGGCTGGGCAGATAACGTGTTGAAAACGTTGGCCGCCGAAAACGAAACCAACCGGGAACAGCTTAAGATCTGGATGGAAAAGTGGCAGGAAAAAGCCTTTGCTGCCTACCGCCCTATCATTGCTGATCTGTTTGGCAACGAAGCCGATAACATATTGGCAGAAACAGCCGTCCAAATCCAGCAACGTGCTGCGAAAATCGGATTAATCGAAAAAGGAAAAAAAGCATGAGTTCAAAAGTTTATCTCGCCCTGCAAGACAACGACACTTCCCGCTACATCGTAGAAGCCATCGAGCAGGATAACCCAGAGGTGGTGGTAATCCACCAGCCCGCTATGATTCGAATGGAGTGTGAAGGGCAATTGGTTGTTAAGAAAGCCACCGTGGAAGAGAAAATGGGCCAAAGCTGGGATGTGCAGGAGCTGCATCTGAATTTAGTTACCATCGGCGGCAATGTGGATGAGGATGATGAACAACTCACCTTAAGCTGGAACCGTTAATAGCTGGCTCGAGGATTAAAGAGGAGAAAAAAACAATGGCAAAGCTGAATTTAAAAGACAAATATCGTTTGCTTACGCGTGATTTAGATTGGGATTTTTCCTATCAAGACCGCAAAGAAGCATTTCCGTATGAAGACTTCGAAGGTATCAAAATTACCGACTGGTCGAAATGGGAAGACCCGTTCCGTCTCACTATGGATGCCTATTGGAAATATCAGGCCGAAAAAGAGAAAAAACTGTATGCCATTTTTGATGCGTTTGCCCAAAACAACGGTCAGCTAAACATCTCGGATCCGCGTTACGTCAACGCCATCAAAATCTTCTTGACCGGTGTTACCCCGCTCGAATATCAGGCTTACCAAGGCTACGCACACGTTGGTCGCCAGTTCAGTGGAATCGGTGCGCGCATTGCCTCGCAAATGCAGTCTATCGACGAATTGCGTCATGTGCAAACTCAGATCCATGCCATGAGCCACTACAACAAATATTTCGACGGCTTCCAAGACTGGAGCCATATGCACGACCGCGTGTGGTATCTCTCCGTGCCGAAATCATTTTTTGAAGACGCCCGCTCAGCCGGCCCGTTTGAATTCCTGCTCGCCATCAGTTTCGCCTTTGAATATGTGCTGACCAACCTTTTGTTCGTACCATTTATGTCTGGCGCAGCACACAACGGCGACATGGCCACCGTTACTTTCGGTTTTAGCGCACAATCCGACGAAGCCCGCCACATGACGCTCGGCCTTGAGATCATCAAATTCCTGCTTGAGCAACACGAAGACAACCTGCCCATCGTGCAGAAATGGATCGACAAATGGTTCTGGCGCGGCACCCGTCTGCTCTCTATTGTGGCTATGATGATGGACTACATGTTGCCGAACAAAGTGATGTCGTGGAAAGAAGCATGGGAAGTGTATTTTGAAGAAGCCGGCGGGGCGCTGTTTAAAGACCTCGAGCGTTACGGCATCCGCATGCCCAAATACAGCGACGTAATCGAAAAAGAAAAAGAACACATCTCGCATCAGGCTTGGTGGATTTTCTACAACTTCGGTCACGCGGCAGGCTTCCACACTTGGATTCCGACAGATGAAGAGCTGGATTGGCTGAGCGAAAAATACCCTAACACCTTCGACAAATACTACCGCCCGCGTTGGGAATTGGCAAAAAAAATGGAAGCCGAAGGCAAGCGTTTCTATTCCAGCGGTCTGCCACAGCTTTGCCAGGTGTGCCAAGTGCCGATGGGCTTTACGGAGATGAACGGAGATGCTGGCGAAATCAGCTATCGATGCGCTGAGTTTGAAGGAGAGCGTTACCACATGTGTTCGGATGGCTGCTACGACATCTTTATGGAAGAACCTGAAAAATTCGCCCAATCCTGGTTACCCGTGCATCAGATTCTACAAGGAAACTGTGGAGGTCCTGAACTGGAGAAAATCCTCAGCGAGTATTACCGCATCAACGTCGGTGCCGACAATCTGGACATGAAAGGTTCACCCGACGAGCAGCGCTGGAAAGAATGGAAAGGCGTGGCCTGACAAGCAATTTAGCGAAGCTCACAAGTTCGTTTTAGTGAAACTCGTAAAGCTCGTTTTCAGACAGCCTCATCGTCAATCAATAACAATATAAAAGGAGAAACCATGCCAACTAAAGCCATCCATGAAAACTATCATGGCGACATCCGCGACCGCCGAGAAAACTTTGGCGGCAACATCCTAGTGTATGTCGGATGGGATGAACACCTGCTCTTCTGCTCAGCCAAAGCGTTTCCGCTTCCGCCGTCCATGACCTTCAAAGACTTCCGTGAGCATGTACTGCCCGAAGGTTTTGCGCAACATCCTGACTTCGAACACATCAAGTGGAACGAAGTGCAATGGCAGCTCAACAACCAAGCCTTTTTGCCTGATGACGGCAAAACGTTAGAGCAGCTCGGTTTCGACCACAAATCGCTGCTACGCTTCAAAACGCCCGGGCTGAAGGGCTGGAACGGCACCGGCGTGTAGAAAGGGGGAAATCATGAGTTATCAAGTAACTGTAGAACCCACCGGTGACGTGATTGAAGTGGAAGAAGGTCAAACCATTTTGTCTGCTGCGCTGCGTCAAGGCGTTTGGCTGCCGTTTGCCTGTGGGCACGGTACCTGTGGTACCTGCAAAGTGCAGGTTATCGAAGGCTATGGTGATCTCGGCAACGCTTCGTCTTTCGCCCTAATGGACGTGGAGCGCGACGAAGGCAAAGTGCTGGCCTGTTGCTGTATGCCCGAATCAGATATGACCATCGAGGCTGATATCGACGTTGATCCCGATTTCTTGGGTTACACGGTGGAAGACTATACCGCCACCGTCTCTGCGCTGAAGCCGCTTTCGCCTACCATTCTAGGCATTACCCTGAAACTCGATCGACCCATGAAGTTTCAGGCAGGTCAATACATCAACTTGCAAGTACCAAGTGTGGAAGGCACACGCGCGTTTTCTATTGCCAACCCGCCGTCTATGGCTGACACGGTTGAACTGCATGTACGAAAAGTCGAAGGAGGTGCGGCCACCACTTGGCTGCACGAAAGCCTGAAAGAAGGCGATGAATTGCCGCTTTCAGGCCCTTACGGTCAATTCTTTGTGCGTAAGTCCGATGGCCAAGACGTGATTTTCATTGCCGGTGGTTCGGGCTTGTCCAGCCCTGAATCCATGATTTTGGATTTGCTGGAAGAGGACTACACCCACGAGATTTACCTGTTTCAAGGCGCGCGTAATGTGGCTGAACTCTACCATCGCGAGATGTTTGAGAAACTGGCCGAAGAGCATGAAAACTTTCACTACATCCCAGCGCTCAACGCCGCCTCGCCGGAAGAAAACTGGGAAGGCTTTAATGGCTTCGTGCACGAAGCCGTGGCCGATTACTTCAGCAACCGCTGCAGTGGCCACAAAGCCTATCTTTGCGGCCCGCCGCCGATGATCGAAGCCGCTATTACTACGTTGATGCAAAGCCGCCTGTTTGAGCGCGACATTCACATGGAGCGCTTCCTTACGGCCGCCGACGGCAGCGAAACACAAACCCGTTCGGCCTTGTTTAAGAAAATCTAAACCGCGGTTTAGATGTTTAGACAGGTCGTCTGAAAAAACCAAAACCTAATAACGAGGAGAAAGCAGTGACTAAAAAACTTAAAGCTGCCATTATCGGGCCGGGCAATATCGGCACCGACTTACTGATGAAAATGAAGCGTTCGGAGTGGATAGAGCCGGTGTGGATGGTCGGCATCGACCCACAATCCGAAGGTTTGAAGCGCGCCCGCGAAATGGGCATCAAAACCAGCGACATCGGCGTGGACGGTCTGTTGCCCCATGTGAAAGAAGACGATATCCGGATTGCCTTCGACGCTACATCCGCGTATGTGCATGCCGAAAACAGTCGCAAGCTCAACGAGCAGGGCGTGATTATGATCGACCTTACACCCGCCGCCATCGGCCCTTTCTGTATTCCGCCTGTGAATTTGAAAGCGCATGCTGAAAAGCTGGAAATGAACGTGAACATGGTTACCTGTGGCGGACAAGCTACCGTGCCGATGGTGGCGGCCATTTCCCGCGTTCAGCCGGTTAGCTATGGAGAGATCATCGCCACCGTGTCATCCAAATCGGTCGGCCCCGGCACCCGCGCCAACATCGACGAATTCACCCGTACTACCGCGCAGGCTGTGGAAAGCGTAGGCGGCGCCAAAAAAGGTAAAGCCATCATCATCATCAATCCGGCCGAACCGCCTTTGATGATGCGCGACACCATCCACTGCCTCACCGAAAGTGAACCCGACCAAGTCGCGATTACCGAATCCGTACACCGCATGGTAGCTGATGTGCAACGCTATGTACCGGGTTATACGCTGATCAATGGTCCTGTATTTGATGGTAATAAAGTGTCGATTTTCATCGAAGTGAAAGGCTTAGGCGACTTTCTGCCATCTTTTGCCGGCAACCTCGACATCATGACAGCCGCCGGTTTGCGTACTGCTGAAATGTTTGCTGAAGAAGCGGCCAACGGCGTTTTAACCCTGCCTGCGCGCTAAGGAGGAAGACATGGATTTAAAAAGTAAAAAAGTTATTTTGCATGACATGAGCCTGCGTGACGGCATGCACGCCAAACGCCATCAGATTTCTTTAGACGAAATGGTAAACATCGCCACTGGCCTCGATGAAGCTGGTATGCCGTTGATCGAAGTAACCCACGGCGACGGATTGGGCGGCGCGTCCCTCAACTACGGTTTTCCCGCCCACAGCGACGAAGAATATCTCGGCGCAGTGATTCCCAAAATGAAGCAGGCCAAAGTTTCGGCCTTGCTGTTGCCCGGTATCGGCACCGTTGACCACCTCTTAATGGCCAAAGAATTGGGCGTGTCGTGTATCCGCGTGGCCACGCACTGTACCGAAGCCGACGTTTCCCAGCAACACATCACCAAATCCGCCGAGTTGGGCTTGGATACTGTCGGCTTCCTGATGATGGCGCACATGGTACCCTCCGCCAAACTGATCGAGCAGGCCAAGCTGATGGAAAGTTACGGCGCGAACTGCATCTACTGCACCGATTCGGCGGGCTACATGCTGCCCGAAGAAGTGGAGGAAAAAATCGGTGCGCTGCGCCAAGCCCTGAAGCCCGAAACCGAGCTGGGCTTCCACGGACACCACAACCTCGGCATGGGCATTGCCAATTCGCTGACCGCCATCAATGCCGGCGCCAACCGTATCGACGGCTCAGTAGCTGGCTTGGGTGCAGGCGCGGGCAATACCCCGTTGGAAGTGTTTGTAGCGGTGTTGGAGCGAATGGGGGTCGAGCACGGCACCGACTTATTTAAACTGATGGACGTGGCCGAGGACCGAGTGGTGCCGATTATGGATCACCCCATCCGCGTCGACCGCAACGCACTAACACTGGGCTATGCGGGCGTGTATTCGTCGTTCCTGTTGTTTGCCAAACGCGCCGAAGCCAAATACGGCGTCTCCGCCCGCGAAATTCTAGTGGAGTTGGGCAAGCGCGGCACCGTCGGCGGGCAGGAAGACATGATCGAAGATTTAGCACTCACTATGGCCAAGCAGAAAGGCAAAACAGCATGAGCACATTAAGCAAACAACAAATCGAGCAACTGGCCGAACATTTAGAAAACGCCGAATTGCAGGCTTATGAAGTCACCAAAATCACCGACGATTTCCCTGAAATGGATTATGAAGACGCCTTCGACATCCAATGGGAAATCCGCCGCCGCAAAGAAGAGCGTGGCAACAAAATTGTTGGCATGAAAATGGGGCTGACCTCATGGGCCAAGATGAGCCAAATGGGCGTAGAGCATCCCTGCTACGGCTTTCTGGCCGACTATTTTAGCGTGCCCGAAGGTGCAGCAGTAAAGCACGACGAGCTGATCCACCCGAAAATCGAGGCCGAGCTGGCGTTTGTGACCAAAGCCGATCTGCGAGGTCCCGGCTGTCACATCGGCGACGTATTGGCCGCCACCGATTTTGTGATGCCTGCCATAGAAGTGATTGACTCACGCTACAAAGATTTCAAATTCGATTTGAAATCGGTGATTGCCGACAACTCTTCTTCCAGTCGTTTCATTACCGGCGGCTGTGCCAAACCCGTGAGCGAATTAGATTTGAAAACGCTGGGCGTGGTGATGGAAATCAACGGCAAAGTGGTGCAGACCGGCGCCGGCGCGGCGGTGCTGGGACATCCGGCAGCATCGATCGCTATGCTGGCGAACATGCTGGCTGAACGCGGCGAATATTTGCCGGCTGGTTCGTTTGTGATGATCGGCGCAATTACCGCCGCCGTACAGGTGGAAAAAGGCGACTCGTTCTGCGTGCATTTCCAAGATTTGGGCAGCATCAGCGGCCGTTTTGAATAAAGGTCAAGAAAGGAAACAATCATGCCGATTATTCAGATCCACATGATCGAAGGCCGTACCGACGAGCAAAAAGAAGCCGTCATCCGCGAAGTAACCGAAGCTATGGTTCGTGCAGTAGGTACGCCGAAAGAATCGGTGCGCGTACTGATTAACGAAATGCCCAAGCAGCATTTCGGTATCGGCGGAGAATCGGCGAAAGCGAAAGGACGTTGATGTTTCAGACGACCTGTCTGGAAACAAGAGGTCGTCTGAAGACCGCGAAGGAGGAAACATGGGCTACACCGTATGTATTAAAGATCCGAGCGGTTCGGCTGCTTGCACGCGCAGCATTATCGTGCACGAAGGTCAAACCCTGCTGGCCGCTTCTGAGCAGATGGGGCAGTGCACCATTTCGGTGGGCTGTCGCGGCGGAGGATGCGGCGTGTGTCGGATACGGATTTTGTCGGGCTGCTACCGCAAAAAGGCCATGAGCAAAACCCATATCAACGAGCAGGATTTGGCTGAAGGCGTGGTACTGGCTTGCCGAGTTTTTCCCGAAAGCGATATGGAAATCGTGAGCGAGCCGCCCCAGCCGCCTTACAACCCGTTTACTTAATTTATGCAACACCACAACCACAGACTGAACACTAAATAACGAATACAGGAGAAACATCATGAGAAAAGGTGTAATGCGTCCAGGACACGTACAAATCCGCGTATTGGACATGGAAGAGGCCGTGAAACATTACGGTGATTTGATGGGCTTGCTTCCCATGGGCAGCGACGAACAAGGCCGCCGCTATTTCAAAGGCTGGACGGAAGTTGACAGCTTCTCCGTCGTGCTGCGTGAAACCGACGAAGCGGGCATGGATTTCATGGCGTTCAAAGTGCTTGACGAAGCCACCCTTGACAAACTGCGTCAAGAGTTAATCGATTTCGGCGGGCTGGACGTACAAGACATCCCCGCGGGCGAATTGAAAGGCTGTGGCCGCCGCGTACGCTTCACCGCACCCACCGGTCATGTGTTCGAGCTGTTCGCTACCAAGGAGCAACCTGGCAAATACGGCGTGGGTGAACGCAACCCCGAAGCCTGGCCGCGCGATTTGAAAGGCATGAAAGTCACCCGTTTCGACCACTGCCTGCTCTACGGCGACGACCTTGATCGCACCTACGATCTGTTCACGCAGGTATTGGGCTTCGACTTGGCAGAACAAGTGCTAACACCCGACGGCACCCGCGCTGCGCAGTTCCTCACTTGCTCAATGAAAGCACACGACGTGGCCTTTATCCGCCATGCCGAAAAGGGCAAATTCCACCACGCCTCGTTTTATCTCGAAACGTGGAACGATGTTCTGCTGGCTGGTGATTTGATTGCTATGACCAACACTTCCATTGACATCGGCCCAACACGTCACGGCATTACCCTCGGTCAAACGATTTACTTCTTCGATCCGTCGGGTAACCGCAACGAAGTGTTTGCAGGCGGAAACTACCACTACCCCGACCACCCGCCGGTAACATGGGATGTCGATCAGTTGGGCAAAGCCATTTTCTACCACGACCGCGTGCTCAACGAGCGTTTCTTAACAGTATTGACTTAAATCGTATTTTCAGACGACCTGTCTGAAATCAAAGGTCGTCTGAAAAACTTGCACAAACCCTATCGCAAATAAACTGAACACAACAGCACGTTATTCCGGATTTAAATCCGAATATCTCTCCAAGTTTACTGAAAATCGGTATAGTCGAGTATGGCTGAATAAGTTTATTTGTCCTATTAAAAACAGAGGTAGGAACATGAAAGAATTCAAACATTTTATCAACGGCGAATATGTCGGCTCGTCCAGCGGCAAAACTTTTGAAAACCGCAATCCGGTCGACAATAGCCTAATCGGCATGGTACATGAAGCCGGTAAAGAAGAAGTCGATGCCGCCGTAGCCGCCGCCCGCGCCGCCCTCAAAGGTCCGTGGGGCAAGCTCACCCAAGCCCAGCGTATTCAGCTCTTAAACAAAGTGGCCGACCGTATTAACGAGCGTTTCGACGAGTTTCTTGAAGCTGAATGCCGTGACACCGGCAAGCCGCGCAAAATGGCTTCGCACATCGACATTCCGCGTGGTGCCGCCAACTTCAAAGCCTTCTCTGAAACCTTGGCCAACCATCCCACTGAAGCCTTCCGACTCGACACACCTGACGGTAAGGGTGCCATCAACATCGGCCACCGTACCCCAAAAGGCGTAGTTGCCGTGATTTCACCGTGGAACCTGCCGCTGCTGTTAATGACTTGGAAAGTTGGTCCTGCCCTAGCCTGCGGCAACACTGTTGTCGTGAAGCCTTCTGAAGAAACCCCCGCTACCACCACATTGCTCGGTGAAGTGATGAACGAATGCGGCGTGCCGCCAGGCGTATTCAACGTTGTACATGGTTTTGGTCCCAACTCCGCCGGTGCGTTCCTTACTGAACATAAAGGCATCGATGCCATCACCTTCACCGGCGAAACCCGAACCGGCGAAATCATCATGAAAGCTGCCGCTGTCGGCCTGCGCAACATTTCTATGGAATGCGGTGGCAAAAACCCAGCTATCGTGTTTGCTGATTGCGATTTGGAAAAAGCTGTCGAAGGAACCATGCGTTCCGCCTTCGTCAACTGCGGTCAAGTCTGCCTCGGTACCGAGCGCGTGTATGTAGAACGTCCGCTGTTCAACGATTTCCTGCGCCGCATGAAAGAAGAAGCCGCTAAGCTTAAACCCGGTCGCCCCGAAGACCCAGAAGCGAACTTCGGCCCGTTGGTGAGTCAAGAGCACCGCAACAAAGTGCTGTCGTACTATAAATTGGCCGTGGAAGAAGGTGCTACTGTCGAAATCGGCGGAGGTGTACCCGACATGGGCGAAGCCCTCAAAGACGGTGCATGGGTCGAGCCGACCATCTGGACAGGTTTACCCGACGACGCACGCGTAGTCCGCGAAGAAATTTTCGGTCCTTGTTGTCATATCCGCCCTTTCGACACTGAAGAAGAAGCTATCGCGCTGGCCAACAACACCGACTACGGTCTAGCAGCCGCCATCTGGACGGAAAACAGCAGCCGCGCCGTGCGTGTGGCCGAGCAGATGGAAGCCGGTATCGTGTGGGTGAACAGCTGGTTCCTGCGCGATTTGCGCACCGCATTCGGCGGAGCCAAACAGTCAGGTATCGGTCGCGAAGGCGGCGTGCACGGTCTAGAGTTTTACACCGAGCTGAAAAACATCTGTATCAAGATGTAAGCAGACCATCTGAAAGCAGACTGAGCGGTTCTAAAAAACCGTAGGGCGGGCATCCCTGCCCGCCACACTTACCCCATAATAAAAGGTCGTCTGAAATTTCAGAGACCTCACGGAGGCATACTATGACCCAAGACGATATCAAACGCTTCGGTACCATGCTCTACCAAGCCATGAGCAGCCGCCAAGCTATCCGTTCTCTCACCGAACAAGCGCCGGACATCACTATCGAAAACGCCTACCACATCTCCCAAGCCTTTTTGCAACATCGCTTGGATGCAGGAGAAAAAGTCATTGGCAAAAAAATCGGCCTCACCTCGCACGCCGTACAATCCATGCTTAAAGTTAATCAGCCTGATTTCGGTTTCCTCACTGACAAAATGGTATTCAGCCAAGGGCAAGATATGCCCATCAGCCAAATGCTGATGCAGCCGCGCGCCGAGGGCGAGATTGCCTTTGTGTTGAAAAAAGATCTAAACGGTCCCGGCGTGACCGTCGCCGACGTCATCGCCGCTACAGAATGCGTGATGCCGTGTTTTGAAATTGTCGACTCCCGTATCGAAAACTGGCAAATCAAAATCCAAGACACCGTCGCTGACAACGCTTCCTGCGGTCTCCTAATTCTCGGCGACACTGTCGTCAGCCCGCGCCAAGTCGATTTGCGCACCTGCGGCATGGTTGTTGAGAAAAACGGCAAAATCATCAGCACCGGTGCCGGAGCAGCCGCCCTCGGTAGCCCCGTCAACTGTGTCGCTTGGCTTGCCAACACCTTGGGTAGCTTCGGAATCCCACTCAAAGCAGGCGAGATCATCCTCTCTGGCGCGCTAGTTCCATTGGAAAACGTGAGTGCAGGCGATTTCATGTCTGTATCTATCGGCGGTATTGGTAATGCTTCAGTGTTGTTTAGCTGAAATGGTTTCAATAGGTAAATATAGTTAAAAAACTTAAAAATAGTATATTTGTCATACTCAGACTTAACCTGAGTATCTTGAGTTCAGGTAATTTAAGAGATACGAAGTTCAAGCACGAGTATGACGTTTATACTTCTGCTATTAATTGGCTGTACTAGAGACCTTTACAAAATAGCCCCTTTACCTAAGAGTCGAAACCCAAATACAGAATTTCGGATCTTGGATAAAGGGGCTATTTTGTAAAGGTTTCAGCTAAGAAGATGTAGTTGGTACAGGTTTCTCTCATAAAAAAGTCGTCTGAAAAGGCTGCGATAGCGTTTTCAGACGACCTTTGGTGAACTTTAACTCAGATTATTGGGCATATTTTTTACCCAAAGCTTCAGCAGCTTTTTGTACTTCCTGATTGGCTTGGCGTAAAACCGTTTCCATATTTTGGGTTTTGTCTTGGTATGCCTTCATGAATTGGACAGCTTCTTTGTCTTTCATGTCAATCTTTAGTGCAGAAGCATTTTCGCTGGACAGGATGATCATTTCGTTGGCTGTTTTGCTTGTTTGCAGCATACGGTCAAGAACGGCTTTGACTTCAGTATCTTGAATATTGAGTTTCTCGGCATCTTGAAGGTATTTATCAAGAGCGGGTGTCAACTCTTTGACGGCTGCAAGAGCGGCTGCTTCATCGCCTTTTAATGCAGTTTGTTGCAGCTTGGAAGCCATTTGCGCGATTTTTTATGCTTCTGCTCCTGAGATATATTCCATGAATTTCTTCAGGTCTTCCAAACCGGTTGGTGATTTTTTGTCGGAAATGGTAATCGGCTCTGCCAATTTAGGATCGGGAACGGGGAATTTATTGATGATTTCAGCGTATTTGCCGGAGAGGGTGACTTCGCCTTCTGCTGTTTGTACGGTAGTGGGTTGCTGTCAGCCGATTTGCCTGAGTCGCCACAGGCTGCCAATGTGGCAGCAGTGAATAATGCCAAGCCGAATTTTGTTAAGGTGTTCATAAGAGTCCTTTGAAGAAATAGGCAGATAATCGATGCTTATCGAAATGATAGACGCTTTATTCTAGCACGGACTCGATTGATATACTTAAGACTATTTGAACGGAATGGTAGGTTTCTATAGCGGGTTAACTTCAAATCAAAACAAAGTAATACCCTGTGCTGGTCTAATAAACTTAACCCACTATATAAAAAGGGTCGTCTGAAAACCGCTATCCTTTAAAGGGAAATGGTTTTCAGACGATCTTTTGCCTTAATCGTTCAAACCGGTTTTATTCTTCGTCACCCGTATCGCTGATGCTGATACTGATGCTGTGTTCCATCCTGCTCGGGTGGACTTTCAAGCCGCCGCAGCCGGATTTCTCGGCGGACAGGCGGTCGAGGTAGGCTTGGTCGATGTCGCCGGTTTGATAGATGCCGTTGAAACAGGACGAATCGAAGGACTCGATTTTCGGATTGAGTGCTTTGACGACGGTTTCTAAATCGCTCAAATTTTGGAAAACGATGCCGTCCGCGCCGATTTCGGCGGCGATTTCCGCCGCGCTGCGCCCGTTGGCAATCAACTCTTCGCGCGTGGGCATATCGATGCCGTACACATTGGGATAGCGTACTTCGGGTGCGGCGGAGGCGATATAGACTTTGCGTGCGCCCGCTGCGCGTACCATTTCAACGATTTCACGGCTGGTTGTCCCGCGCACGATGGAATCGTCCACCAGCAACACGCTCTTGCCTTCAAACTCGGTTTCCATCGGGCTGAGTTTTTGGCGCACGGATTTTTTGCGCGTCGCCTGGCCGGGCATGATAAAGGTGCGTCCGATATAGCGGTTTTTAATCAAACCTTCACGGTAAGGCTTTTTGAGGTGGACGGCAAGCTCCATCGCGCTGGGGCGGCTGGTGTCGGGAATGGGCATCACGACGTCGATGTCGTCCACGGGCAGCTCGCGTTTGATTTTTTCCGCTAAGGACACGCCCATATCCAAACGCGATTGGTAAACCGATACGCCGTCGATCACGGAGTCGGGACGGGCAAAATAGACGTATTCGAAGAGGCAGGGACTGAGTTTGGCGCGGTCGCTGCATTGACGGGCAATCAGTGTGCCGTCAAAGCCGACGAATACTGCTTCGCCCGGCTGGATATCGCGTTCCAAATCGTAGGCAAGCGCATTGAAGGCAACGGATTCGGAGGCGACGGCATAGGATTTTCTGCCTGATTCGTCGGTTTGCGAACCCAACACCAGCGGGCGGATGCCGTAAGGATCGCGGAAAGCGAGCATGCCGTAGCCCGCAATCATGGCAACCACGCCGTATGCGCCGCGCACAAGGCGATGGACTTCAGCAACGGCGTTGAAAATATTGTCGATATTGAGCCGGTGGGGATTGGCGTTTTTAGAGACTTCGCGGCGCAATTCGTGCGCGAATACGTTGAGCAAGACTTCGGAATCGGAGCTGGTGTTGACGTGGCGCAGGTGTTTGTTGCACACGTTTTCATACAGTTCGGCAGTATTGGTGAGGTTGCCGTTGTGTGCCAAAACGATGCCAAACGGCGAGCTGACGTAGAAAGGCTGCGCCTCCGCGCTGCTGCCCGCGTTGCCCGCCGTAGGATAACGGACGTGGGCGATGCCCGCGTTGCCAACCAAATCGCGCATATTGCGTGTGCGGAACACTTCGCGCACCATGCCTTTGCCTTTGTGCATGTGAAACGTTCCGCCCTCGGCCGTTACAATGCCCGCCGCATCCTGCCCCCTGTGTTGCAACATCTGCAAACCGTCGTACAGAAGCTGGTTTACCGGCTCATGGCTGACCAAACCTAATACACCGCACATATCGTCTTCTCCGAATTCGAGGTTAACTTGGAAACTAGAATTATAGAATAAATCGGACAAGGCTGCCCAAATTGTTGACAATATTTTCCTGTCAACCCCAAAAATACGGAAACGTCGTCTGAACAAAAGGCTGGAGTTTTTCAGACGACCTTTGCGGCAGACCATCCCTATTTCAATATACAATAGCAGCTCAAACCCCATTCCTACGACACCATGACCGCCAACCGCACCCTCATCATCTCCGTCTTTATCGTCGCCAGTTGCGGCCTTGCCTACGAACTCATCATCGCCGCGCTGGCGAGCTATCTTTTAGGTGACAGCATTTTGCAGTTTTCTTCCGTCATCGGACTTTATCTTTTCTCGATGGGCATCGGCGCGCACCTGACCCGCTACATCAAAGACGAAGACGTGTTGCACCGCTTCATCGAAATCGAACTTCTAGTCGGCATCATCGGCGGCATTTCCGCGCTGGCCTTGTTCGTCGCTTTCGGGCTTTCCGCCGCCCCGTTCCGCACCCTGCTCTACGCCTTCGTGCTGATTGTCGGCGCGGTCGTCGGCATGGAAATCCCGTTGGTGATGCGCGTGTTAAACCGCAAAGGCGCAGAATTTAAAGAACTCGTTTCCAAAGTCCTGACCTTCGACTATTTGGGCGCACTCGCTGTTTCCCTGCTCTTCCCGCTTCTCTTAGCCCCCAAACTCGGCATGGCGCGTTCCGCCCTCTTGTTCGGCATCCTCAACGCCGCTGTCGCCTACCTGACCGCGCGCGTCTTCAAAGCCGAACTGCCCCGCTATCGCGCCATCCGCCTGCGCGCGCTGATTGTCTTGTCCGTCCTCGCCGCTACCTTCGCCTACGCCGACCGCATCTCCTTCAAAGCCGAACAAAGCTACTTCGGCGACCCCGTCGTCTATCAAAGCCACTCGCCCTACCAGCGGCTCGTCGTGACCCGCTGGAAAGACGACACCCGCCTCTACATTAACGGCAACCTGCAATTCTCCTCGCGCGACGAAGCCCGTTACCACGAAGCCCTCGTCCTGCCCGCCATGCAGATGGTTCAAAACGCCGCCCGCATCCTCATCCTCGGCGGCGGCGACGGGCTGGCGGCGCGCGAAGTCTTGAAATACCCGCAGGTCAAACACGTTACCCTGGTCGATTTAGACCCCGACATGACCGCCACCTTTAAAACCTCCGCCGCCTTAAGCGCGCTGAACCAAGGCTCGCTATCCCATCCCAAAATGCACGTCGTCAACGACGATGCCGCCAAATGGCTGGAGGGGTCGTCTGAAAAATTCGATGTCATCATCATCGACCTACCCGACCCGTCCAATTTCTCGCTGGGCAAACTCTACTCCGTCCCCATGTACCGCCTCGTCGCCCGCCATCTTCAGCCGCAGGGCAAAATCGTCGTCCAATCCACCTCGCCCTACTTCGCCCCCAACGCCTACTGGTCGGTCGTCGCCACCCTCGAAGCCGCCGGCCTTTCCACCGCCCCATATCACGTTTACGTCCCCTCCTTCGGCGAATGGGGATTTGTGTTGGCAGGCTTCGATAAGCAATTCCCTGTCCCGCAGAAATTCGACGTTCCCACACGTTATCTAAACGCCCAAACCGCCGCCGAAATGTTCCGCTTCCCACCCGACATGGCAAGACGCAAGGTCGAGCCGAACTATCTGAACAACCAAATCCTTGTCAGCTATTTCGAAAGCGACTGGCACAACGTCATCCGTTGAGCTTTTTCCCAAAACAAAGGTCGTCTGAACACTTTCAGACGACCTTTTGACTACCGGCTTTCAACTCTTACTCTTATTTTTTCGAGTTTGCCAACACAAAGTCGAGCTATAGCTAAATTACTTTATTTTCGATACGCAATTTACCGGTTGTCGTCATTCCTGTGCAGGCGACAATCCATTTTTGAAATTCAGAAACTGTTTTTCAAACCAAGGTTTCTCAAGTTTTACGATAGACTCCCGCCGTAGCCTGTCCTCGCGTAGGCGGGGGCGGGAATGACGAAATTTAATGATATGCCGGAATTAAAATTAAGTATGTTTGCTAGATTCGGAAGACGTTTCGAATAGGATGTCACATCATGAGCTTTGCCAGCGAAAACCGTTACCCCAAAATCCAAAAGGTCGTCTGAATCTTTCAGACGACCTTTCTTCCTATACATCATTCCTTACCTGCACTCAAGCCCAGAAATCGCGTGGCGGATCGAGAACAGGTTTGACAATACCGGTGCGGATGGCGAAGTCGCCGAAACCTTCGTCGTCGAGGCGGTTTTGCGCCCAGTTGCCGACCCAGCCGTCGACGATTTCGAGGATTTCGGGTTCAGTAATGTTTTCTTTAAAGAGGCGCGGGATGCGGGTGCCTTCGCGGTTGCCTCCTGCGTAGAGGTTGTAGCGGCCGACGGCTTTGCCGACCAAGCCGATTTCGGCGAGCATGGCGCGGCCGCAGCCGTTGGGGCAGCCGGTGACGCGCAGGACGATGTATTCGTCTTCCAAACCGTATTTGGCGAACATTTCGTCGATTTTGTCGGAGAACGACGGCAGGAAGCGTTCGGCTTCCGCCATTGCCAGCGGACAGGTCGGCAGGGCGACGCACGCCATGGAGTTTTCGCGCTGGATGGTGATGGATTTGCTGATTAAGCCGTGTTCTTTAGCGATTTTGTCTATGGTGTCTTTCAGCTCGGGCGGGACGTTGGCGACGACGAGGTTTTGATTGGCGGTCAGTCGGAAGTCGCCGGGGTGGATTTTGGCGATTTCGCGCACGCCGGTTTTCAACGGTCTGCCGGGGTAGTCGAGCAGGCGGCCGTTTTCAATAAATAGGGTCAGGTGCCAGTTGCCTTCGAGGCCTTTAACCCAGCCGATGTGGTCGCCGCGATGGCTGAAGGCGTAGGGGCGGATGGGTTGGAACTTGATGCCCATGCGCTTTTCGACTTCTTCTTTGAACACTTCGACGCCGACGCGCTGGAGGGTGTAGCGGGTGCGCGCGGCTTTGCGGTCGCTGCGGTTGCCCCAGTCGCGCTGGGTGCTGACGACGGCTTCGGCGGCGTTGAGGGTGTATTCGAGGGGGACGAAGCCGAATTCGTAGGAGGTGTTGGGGTAGGTTTTGGTGTTGCCGTGTTCGCTGGAAAGCCCGCCGCCGACAAGGACGTTGAAGCCGACAAGTTTGCCGTTTTCTTCGATGGCGACGAAGCCTAAATCATTGGAATGGATGTCCACATCGTTGTCGGGCGGGATGACGACGGCGGTTTTGAATTTGCGCGGCAGATAGGTTTTGCCCAAAATCGGTTCGACGTTGTCGGCGATTTCTTTGTTGCGCGGCTCGGTCGGCTCGGTGGTGAACACTTTTTCGCCGTCCAGCCAGACATCGGCGTAAGCCATGGTGCGCGGCAGAAGGTGCATGCTGATGCGTTTCGCCCATTCGTAGGCTTCTTGGTGCAGCGGGCTTTGGACGGGATTGCTGGTGCAAAGTACGTTGCGGTTGACGTCGCTGGCGGTGGCAATGGAATCGAGGCCGAGTTTGTGCAGGGACTGGTGCGCCAGTTTCAAATCGGTTTTTAAAATGCCGTGGTATTGGAAGGTTTGGCGGTTGGTCAGGCGGATAGAACCGTAAATAGTGTGGTCGCCGGCAAATTCGTCTATGCCCAGCCACTGTGCCGGCGTGATGATGCCGCCGGGCAAGCGGCAGCGCAACATCATGTTTTTTAAGGGTTCGAGTTTTTGGCCGGTGCGCTCGGCGCGGATGTCGCGGTTGTCCTGCTCGTACATGCCGTGGAAACGGATGAGCTGGAAATTGTCGGCGGTAAAGCCGCCGGTAAAGTCGTCGGTCAAATCGTCTTTGATGGTACCGTGCAGATAGTCGCTGCGGTCTTTCAGGGCTTCGTTGCCGGAAAGCGGGGTATCGGGCAGCTTGGCGCGCGGGTCGGCGGTGGTCGTCATAGGGTGCTCCTTATTCTCAGTTTGGAGCTACTTTAATCAGGTCGTCTGAAAATGGGAAAGAATGGTTTGTTCGATTTAAAGATGATTTCGTTATATCCAAAAGATTGCCTGTAATGTAGGGGCACACTGCATCAAATAGAAAAAAGGTCGTCTGAAGACATTTTCAGACGACCTTTAGCAGGATATTTGATGTTTAGCGCACGCTGCAGGAAGTTTCTACACGGTTGCCATACGGATCGGTAAAGCTGAAGGATGCTTCGCCGTTTTTCTCATGCCATTCCGCACCTTTGCCGAACAGACCGCGGTTGGAAGTGTAGCGCGAGCCGGAACCGGAAACATCGGATGACAATACAGCGCGTTTGTCGTCAAGACGCAATTCCAACTGATCGTTATTCAAGTTGCGGACATCAACAGACAATCCATTCTCACAAGAGAATGTGCGCAAACGGCGGGACTCTGATGTGCGACGGTTTTCTTCATAACGACGCTCTTCACGGCGCATCTCGTTACGGTCGTAATTATTATCACGATTGTCGTAACGGTGTTCATGGCGATGCTCGTGGCGGGAACCATGTTCGAAATCATAATCCATGTCGGGTGCAACGCAGGCACCAAGGGATAATGCGGCGGCAACAGCCAGTAATACTTTTGATTTCATAAATATCTCCTAAATAGGAATTTGTCTGCTAAATGCGCTGCCATGTTATAAACATCTCCACCTCCAAACAAGCGGGATTACGCTAATTTACCCGATATTCCTAAAACTGGTTGTTTGCAGGCAAAAAAGATATTTTTAATGATATTAACCAACATGAGTTTACATGATTGCTAAAAAAATCCGCACCATTTTCAGGTGCGGACAGTCGATCCAGCCGGTATTTAACGCTGACGTGCCTTAAAGCGCGGGTTACTCTTACAAATAACGTAAACCTTACCCTTCCTTCGGACGATTTGACAGTCGCGGTGGCGTTTTTTCGCTGTTTTCAGTGAAGATAAAACTTGCATTATTTGTCCTTTCTAAATGAAGACATCATCGATTGGAAACGCTGATTGAACTTGCTCGCACGCCCTTCCGTGTTAACGTTGCGCTGTCTGCCGGTATAAACAGGATGAGATGCAGACGACGTATCCAGCGCGAAAAGCGGGTATTCTTTTCCATCTTTCCAAACCATCGTCTTACCATGCGTCTCCGCACAAGAGCGGATAAGCCAGCCTTCATTTGCACCACTGTCGAAAAACAAAACAGTACGGTAATTATCAGGATGAATATTCGGTTTCATCAATCAATACTCCATAAGTAATATGTTATAATATAACATTATACGCTATTTTAAAAATATCGCAAGTTTCCCTCCAAATAGCTTTTCATAAAAAAGAAATACGGATAAGGCATTAAACCTTACCCATACTTCCTTTTCATATATTTTAACATTTATTCAACAACATAACCTTCTTTATCCCAATGCGTTTTTTTCACCAGTTGATCGTTGGAATAAACCGATTCTGACTTTTTGGCACCATCTTCATACCATTCCAAAACAATACCGTTGCGACGACCATTAGAAATGCTGATTTCCGATAAAATACGACCATTTTCGTCCCAACTCAAAATCTCAGTCGGTTTATTGTTGACCATATTCATTTCCATCTTCGGACTACCGTCCGGATACCATTGCTTCCAATACCCGTTGGCTTTGTCGTGTTTGAACTGGATCTCGCTTTCCTTGACCCCATTACGGTAATATCGCGAACCGGTTCCTTCGCTCAACCCGTTTTGATAAGGCATCACAGCAGATTTCTTGCCGTTCGGATACCAGTTTGTCCATTCACCGTTCGGCTTGCTGTTTTTATAAGTCCCTACCATTTTTTCTGTCCGTTGAAATGCCAAAGCGTCAACGCCCCATTATCTAACACAGGAACAAACACTTTAATTTGCCCTGCAGGAACTTCATACGGATCAGAATATTTCTTCATGGACGGATAATAAAAATCCTGCGCCTTGGCGATACCTGATTGAACCGTATATTGTCGGACATATGCAACCGATGACATCGTTGCCGTAATTTTGCCATGTTGATTAAAATAAACAGAATGGGATTGCGCCCATGTTTGAGAAAATGCACCTAAAAGCAGTACGGCAGCCAAACTTTTTTGCAAATATTGAATCATTGTCAGATTATCCGGAAACTGGAGCCAATAATAACGCTCCTTAGATTAAATGTGCAGATTGAAGTATTCCGACGACACTTCATTGTGTCTGTATTATTATAACTTTCATAGCATGAATCGTTAAATACAATATCCTTGCAGTTTTTTGATATTAAGGACAATAATTTTGTAAAATGGTTCAATTCAATACAAACAGCATCAATACATCATTTAAAAACAGGTACCTATCATATTTATAAGGATGCTTATAAACTAAGTAAATATTTTCTAATACAGAGCAAGCCCCAAAATCCATAAAACAAACAGCCGCTTCCCTTAAATAAAGAAGCGGCTGTTTATCTAATAAACTAAGCAAGTGCTTTTTGCAAATCTGCCAATATAGAATTTAGCCCTGCTTTAACTTCTTCCGCCTTTGCAGCAGGATGACCGTTTTCATCCAAAGAATCACGGCTAAAGCGGTCGACATAAGGCGCAAAGGTATCTTTCAGCTTCAACAGTTTCACCACATCGGAACGGGTGTAACGATCGCCGCCGTAACCGACAACGATACCGTTCTCATGTTGCCACTGGGCAAATTGTGACGGGCTGATTTGCACCAGTTCGCACATTTCATCCAGTGAAAAATAACGTCTTGCAGGAATAACGGGATTAACGTTGTTTGTCATAGTAATGCTCCACCATGCCTTTGAGTTTTTGGCTGGCATGGAAAGTTACTACGCGGCGGGCGGTAATCGGTACTTCTTCGCCGGTTTTCGGATTACGGCCGGGACGTTGCGGTTTGTCGCGCAACTGAAAATTACCGAAACCGGAAATTTTGATTTCTTCGCCGCGTGCCAAAGTGCTGCGGATTTCTTCAAAAAAGAGTTCGACGATTTCTTTGGCATCGTTTTTGGTTACATTGCTGACTTTATCTACCAAAATATCGGCCAATTCGGCTTTAGTTAATGTCATATTATTACCTTCTGTTGTAACAGGTGCAGATTATTACCAATTTCTATTTAAAATTCAAGCGAATATTTATTTTTTAGCTGCGAAGTTGCGCTCCCGCAGCAGTTGCCGCGTCAATCAGTTTTCCGATAACCGGCTCGACTGTTTCATCCGTCAGCGTGTTTTCCATATCCTGCAAAATCACTTTGACCGCCATGCTCTTCATCCCTTCAGGCAGGCCTGTACCTCGATACACGTCAAATACGCTGATTTCCTGTACCAACTTGTTTGCCGCGCCTTTCAAGGCGGCCAACAAATCATCATGGGTCATGGTTTCAGGCATGACAAACGCCAAATCCCTGCGCACCGGCTGGAATTTCGATACTGCCTGATAGCGCGTTTTTTCGCGTTCCAACACGGCAGCCATGTCGATTTCAAATACCAGCGGCGCTTGCGGCAAGTCGTATTTTTGCAGCCATTTCGGATGCAATTCGCCGACAAAACCGATCACTTGGCCGTCTGAAACAATATTGGCGGCGCGTCCTGGATGCAGGGCGGGATGTTCGGTTTTGACGAATTCAATTGCTTTGTTTTTCAACAGATTTTCCACATCCGCCTTGATGTCGTAAAAATCTGCGTTGCGCGTTTTCTCGCCCCATTGTTCGGGCATTGCCGCGCCGTACCACAGGCCGCCGATGCGTTCGTTTTGCACAAACAGGCCGTCTGAACCTTTGCTGAACACGCGGGCGATTTCAAACACGCGTACGCGGTTTTGCTTGCGGTTCAGATTGTTTTGCAGAATTTCCACCAAGCCGCCGATGAGCGTGGAACGCATCACGGCATACTGCGCCGCCAGCGGGTTTTGCAGGCGGATGGGGTTGGCGTTGGCGGCAAAGTCGTGTTCCCACTGCTCGTCAACAAAGGCATAGCTGACCACTTCGCGGTAACCGCGCGCCGCCATTTCGTTATAAACGGCAAAACGCGGACGACGGGTTTCGGGCAGCGCCAGCATTTTCAGACGACCTGACGTGTAATCGTCGGGGATATTTTCATAGCCGTAAACGCGGCCGATTTCTTCAATCAAATCAGCTTCGATTTCGATGTCGAAACGGAAGCTCGGCGCGGTAACGCGGAAGCCTTCCGCCGTTTTTTCAGGCTGCAAACCCAAGTGCTGCAAAATAGTTTTCACCTGTTCGGCAGGAATATCCACGCCCAACACGGTTTTCAGACGACCCAAACGCAATTCAACCTGCTGCGCTTCAGGCAATTCGCCCTGCGCTTCCACCATTTCGCCCGCCGCACCGCCGCAGATTTGCAAAACCAATTCGGTGGCGCGTTCGATGGCGTCAGCCTGCAAACGGTAATCCACGCCGCGCTCAAAGCGGAACGACGAATCCGAACCAAAACCATATTGGCGCGATTTTCCGGCGATGATTTCAGGCGCAAACCAAGCCGCTTCCAGCACGATATTTTGTGTGCCGTCTGAAACCGTGCTCGCTGCGCCGCCCATCAGCCCTGCCAAACTCAACGCGCCTTTTTCATCGGCGACTACCAGCGTATTTTCAGACAGAGAGACGGTTTTCTCGTTCAGACATTCCAGCGTTTCACCTTCGTGCGCGCGGCGGATGTGCAGGCTGCCTGACAGTTTGTCGGCATCGAAAACATGCATTGGCTGACCGATTTCCAGCATCACATAATTACCAATGTCCACCAGCGAGGAAATACTGCGGATGCCGCTGCGCTCCAAACGCTGCTTCATCCAATCCGGTGTAGCGGCGCGCGCGTTCACGTTTTCAATCACGCGGCTGGTAAAGCGGCCGCAATCGGCAGGCGCATCAATCTGCACGGGCTGTTTGCGGCTGCCCGTAATGGGCGCTGCATGGATTGCAGGCTGCTTGAACGCGCAACCTGTCAGCGCGGACACTTCACGCGCAATACCTTTAATGCTCAGGCAATCGGCACGGTTCGGCGTGATTTTCAGCGTGAATACCGTATCGTCCAAATCTAAATACTCACGGATATTTGCGCCGACGGGAGCATCTTGCGGCAGAATGTGCAGGCCGTTCACGCTGTCGTCGGGCAGACCGAGTTCATCGGTGGAACACAACATCCCGTTCGACACCACGCCGCGCATCTTGGTCGGCTTGATTTTGAAATTACCCGGCAACACCGTGCCCGGCAACGAACACGGCACTTTGATGCCCGCTTTCACATTCGGCGCACCGCACACAATCTGCACCAACTCACCCGTACCCGCATCAACTTGGGTAACGTTCAAACGGTCGGCATCCGGATGTTTTTCAACGGATTTCACTTCGGCAATCACCACGCCCGTAAACGCAGGCGCGGCAGTCTCGGCTTCTTCCACTTCCAAGCCGGACATGGTTAACAGATGTTCCAGCTTATCGGCGGAAAGTTCGGTATCGGCTTGGGTTTTCAGCCATGAGTAGGAGAATTGCATTTATCACTTCCTATAAAATAAATCTGCTTTATTTAAAGCGAACTTGAAGATTCAGTTTGATAAAAAAATCATGGTCTTCTTTGAATAGCCAGCCGTAAAAATACTTCTTCTTAGCATTATTGTCGGGATATCCTGGATTATTTTCATCATCTCCCGTAGCAGCTTGTTCCAATTTTGTACGTTTTAAGAGATAGTTTCTAAGTAAATTGAAGTCATATATGTGGAAACATACGATACTTCCATCCTTTTTTGCTACAATCACTCCTCCAAAAGAATTATATTCTCCCAACCATACAGCTTCAGAGGTCATTCCCATCGCACTTTCTACTAGAAATTTTTTAATTTTATACTCATAAAACTTCTGCTGCCCCTTCTCTCCTTCATAAAAATTTAATGGGTCAGAATCCTCCAATATTTCCACCAATTTTTCAATCGAAGGCTCCTTATTTAAATACCTTAAATACAGGCAATGTGCCAAAATTTCAGGTAAATCTCCATCGATAATCTTCAAGTTAATCTTCAAGTTCTTATAAAACTGCTTGGACTGTATTTTTTGAAAACAACAATCTGCAGCAATGTCCCTTATTTTTTCTAATCTTGCCGTTATTTTTGCACCTGTCTTATAGGTATTACTGTTAAAAGACTGCAAATCGAAGTTTTCTGGAAGATTTTTTACCTTATAAATAAAGTTGTTTCCCGCGCCAGTGTTCAACAAAGTTGCATCTTTGCCCAATAATGACTTAATGCTGAAGCCTAAATCGGTATCCTTGGCGAGTCGATGATCATAAATTTTTAACCTTATATCCGATTTAGTGCCTGAATCAGCTTTTGCTGTTTCAATTTGATTATTCTGTAAGAATGAATTCAATTCAGGAATTGAAAATGAACGTCCTTTTCCTTCTTTTACTCCTGATAAAGTATCTTCAACTACCTTAGTTAGTTCCTGATATGTATAGCTATTCAATAAATTTCTTTGATTATTGAAAACTTTAAAAATGTGTATTTTTACCTGATCTTGATTTTCCCCTTGCTCTTCTCTTTCAAACTCTAACTGATATTCTCTTTCAGACTTATAGCTTTTCATGACTTGATAAATATTTTCTCCATCAGGCTCCAAATTCATGTCTGACTGAAACAGTTTTCCATCTGTAATTAGTTTGAACAGCACATATAACTCTGTCCACTCACCTTTATTTGCCCGTACTGTCATAATTTCCATCTCTAACCGATACTAAGCTTGTCTAAAATTTTCTCAGCCACCGCTTGAATCGCCGGCACGGCAACCGAATTGCCAAATTGTTTGTATGCGGAAGCATCTGCAACAGGGATTTTGAATTTTTCAGGAAAACCTTGCAGCCTCGCCCATTCGCGCGGGGTCATTTTTCTGATGCCCTCGCGGTTTACCTCACCTTTGATATTGGTGGTCGGAGTAAAGTCGGTAATGCGTTTGTCGATTACCAAATTCCGCTCCCTCCCCATACCGCCGACAACAATCGCATTGGCAATCCCATCATCGGGAATAATTTCATATCCGAACCCATTACCCTTTTCCTCATGCCTTTTCTTGTGTTTTCTTAAAGTATCGATGTATTGAGTGGACAAATAATATTTTGTCGGCACAGTATCTTTTTCCCGTATATCCTTAAAGGCTATCTGAATTCCTATCGGTTCGGGATATTCGAAATCTTTGATATCGGTATCTTTCCGAAAGCCCACAATAAAAATCCTTTCGCGGTTTTGCGGCACGCCGAAATCCTTTGCGTTGACAATTTTCGGCTCGGGTACAAAATATCCCAAATCTTCCCTCAGCGTATTCAATATCGTCTGCAACGTCCTGCCTCGGTCGTGATTGGTCAATCCTTTTACATTTTCTAAAAAGAATGCCTTAGGATGATGCCTGCGGATAATTTCCGCCACATCGAAAAACAATGTACCGCGCGTATCTTCAAACCCCCCCCCGCCGGCCGGCAATCGAAAATGCTTGACAGGGAAAACCCGCACACAGCAAATCAAATTGCTTCGGAATGTATTGTTTGGTTTCTTCCAAAGTAATATCACCAAACGGCACTTCTCCGAAATTGGCTTCGTACGTCAGTTTGGCTTTTTCGTCCCACTCGCTCGAAAACACGCATTCCCCGCCCAAGTTCTGCATGGCAATGCGGAAGCCCCCGATACCTGCAAACAAGTCGATAAAGGTAAATTTGGGTTTCAAGGCCGTCTGAAAAGTATCGTTGTTTTCAAAAAGGCGGTATTGCGCTGCTTTTTCTTCCAAGTGTTCACCTTGCTCATCATCCTTAATTTCGTTTTTATAAATCAATTCCTCTCGCTTGGACGATTTCTTTAACTTTTTCGGCACAGTAGGTTGTATTTTTAACGACATCGTTACTCCAAAAACGTAAAACCGTCCAGCCTTCGGCTTTCAGACGACCTGTTACTTCCATATCCCGTCGGATATTTCGCTCTATTTTGGCAATCCAAAACTCACGATTTCCCTTTATTTCCGCTTTTTTCCGTTCCCAATCCTTGCCGTGCCAAAACTCGCCATCGACAAACACGGCCACTTTGTATTTTTTAAATGAAAAATCAGGTTTTCCAAAAATGCTTCCGCTGTTTTTCCGATACCTGAGCCCCAAAGCCCACATCGCTTTTGCCAACACAAGCTCGGGTTTCGTCCCTTTGCTTTTGTTGGACTGCATACATTTTTTGCGCTGTTCTGGGGTTAATTTATCCATTAGGGTCGTCTGAAAATTATTTGAACTGTTTCAAAAAGTTCAAATCGTTATCAAAAAACAGCCGCAAATCGTTCACGTTGTAACGCAACATGGCGAAACGGTCGAGGCCGATGCCGAAGGCGAAACCGGTGTATTTCTCGGGGTCGATATTCACGTTTTTCAATACATTGGGATGCACCATACCGCAGCCGCCGACTTCCAGCCATTTGCCGTTTTCGCCCATGATGTCGATTTCGGCTGACGGTTCGGTAAACGGGAAGAAAGACGGTCGGAAACGTACTTGCAAATCATCGCGTTCGAAAAAGCGGCGGATGAAATCGGTGAACACTGCTTTCAAATCGGCGAAAGTTACGCCTTCTTCTACCCATAAGCCTTCAGCTTGGTGGAACATGGGCGAATGCGTAGCATCGCTGTCCACGCGGTAAACACGGCCGGGGGCAATAATGCGGATGGGCGGTTCTTTTTTATCGAGCATATAGCGGATTTGAATCGGGGAAGTGTGCGTACGCAAAACATCGCCGTTTTCAACGTAGAACGTATCCTGCATGGCGCGTGCCGGGTGGTTTGCGGGAATATTCAGGGCTTGGAAGTTGTGGAAATCGTCTTCGATTTCCGGGCCGTCCGCCACTTCAAAACCCATGCCGTGAAAGAGTTCGACCACGCGCTGCAAAGTCAGGGTTACAGGATGCAGACCGCCATTTTCCTGCGCATGACCGGGCAGGGTAATATCAAGAGCTTCGGCTGCAAGTTGGGCTTGGAGTTTGGCTTCGTTGAGGGCGTCACGTTTATTGTTAAAGGCCGTCTGAAACTGGTTTTTGCATTCATTGATATGCGCACCTATGGTTTTGCGCTCCTCAGGCGACATTTGACCTAAGGTTTTCAGAAGTCCGGTCAATTCGCCGGTTTTACCAAGATAGCGGGCTTTGATTTGTTCTAGAGCGTTGAAGTCTTGCGCAGCCTCTACTGCGGCAATGCCTTCTGCAACGATACGGTTTACATTTTCCATAGTGGTTTTATCGTCTGTCGGTTGATGATGGGTCGTCTGAAACAATGAGGCCGCCTGTATGGTTTGGTGTTGCCAAACTTTTCAGACGACCTTTTATCGTTTACGGCCAATCCGTTTGATAGAATCGGCGTATTTTAGCGCAAATCAATTCAAAAAAATAGACTTTAAAGAAAGAAAATCAATCACATAGACTTTCTTCAGACAAAGAAAAAAGGAAGCCGTAGCTTCCTTTTCAAATTTTTTTGGATTAAGCAGCCAAAGCAGCTTTAGCTTTCTCAACCAATTGTGCAAAAGCGGCTTTATCAAATACAGCCAGATCAGCCAATACTTTGCGGTCGATTTCGATAGCGGCGCGTTTCAGACCGTTCATGAATTTGCTGTAAGACAGACCATTTTCACGGGCACCTGCATTGATACGGACAATCCACAATTGACGGAATTGGCGTTTGCGTTGACGACGGTCACGGTATGCGTATTGACCGGCTTTCATTACCGCTTGCTTGGCAACGCGGTATACGTTTTTACGACGACCGCGGTAGCCTTTGGCTAACGCGAAGATTTTTTGGTGACGGGCACGAGCGGTTACACCGCGTTTTACGCGTGGCATATTCTAAACTCCTTAAGCGTAGGGTAACATTTTAGCAACAGAAGCCAAATCGCGATCGTTTACCATAGAGGTACCGCGCAGTTGGCGTTTGTTTTTAGTGGTCTTTTTAGTCAAGATGTGGCGTTTGAACGCATGAGCGCGTTTTACACCGCCGTTACCCAGTACTTTGAAGCGTTTTTTCGCGCTAGACTTGGTTTTCATTTTAGGCATGGGAAAACTCCATTCGTTATTAGATAAGGCATTAGGGGGTTTTAAAACATCGATTTCAAACACTTGAACCCAAAATGCCACGGTTTTTGCCGCCAATCAAAAGCTTACCCCGAAGCGGCAATCGGAGTAAGCTGGAAATTATAACTTTATTTTTTCTTTGGTGCAATCATCATCACCATTTGACGGCCTTCCATTTTAGGGAAGGATTCGATTTGGGCTACTTCCGCCAAATCCTCTTTTACGCGCTCTAAAAGTTGCGCACCGAGTTGCTGGTGAGCCATTTCACGACCGCGGAAACGAAGCGTTACTTTGACTTTATCGCCGTCAGCCAAGAAGCGGTTGATGTTGCGCATTTTGATTTGATAATCGCCTTCATCAGTACCCGGACGGAATTTAATTTCCTTAATTTGCACCTGCTTCTGGTTTTTCTTGGCTTCGTCGCGTTTCTTGGCTTGTTGGTATTTATATTTACCGTAATCCATCAGTTTGCATACAGGCGGTTTGGCAGTAGGGGAAATCTCTACCAAATCCACATCCTGCTCTTCGGCCATAGCCAAAGCTTCACGAACCGATACGACACCAAGCTGTTCGCCTGACTCACTGATTAAACGCACTTCTTTGGCGGTAATTTCGCCATTGATTCGTGCTTCGCGTTCTTGAGCGATGATGAATACTCCTATAAAAATTAATGGTTGACGAGGGCGTCTGCGATTTCTTGCTGCAGTTGTGCAATGAAATCATCCAAATCCAAAGAACCCAAGTCTTCTGCTTTGCGGCGCACGGCCACTTTGTTTTCCTGCTTCTCTTTATCGCCGACAACGATTTGATAAGGGAAGCGGTATTGGCTGTTATCGCGGATTTTGTAACCGATTTTTTCGTTACGCAAATCCAGCTCTACACGGAAGCCAGCGGCTTGCAATTTAGCAGCCACTTCACGGCAGTAATCCGCTTGATTTTCGGTGATATTCATAATCACCATTTGAACCGGAGCCAACCACAACGGGAAAGAACCTGCGTGGTTTTCAATCAGAATACCGATAAATCGCTCCAAAGAACCCAAAATGGCGCGGTGCAACATTACCGGACGGGCGCGGTCATTGTTTTCGGTTACATATTCTGCATCTAAGCGTTCCGGTAACACAAAATCCAGTTGCAGCGTACCACACTGCCAAGAACGTCCCAATGCGTCTTTGACGTGATATTCGATTTTAGGTCCGTAGAACGCACCCTCACCCGGCAACTCATCCCATTCCACGCCACAAGCAGTCAATGCTTCGCGCAAACCTTGTTCCGCCTTATCCCACACGTCGTCTGAACCGGCGCGCTTCTCAGGACGCAGTGAAAGTTTGACGGACACATCATGGAAACCGAATTGCTTGTAAATACGAACCAGCAATTCATTGAATGCCCGCGCTTCGCTGACAATTTGATCTTCGGTACAGAAAATATGCGCATCGTCTTGTACAAAACCGCGGACACGCATCAGTCCATGCAGTGCGCCACTCGGCTCGTTACGATGGCAAGAACCAAATTCTGCCAAGCGCATCGGCAAATCACGGTACGAGCGCAAGCCGTTATTGAAAATCTGCACATGCCCCGGGCAGTTCATCGGTTTAACCGCGTATTCGCGCTTTTCCGAGCTGGTTACGAACATATTGTCTTTGTAGTTATCCCAATGACCGGATTTTTCCCAAAAGGTTTTATCCATGATTTGGGGGGTTTTGACTTCTTTATAACCGGCAGCATTCAGTTCTTTACGCATATGCTGCTCAATAGTTTGCCACAAAGCCCAACCTTTGGGATGCCAAAACACCATACCCGGTGCTTCGTCTTGCAAGTGGAACAAATCCAGTTGTTTGCCCAATTTGCGATGGTCGCGTTTTTCTGCTTCTTCAATGCGTTGGATATAGGCTTTTAATTCGTCTTTTGTCGCCCAAGCCGTACCGTAAATACGTTGCAGCATTTCATTATTGCTGTCGCCGCGCCAGTATGCGCCTGCCAGTTTGGTCAGCTTGAAGTTTTTCAGGAAACGAGTGTTCGGAACGTGCGGACCGCGGCACATATCGACATATTCCTGATGATGATACATACCCATTGCTTCAACTTCGGGCATATCTTCAATCAGGCGCAGCTTGTATTCTTCACCGCGATCTTGGAAAATTTTGATGGTTTCGGCGCGCGGAGTCATGATTTTGATTACATCATAATCTTGTGCGATCAATTCTTTCATGCGCGCTTCGATAGCTGCAACATCTTCAGGCGTAAACGGTTTTTCCGTTGCGATATCGTAATAAAAGCCCTCTTCAATGACGGGGCCGATAACCATTTTTGCATTAGGATAAAGTTGCTTGACTGCATGGCCGACAAGGTGGGCGCAAGAGTGGCGGATGATTTCAACGCCTTCTTGGTCTTGCGGGGTAATGATTTGGACGGTTGAATCTTCGGTAATCGGATCGCACGCATCGACCAATTTACCGTTTACCTTACCTGCCACCGTCGCCTTCGCCAAACCTGCTCCGATAGACGCGGCAATCTGTGCCACGGTAACGGGCGATTCGTACTGGCGGACTGAGCCGTCCGGCAAGGTAATGTTCAACATCAAAAAAGCTCCAAAACATTAAAAAATAACGGCATAAATGCCGTTTGGGAAATTTGGTAGGCACGATTGGATTTGAACCAACGACCCCCACCATGTCAAGGTGGTGCTCTAACCAACTGAGCTACGTGCCTGTTTAACAGGGTTTGGATTATAGACGATACTTTGATGCGATGGCAAGCATGAAAACAATGTTTCAGACGACATTATCGGAACATTGTGATTTTTTTGAAACATTTTCAACAGTGAACATCTCGATACGAATAAGGTCGTCTGAAATATTCAAACACCGCTATTGCGATGAAAATCCTTTATAATCCCGTTTTTTACCTCAATCGTTTGACTGCACGGCGGCTTTGCACGCCGTTTTCGACATTATAGATACAACCTATGCTCAAGTTTACCTTACACAAAAAAGACGGTCATGCCCGACGCGGCACGCTGGAACTGAACCACGGCAAAATCGAAACGCCCGTATTTATGCCGGTCGGCACTTACGGCTCGGTTAAAGCGATGAATCCGCAAAACCTGCACGACATCAAGGCACAAATTATTTTGGGCAACACTTACCATTTATGGCTGCGCCCCGGTTTGGAAGTTATCGAACAGTTCGGCGGATTGCACGAATTTATCGGCTGGGACAAACCCATTCTGACCGACTCGGGCGGTTTTCAGGTTTTCTCGCTTTCCGATATGCGCAAACTGACTGAAGAAGGCTGCACCTTCCAAAGCCCGATTAACGGTGACAGACTCTTCCTCTCGCCCGAAATCTCCATGAAAATCCAAACCGTACTCAATTCCGACATTGTGATGCAGTTGGACGAATGCACACCCGGCGAAGCAACACACGAGCAGGCGCAAAAATCCCTGCAAATGAGCCTGCGCTGGGCAGAACGAAGCAAAAAAGCCTTTGAAGATTTGAAGAACCCAAATGCCCTGTTCGGTATCGTGCAAGGCGCGATGTATGAAGATTTGCGCGAAGAATCACTGCGCGGCTTGGAACAATTCGACTTTCCCGGTCTTGCTATCGGCGGGCTCTCCGTCGGCGAACCCAAACCCGAAATGTATCGTATGCTGCGCGCCGTCGGACCGATGCTACCCGAACACAAACCGCATTACCTGATGGGCGTCGGCACGCCGGAAGACCTTGTTTACGGTGTGGCGCACGGCGTGGACATGTTCGACTGCGTCATGCCCACCCGCAATGCGCGCAACGGCTGGCTGTTCACCCGTTTCGGCGATTTGAAAATCAAAAACGCCAAACACAAGCTTGACAAACGCCCGATAGACGAAAGCTGCACCTGCTACGCCTGCCAAAACTTCAGCCGCGCCTACCTGCACCATCTGCACCGCGCCGGCGAAATCTTGAGCGCGCAACTCAACACCATCCACAACCTGCATTTCTACCAAGTCATCATGGCGGAAATGCGCGAAGCCATCGAGCAAGGAAAATTTGCCGATTGGCAGGCTCAATTCCATGAAAACCGCGCCCGCGGAGTGGATTGAGATTTAACTATGCTTATCGGGGTCATCTGAAAACATTTATCTTGATTGACCCTTTGCTTTTCAGACGACCTTTTGCACAAAATATCATTCAATATTAAAGAAAGAAACCATGCCCCGTTTCCTGCCAGAGCCTCCCCTCCCGTACACCGACCAAACCCGTACCGCCGTCCTACTGCTTAACCTCGGCACACCGGATGCTCCGACCGCGCAAGCCGTCAAACCTTACCTGCGCGACTTTTTATCCGACCAACGCGTGGTAGAACTGCCGAAGCTGTTGTGGCAACCGATCTTGCGTGGCCTGATACTGACGCTGCGCCCGAAAAAAAGTGCGCATGCCTATGAAAAAATCTGGTTTAAAGAAGGCTCGCCCTTATTGGTTTATACCGCACGCCAAGCCGAAGCCTTGGGCAAACTACTGCCGGATGTAACCGTCCGCTACGCCATGACTTACGGCAACCCGGGCGTTGGCGACGTCTTAGCGGAATTGAAATCGCAAGGCATCGGTAATCTTTTGGTAGTCCCGCTTTATCCGCAATATGCGGCATCAAGCACAGGCGCGGCTTTGGATAAAGTATTCTTGCAATTACTGCGCCAGCGCAACCAACTCAGCATACGCACGGTATCCCGTTTCTACGATGATGCAGGCTATATCGAAGCCATGAAAAGGCAGATTCAGGCATATTGGGCGGAACACGGACGCGGCGAAAAACTGATGCTGAGTTTTCACGGCATACCTCAGAAACAGTACGACGAGGGCGACCCTTATCCCGACGAATGCCGCCATACCGCCAAACTGCTTGCCGAAGCCTTGGAGCTGACTGAGCAGGAATATATCGTTTCCTTCCAAAGCCAGTTCGGCAAGGCAAAATGGGTTAAACCGAGTACGCAGGTTCTGTTTGACGAACTGCCGAAACAAGGCATAACGAAATTGGACGTTTTCTGTCCGGGCTTCATTGCAGACTGCTTGGAAACGATGGAAGAAATCGCTTTGATGGGGCGCGAACAATTTCACGCCGCCGGCGGTAAAGAATACCGCTATATCCCCTGCCTGAACGACGGCGCAGCATGGATAGGCGCACTGGCAGATTTAGTGCGGCGCAATTTGCACGGATGGGTTTGAAGTATCCCTCCGTTTGTTTGACTTAAATCTAAGGTCGTCTGAAAAGCTTAGGCAGGATAGGTTTTCAGACGACCTTTATTGTATGATTGCCCTATTCCTTTAAAACAAAAACATCCCGACCATCTGCAAGGACAAACCATGAAAACCATCCACATCCTGACACTTGCCGCACTCTCCTGCTTTTCCGCCTCAACCTTCGCCTCCGATGCCGCACAGATGGCGCAAGGGCAGAAAATTTACGAAACCAACTGCGCCGCCTGCCACGGTAAAAAAGGTGAAGGCAGAGGCGCAATGTTTCCTCCCCTGTTCCGTTCCGACTACATCATGAAAAAACCGCAGGTACTGTTGAACAGCATGCTCAAAGGCATCAACGGCCCGATCAAGGTTAACGGCAAACCGTACAACGGCTTCATGCCCGCAACAGCCATCAACGAAGCGGACGTAGCAGCAGTTTCGACCTACATCATGAATGCATTTGATAACGGCGGCGGCACCATCACCGAAAAAGATGTGAAAGCAGCAAAAGGCAAAAAATAACCGCCCCCGCACTCAAGAGGTCGTCTGAAACCATGCTTTCAGACGACCTCTGTTATAATCGTTCCGCTTCGCAATAAATGACTTCCCGATTCCGCCGCCCGAAGGACGGTGTTCCGACCATTAAGGATTTAGATGAATATGTTTACCCAAGCAGCCCAAGAATTGACCACCGTCCGCGACATCCTGCGTTTCGCCGTCAGCCGTTTAAACGATGCCGGTTTGTTTTTCGGGCACGGCTCGGACAACGCACACGACGAAGCCGCCTACCTGATCCTGCATACCCTCAACCTGCCCTTGGACACGTTGGAGCCTTACCTCGACGCCAAGCTGCTGCAAAGCGAGAAAGAAGAAGTGTTGGCAGTGCTGGAACGCCGCGCAGTCGAACACATCCCCGCCGCCTACCTTACCCATCAGGCATGGCAAGGCGATTTCGATTTTTATGTTGACGAACGCGTCATCGTACCGCGCTCGTTTATTTACGAGCTGCTCGGCTACAACCTTACCCCTTGGATAGAACACCCCGAATTGGTTCACCGCGCATTGGATTTGTGTACCGGTAGCGGCTGCCTCGCCATTCAAATGGCACACCACTACCCCGCCGCTGAAATTGACGCCGTCGATTTGAGTTTGGATGCGCTGGAAGTAGCCGCCATCAACGTTGAAGATTATGGTTTGGAAGAGCGCATCAACCTGATTCACACCGACTTGTTCGAAGGATTGGAAGGCACATACGACCTGATTGTTTCCAACCCGCCCTACGTCGATGCCGAATCGGTCGATATGCTGCCCGACGAATACCTGCACGAACCCGAACTCGCCTTGGGCAGCGGAGAAGACGGTTTGGACGCCACCCGCCAAATCCTGCTGCACGCCGCCAAATACCTGAATCCCAAAGGCGTACTGTTGGTCGAAATCGGACACAACCGCGACGTATTGGAAGCCGCCTATCCCGAGCTGCCGTTCACTTGGCTGGAAACCAGCGGCGGCGACGGATTCGTATTCTTACTGACCCGCGAGCAGCTATTGGGCGAATACTAACCCGTTCTTTTTCAAGCAGCATTGATATAAAAAGGTCGTCTGAAAACTTTCAGACGACCTTTTTTTCAACCGTTCAAGCGATTAGCAACATCTTCCGCCGTTTGCACCGCAGCGGCGTTTGCGACAGTAGTCTTGAAATTGCAGCTCGGTCATGACAGGGGCGTTGGGATTATGTTTGCGTTGTTGTGCAACGTAGTTTTCATAATCGGGCACGCCTGCCATGAGGTTGGCGGTAAGTTTGGCGGTTTTCCACCAAGCGGCGAGTTTACGCTTCACTTTGTGCCTCCGGTTGTTTGCCGTCGCGGTACACCGCCGGAATTTCTTTAGCGGTCGGCCAACCGACTTTGCGTGCTTTCATAGCGGTACGCACGCCGTAGATGGCAACGACGACGACGACGGAGAGGAACAATGCGGTCAGACCGGCATTGATCTGGTCGTTGAAGATGATTTGCGACATTTCGCCGATATCTTTAGCGGGCGCGAGGACTTCGTTTTTAGCCAATGCGTCGCTGTATTTGCCGGCATGGGCAAGGAAGCTGACGCGCGGGTCGCTGTGGAACAGTTTTTGCAGACCGGCGTAGCAGGTTACAAACAGTACGCCGACGGCAGGAACGAGTGCCACCCAGACATAACGGTCGCGTTTCATCTTAATCAACACAACGGCACACATAATCAAGGCTACGCCTGCCAGCATTTGGTTGGCGATGCCGAACAAAGGCCAGAGCGAGTTGATGCCGCCCAACGGGTCGGTCACGCCGGTGTAGAGGAAGTAGCCCCACAATGCCACGGCGAAGAAGGTCGCAATCAGGTTGGCAGGGATGGAGTCGGTGTTGCCGAAAGGTTTGTAGAAGATACTGCCCAAGTCTTGAATCATGAAACGTGCGACGCGTGTACCGGCATCGACGGCGGTCAGGATGAACAAGGCTTCAAACAACAGGGCAAAGTGATACCAGAATGCCATCATGGCTTCGCCCGGAATCAGGCGGCTCATGATGTGTGCCATACCAACTGCGAGGGTAGGCGCACCGCCCGCGCGGGAAAGGATGGTGTTTTCGCCGACTTCCTTAGCGGTATGCAACAGGGTTGCGGCATCGACAGGGAATTGCAGCTTGGTGGTAATCACTTCGGCGGCGGTATTGGCATCTGTACCGATCAGGGCGGCGGGGCTGTTCATGGCGAAGTACACGCCGGGATCAAGCGATGCGGCAGCGGCAAGCGCCATAATGGCCACGAAACTTTCCATCAACATACCGCCGTAACCGATCATGCGGACGTGGGTTTCGTTTTCGAGCATTTTCGGCGTGGTACCGGAAGAAATCAGCGCGTGGAAGCCTGAAACCGCACCACAAGCGATGGTGATGAAGAGGAATGGGAACAATGCGCCTGAGAATACCGGGCCGGAACCGTCGATAAAGTGTGTCACAGCAGGCATTTGCAGCGCAGGGCTGACGATGAGGATGCCGATGGCGAGTGCGACAATCGTACCGATTTTCAGGAAGGTAGAGAGATAGTCGCGCGGAGTCAGCAGCAGCCATACCGGCAATACTGATGCCACGAAGCCGTAAATCATAATCGCCCAAGTGAGCTGGATGCCGTCAAGGTCAAACCAGTGACCGATGGAGCTGTGCGCCACATTGTCGCCGTAAATGACCGCCAGCATCAGTAGGATAAAGCCGACGATGGAAATCTCGCCGATTTTGCCCGGACGGATATAACGGGTGTAGATACCCATAAACAGCGCAATCGGCATGGTGGCGGCAATCGTAAACGTACCCCAAGGGCTGTGAACCAGTGCTTTCACCACAATCAGCGCCAACACCGCCATGATGATGACCATAATCATCAAAATGCCGATGGACGCGATCACGCCGGGTACAGTGCCGAGTTCTTGTTTTACGATATCGCCCAAAGACTTACCGTCGCGGCGCATGGAGACGAACAAGACCATCATGTCTTGTACCGCGCCGGCAAACACTACGCCGAAGATAATCCACAGCGTACCCGGCAGATAACCCATTTGCGCAGCCAGTACGGGACCAACCAAGGGGCCTGCGCCCGCAATCGCGGCAAAGTGGTGTCCGAACAATACGCCTTTGTGTGTCGGCACATAGTCCAAACCGTCATTGTGCCGTTCGGCGGGCGTGAGGCGGTTCGGATCAAGCTGCATCACATATTTGGCGATGTAGAGACTGTAAAAACGGTAGGCGATGCAGTACACCGATACGGCGGCGGTGACCATCCATACCGCACTGACCTGCTCGCCCCGACTGAGAGCCAGAGTGGTAAAGGACGCTACGCCGACCAAAACCACAATGCCCCAAATGAGGAACGTTTTGAGCGATTTCATTGTTTAATCCTTAAAATACAAGAGGGAGAATGTTCGGGTTCTTATTGTTGCGGAGGGACAAACTGCATCCCGAAGCATTTATGGAAGAAAAAAATGAAGCGATGATGGTGCGGGAACCCTGGCTTGAAATAATTAATAAACAAGGGAACTAAAGTCCTAGAATGTTAACTATTATCAAGCCTAGCGTAAGGTTAACACAATCCGATAACGTGCGGGCTAGATTTAACTCAAATAATCGTCATTCATTACGATGTTACCGTGCATTTCTTGACAAATTCTTTACAAATACTATAAAGCCACACTACCCGCTTGCATACGTTTAAAAGGATAACGCCATTCCAATCCAATCAGTCCCATAAATAAAAAGGTCGTCTGAAAACCTGTTTTCAGACGACCTCTATCTTTTTTAAAACTCAATAATCTGCTTCAAATCAATCCGCTTCCAAAACCACTTTCATGGCTTGGTTTTCAGCGGCGTGTTTGAACACGTCGTAGGCTTTTTCCAATTCGCTGAATTTGAAACGGTGGGTCAGCATTTTGGTGTAATCGACGGAGCTGCTGGAAATTGCCTTCATCAGCATTTCGGTGGTATTGGCGTTTACCAAGCCGGTTGTGATGGCGAGGTTTTTAATCCAGAGTTTTTCCAGTTTGAAATCAACGGATTGACCGTGTACACCGACAACGGCGATATGACCGCCCGGTTTGACGATGTCTTGGCACATATTCCATGTGGCGGGGATACCGACGGCTTCAATGGCGCAGTCCACGCCGTCTTCGCCGACGATGGCAAAGACTTGTTTGGAGACGTCGCCTGAAGTGGGGCTGATTGTATGGGTCGCGCCCAATTCTTTCGCCAGTTTCAAACGGTTTTCGTCCATATCGCAAACGATAATGGCGGCGGGGCTGTACAGTTGGGCGGTCAACAGGGCGGACATACCGACAGGGCCTGCGCCTGCGATGAATACGGTGTCGCCGGGTTTGACATCGCCGTATTGCACGCCGATTTCGTGGGCGGTCGGCAAGGCATCGCTCAACAGCAGGGCGACTTCTTCATTGACGTTGTCGGGCAGCGGAACAAGGCTATTGTCGGCATAAGGCGTGCGGACGTATTCGGCTTGCGTGCCGTCGATCATGTAGCCCAAAATCCAGCCGCCGTTACGGCAGTGTGAATAGAGTTGGATTTTGCAGTTGTCGCAAGTACAGCATTTGCTGACGCATGAAATAATGACTTTATCACCGACTTTGACGTTTTTTACAGCCTCGCCGACTTCTTCTACAATACCGATGCCTTCATGGCCGAGAATACGGCCGTCGGCAACTTCGGGGTTTTTGCCTTTCCAAATGCCCAAGTCGGTACCGCAAATCGTGGTTTTGACGATTTTCACCACTGCGTCGGTCGGATCGATAATCTGCGGACGGGGTTTTTCTTCAAAACGGATGTCGTTTGCGCCGTGATAAACCATTGCTTTCATGCTGATACTCCTTGCTTGTTGATAAATAATTTCAATACCGCAATAAAGTCTCTTTATATGAGTTATATACCCCTACAAAAAATAAGTCAATAAGAATTATTTTCACGATGTTATACCATAACATACTGTTTTAAATATAAATAAACCCCCGATTGATATTAATGAACACACCCATCCCCTTCTCCGAACGGCTCATCCGCTGGCAAAAACAACACGGTCGCCACCACCTGCCTTGGCAAGTGCAAAGCCCTTATTGCGTCTGGCTTTCCGAAATCATGCTCCAGCAGACGCAGGTCGCCACCGTTTTAGACTACTATCCGCGTTTCTTGGAAAAATTCCCGACCGTACAAACGCTTGCCGCCGCGCCGCAAGACGAAGTGTTGTCGCTGTGGGCGGGTTTGGGCTATTACAGCCGCGCGCGCAATCTGCACAAAGCCGCGCGACAAGTCGTCGAAGAATTCGGCGGCACGTTTCCATCCGAACGCAAAGACTTGGAAACCCTCTGCGGTGTAGGCAGAAGCACCGCCGCCGCCATTTGCGCCTTCGCCTTCAACCGCCGCGAAACCATTTTGGACGGCAACGTCAAACGCGTACTCTGCCGCGTGTTCGCCCGCGACGGCAATCCGCAGGACAAAAAATTTGAAAACTCGCTCTGGACGCTTGCCGAAAGCCTGCTGCCGTCTGAAAACTCCGATATGCCCGCCTACACACAAGGCTTGATGGATTTGGGCGCGACCGTGTGCAAACGGACAAAACCCCTGTGCCATCAATGTCCGATGGCAGACATCTGCGAAGCAAAAAAGCAAAACCGCATTGCCGAGCTGCCGCGCAAAAAAACCGCCCCCGAAGTACAAACCCTGCCGCTTTATTGGCTGATTGTCCGCGACCAAGACGGTGCAATCTTGCTGGAAAAACGCCCTGCCAAAGGCATTTGGGGCGGGCTGTATTGTGTACCGTGTTTTGAAAAATTGGACGAAGCATACACTTTCGCCGAGAAGCTCGACATTGTTTCAGAGTGCGCAGCCTCTCCGTGGGACGACCTTTCCGAGCAACCCGCCCTCACCCACCGCCTGACGCATCGTTTATTGATGATTACGCCGTTGGAAGCGCAAACCAGCTCGTCTGAAAATACGGCCTTGCCGCCAAACTGCCTTTGGGTTAAACCCGAAAATTTGGCGGATTACGGTTTACCCAAACCGCTGGCGGATTATTTGAAACAACGGCAGCAGGCATTGTTTTGAAAATGCTTGAAAATCAAACAGGCAGCATCCAACTCTAAAACACAATAAACATATCCGTACGCCCCCATCAGGAATCCCATGCACACCCTTCCCCTGCTTACCCAACAATTCGCCGAACTCTCGCCGTTTTTCTATTCCCGCGTTTCCCCTGAGCCGCTGACCGCGCCCTACTGGGTCACCTTCAACACCGATTTGGCGGCAGAGTTAAATCTGGATACAGATTTTCAGACGACCTCCATCCTTGCCTACCTCAGCGGCAACGCGCCGCAATACGCACCCGCTCCTATTGCCAGTGTTTACAGCGGCCATCAGTTCGGCGTTTATACCCCGCGCCTCGGCGACGGGCGCGCGCTCCTGATTGGCGATTCCGTCGATACCGCAGGGCAACGCCAAGAGTGGCAACTCAAAGGTGCAGGCAAAACACCCTATTCCCGCTTTGCCGACGGGCGCGCCGTCTTGCGCTCCTCCATCCGCGAATACCTCTGTTCCGAAGCCATGCACGGTCTCGGCATCCCCACAACCCGCGCCCTCGCCCTGTGCGGCAGCAACGATCCCGTTTATCGGGAAACCGTCGAAACTGCCGCCGTCCTAACCCGCATCGCCCCGAGCTTTCTGCGTTTCGGCCATTTCGAATACTTCTATTACACCGGCCGCGAAGCCGAAATCCAGCAACTTGCCGACTACCTCATCCGGCATTACTACCCCGACTGCCAAGATGCCGACAATCCCTACGCCGCCCTGTTGGCACAAATCCGCAACCGCACCGCCGATACTGTCGCCGCATGGCAAAGCGTCGGCTTCTGCCACGGCGTGATGAATACCGACAACATGTCCGCACTGGGGCTGACCATAGACTACGGCCCCTTCGGTTTCCTCGACGACTACGACCGCCGCCACATCTGCAACCACTCCGACACCCAAGGCCGCTACGCCTACAATGCCCAGCCCTTCGTCGCCCATTGGAATTTCGCCGCCCTCGCTTCCTGCTTCGACGCCCTCGCCCCACACGACACCCTCGAACAGCTCATCGACGGCTGGACAGAAGTTTTTCAGACGACCTATTTAGAAAAAATGCGCTGCAAACTCGGTTTGCAGCAAGCAGACCAAAGAGACGACGAAAGCCTTATCGCCGACCTCTTCGCCGCCTTGCAAGACCAAAAAACCGACTTCACCCTGTTTTTCAGAAACCTGTCCGAAGTCAGCAATACGCACGGCGAATCCCTCCCGCCCAAACTCGAACAAACCTTCAAAAACGGCGTTCCGCCCGCCTTCATCCGCTGGCTCGGACGCTACCGCCAACGCCTGCGCGCCGAAAACAGCGATCCCGCCGAACGCGCAATACGCATGAACCGAACAAATCCGCTCTACATCCTGCGCAACTACCTTGCCGAACAAGCCATCGCCCAAGCCCGAAACGGCGACTACCGCGAAATCGAACGCCTGCGCAGCTGCCTCGCCCGTCCCTTTGATGAACAGGCAGAATTCGCCGACCTTGCCGAACCGCCGCCCGAAGGCAGCATTCCGGTTTGCGTCAGTTGCTCAAGTTGAATAAGGTTTCCCACAAGGCAAAGGCGACATCGCCCTATTCGGTCTGTAAGCCCTAAAAACTAAAAGGTCGTCTGAAAACCCAAATCGGTTTTCAGACGACCTTTTGACATTACCCTAGCCGAAAACAATCGGCTTATTCGGAAATCAACGATGCTGCGGGTTGTAACGGTTTTCCAAGCGCAGGAACACCCAGCCCAAGAAAGTCGTCATCATGAGATAAATCAGCGCGACGGTATAGAGCGGTTCTTCATAAACAGAATAGCGACCGCTAATCGTACTTTGCACATAAGCCAGCTCCGCCACAGCGATGACGGATAAGAGCGAACTGTCTTTCAAAAGCGTAATAAATTCGCTGGCAAGCGGCGGCAGCATACGGCGCAACGCCTGCGGAAGAATCACATAGCGCATCGCCTGCGGATAAGTCAGACCCAGCGAACGCGCTGCTTCCATCTGACCGCGGTCGATGGACTGGATGCCCGCGCGGAAAATCTCGCAGATATACGCGCCGGAGTTGGCAATCAAGGCAAGCGAACCGGCAATCAGCGCGCCGTAAGAACGTCGGATGTCCACCGCCTGATCGCCGTTAATCAGCAAACCATCGGTAGGATGGACGAAAAATGGGAACCAGACGTAAGACCAAATCACAATCTGCACAAACAGCGGCGTACCACGGAACAGCGTTACATACAGCAACGAAACCTTACGCAAAACCCAAGCCAGCGCGCGCATGGGCGCACCCGCCTTTTCCAGATGAATCAAGCGCGCCAGCGCGAGCAGCAGACCCAATACGGAGCCGCCCGCCGTCGCCACTACGGTCAAACCCAGCGTCGTCAGCGCGCCGTAGAAAAACATCCAGCGGTATTCGTAAATAATGTCAAACCGAAAATCCATACTCGTCCGCCTGTCTAAAACTCTGGGAAACGGATTGCGGCAGCCGCCCGATTCCCGAACATTGGAAAAATGAAACTCGATATTTTACAAGAAAATACATTATTTGAATGCCTTTTTGTTAAATTAATCGGGTTGCCGTCCGTTTTTTTACATTTCCCCATCCGTAGTGTTTATCCGCTTATTGCCACTCGAAAACCCGTTTTCCTCTGAAAAAACAACGCAAAACAATCCCGATATGCCGCCGCAAAATTGACCGCCCCGACAAAAAGGCGGATAATCCGCCCATCCTTAAAACACCGTTTCAGACGACCTTTTCCCGTGATTTAAAAGGTCGTCTGAAACCTTTTATAAAGCACGAACATGAAAGCACCCGAACTCCTCCTTCCCGCCGGCGGCCTCGAACGTATGCGCGCCGCCTACGACTACGGCGCAGACGCCGTTTATGCCGGCAGCCCGCGTTATTCCCTGCGCGCCCGCAACAACGAATTTGCCAAACTCGACGTCCTCGAACAAGGCATTAAAGAAGCGCACGAGCGCAACAAAAAATTCTTTTTGACCGTCAACACCCTGCCGCACAATTCCAAACTCAAAACCTTCGTCGCCGACATGGAGCCGCTGATTGCCATGAAGCCTGACGCGCTGATTATGGCGGATCCGGGTTTGATCATGACCGTGCGCGAAAAATGGCCGGAAATGCCGATCCACCTGTCCGTACAGGCAAACACCACCAACTACTGGGGCGTGAAATTCTGGCAGAACATCGGCGTCGAACGCATCATCCTGTCGCGCGAATTGAGCATGGAAGAAATCGCCGAAATCCGCCAAGAATGCCCCGACATCGAACTCGAAGTCTTCATCCACGGCGCATTGTGCATCGCCTACTCAGGCCGTTGCCTGTTGTCAGGCTATTTCAACCACCGCGACCCTAACCAAGGTACCTGCACCAACTCCTGCCGCTGGGACTACAAAGTCCATAACGCCACTGAAAGCGATGCGGGAGACGCCCAGCTTCTACAAGGCTTCAACTTTGAAAAAGCCCAAGAAGAAGCCAATCAAAACTTCGAAGGCATCAACGGTCAGAAACGCCACTCCTACGCCGACAAAGTCTTCCTGATTGAAGAGTCCAACCGCCCAGGCGAAATGATGCCGATTATGGAAGACGAACACGGCACCTACATCATGAATTCCAAAGACCTGCGCGGCATCGAAGTCGTCGAGAAACTCGCCAAAATCGGTGTGGACAGCCTCAAAGTCGAAGGCCGCACCAAGTCGCTCTACTACGTCGCCCGCGTCGCCCAGTCCTACCGTAAAGCGATTGACGATGCCGTCGCAGGCCGTCCGTTCGACTACGGCTTGTTGAGCGAACTCGAAGGCCTCGCCAACCGCGGCTACACCAGCGGCTTCCTCGAACGCCACCAAACCCAAGACTACCAAAACTACCTCAGCGGCCATTCCACTGCCAAACAAAGCCAATACGTCGGACACGTTACCGAAATCGACGCCGAAGGCTGGGCAACGGTGGAAGTCAAAAACCGCTTTGCCGTCGGCGACACCTTAGAAATCATCCATCCCGAAGGCAACCAAACCATCAGGCTGGAACAAATGACCCGCAAAGGCGCAGCCGTCGAAGTCGCCCCGGGCAACGGCATCCAAGTCAAAATCCCGAATATGCAGGGCAAAGAAAAAGCCTTGCTGGCGCGGGTCATCAAATAATCAAAAGGCCGTCTTATCAAAAGGTCGTCTGAAAAATTTTTCAGACGACCTTTTGTCTTTTCCGACTCCAATCCCTTCTCAGCAATCTATAAATGAACGGCTTTAATATTGAATAAACGGTTGTAAAATAACTCTGAATATTAATATATTCTTAATTTTTTCATGTTGATTTAAAAGTAAAATTTAACCTAGGAGCGACTAATTAATAAAATGTAGGCATTTTTCAAAACTTAACAAATAAGCACAACTCATTGATTGTCAGATAAATTAGTTGAATCATTTATTGTAAATCAACATTTCCATAACTTGCGCCATACTTGCCAACAAACAAATTCTCAGTTAATGTTTTGTGTAAGCGGTTACATCCGTGAGTATTCTATTAGTCAATAACATAGGATGGTATAGCCATGAATGAAGATATTATCAAAGGCAAATGGGCACAGCTCAAAGGTAAAGCCAAAGAAAAATGGGGCGAATTGACCAACGATGATTTGGATGTAATCGAAGGCAAACGCGACCAATTGGCCGGTAAAATCCAAGAACGTTACGGTCGTTCAAAAGAAGAAGCCGAAAAAGAAGTTGATGACTGGCTGAACGAAAATTAATATCAAACCCCACTAACACTAAAAAACGGTCGGGGGTTTCTCTCTGACCGTTTTATCATTGAAAATCCGAAAGGAATAATTATGCTTCATTATGCAGTAGTCTTCTTCGTCATTGCCCTCATTGCAGCCTTCCTTGGCTTTGGCGGCATTGCAGGTAGCGCGGCAGGTATTGCTAAAATCCTGTTTATCTGTTTCTTGGTTTTAGCTGTGTTGTCTCTGATTTTTGGCAAGAGAAGATAATTAAAACCTAATAATTTAAATAATAAAGTAAATCGTAAACAATTTTCTTACGAAATATTTTGTTGTTTATGAAAACAAAGGTCGTCTGAAATTTTCAGACGACCTTTCTTCATGTCAAACCTTAATCTTCATACGCTTCCATCGGCGGGCAGGAGCAGACCAGATTCCGGTCGCCATACACGTCGTCCACGCGGTTGACACTCGGCCAGAATTTGTTTTCACGCACGAAAGGCAGCGGGAAGACGGCTTCTTCACGGGAGTACGGATGCGCCCATTCGCCGGTTACGTCGGCGGCGGTGTGCGGGGCGTTGACCAGCGGGTTATCGTCTTTCGGCCATTCGCCGCTCTCGACTTTCAACACTTCCTGCTTGATTTGTTTGAGGGCGGCGATGAAGCGGTCGAGTTCGGCTTTGCTCTCGCTTTCGGTCGGCTCGATCATCAGCGTGCCGGCAACGGGGAAGGAGACGGTCGGGGCGTGGAAGCCGTAGTCCATCAGGCGTTTGGCGATGTCGGTTTCGGTGATGCCGCTTTCGGCTTTGAGCGGACGCAAATCGACGATACATTCGTGCGCGACGTGGCCGTTTTTGCCTGTGTAAAGGACGGGATAGTCTTCGCTCAGGCGTTTGGCGACGTAGTTGGCGTTGAGCAATGCCCAGCGCGTCGCCTGCTCCATGCCTTGTTTGCCCATCATGGTCAGGTACATCCAGGTAATCGGCAGGATGGACGCGGAGCCGAAGGCGGCGGAGGAAACGGCGGTTTGACCGGCACTTGCGCTGTGTGTGTCGGTTAACACATGGCCTGGAGCAAACGGGGCGAGGTGGGCTTTCAGACCGATGGGACCCATGCCCGGGCCGCCGCCGCCGTGGGGGATGCAGAAGGTTTTGTGCAGGTTCATGTGCAATACGTCCGCGCCGACTTCGGCGGGCTGCATGATGCCGATTTGGGCGTTGAGGTTGGCGCCGTCCATGTAAACCTGTCCGCCGTTTTCATGGATGATGCGGCAGATGTCGCGGATGCCTTCTTCGTACACGCCGTGGGTGGACGGGTAGGTAATCATGATGGCGGACAAGGCGTCGCGGTGTTGTTCGGCTTTGGCTTTCAAATCGTCGATGTTGACGTTGCCGTGTTCGTCGGTATCGACGACGACGACTTTCAAACCGAGCATGGCGGCAGTGGCGGGGTTGGTGCCGTGGGCGGACTTGGGAATCAGGCAGATGTTGCGGTGCGCTTCGCCTTGGGCTTCCTGATAGCGGCGGATGGACAGCATACCGCTGTATTCGCCCTGCGCGCCGGAGTTGGGCTGGAAGGAAATCGCGTCAAAACCGGTGATGGCTTTCAGGCTGTTTTCCATGTCGGTCAGGAGTTCGCGGTAGCCGGCGGTTTGGGTTTCGGGGGTGTAGGGGTGGATGTCGGAGAACTCCGCCCAAGTAATCGGCAGCATTTCGGCGGTGGCGTTGAGCTTCATGGTGCAGCTGCCCAGCGAAATCATGCTGCGGTTCATCGCCAAATCGCGGTCTTCGAGCTTTTTCAGGTAGCGCAGCATTTCGTGTTCGGTGTGGTAACGGTTGAACACGGGATGCTGCAAGATATTGTCTTGGCGCAGGAATTCGGTTTTCAGACGACCTTTGACGTCGTCTGAAAGCGTGAAGGTGTTGTTGCCGGTGAAGGCGTAGTACAACACGGCAAGGTCTTCGCGCACGGATGTTTCGTGGAAGGCGGCGGCGATTTGGGTGTCGCTGACGCGGCGCAGGTTGTAGCCCAGTTCCAAAGCGGTTTGGAACGCTTTGTCCGCTTTTTCTTTGCTGCCGAAATCGACGGTAACGGTATCGAAGAAGACTTCGTGAAGCACTTTCAGGCCGTCTGAAACCAGCGCGTCGGCAAAGGCGGAAGCCAGCGCGTGAATGCGGTTGGCGATGCGTTTCACGCCTTCGGGGCCGTGATAAACGGCGTACATGCCCGCCAAGTTCGCCAGCAATGCCTGCGCGGTACAAATATTGGACGTGGCTTTTTCGCGGCGGATGTGTTGCTCGCGGGTGGACAAAGCCATGCGCAGCGCGGGTTTGCCCGATGCGTCTTTGGATACGCCGATGATTCGACCTGGAGCGGAACGTTTGAACTCGTCTTTAAACGCGAAATAAGCGGCGTGCGGACCGCCGAAGCCCATCGGTACGCCGAAGCGTTGGGTGTTGCCCAACGCGATGTCCGCGCCCAATTCGGCAGGCGATTTCAGCAAGACCAAGCTCATGATGTCGGCGGCAACGGCAACAATCGTGCCTTTGGTTTTCAGACGACCTATAACGTACTGCAAGTCTTGCACATCGCCGTCTTTGCCGACGTATTGGAACAGCGCGCCGAAGTATTCGCCTTCATCCGCTTTGGCAAAATCACCGACCACCAGCTCGAAGCCGAAATATTTGGCGCGGGTTTTCATTACGCCCAAAGTCTGCGGATAGACGCGCTCGTCCACGAAGAAGCGTTCGGATTTCACCTTGCCCACACGGTGCGCCATCGCCATCGCTTCAGCGGCGGCGGTTGCTTCGTCCAACAAAGATGCACCCGCCACGGGGAAGCCGGTCAAATCGAGGCACACCTGCTGGAAGTTCAACAAGGCTTCCAAACGACCCTGCGCGATTTCTGCCTGATAAGGCGTGTAGGCGGTGTACCAGCCCGGATTTTCCAACACGTTGCGCAAAATCACGTTCGGCACGCGGGTCGGGTAATAGCCCAAACCGATATAGGATTTGTTGACCACGTTTTTCGCCGCAATGGCTTTCAGCTTCGCCAAAGCATCCGCCTCGGTCAGGGCTTCGGGCAGGTCGAGTTCGGACGGCATACGGATGCTTTGCGGCACGGTGTTGCCGACAAAATCGTCCATGCTTTTCTCGCCGAGCGCTTCCAAAAGCGCGGCCTCGTCGCCGAAACTCAAATGACGCGCGGCAAATTCGTTGGGGTTGAACAGTTCGGATAGTTTCATTTCTACTCCTTCGGTGTTGTAGGAATCTGCCGCGAAGGCAGGTGTTTTGGTTTTCAGGTGTTTTGGTTTTCAGACGACGTTTGGATTAGTGAGGTCGTCTGAAAACATTTATTTAAAAATAAATACGGTAAGTGATATCAAAAACTTGTTTTCAGACGACCTCTGTCCATTTCGGGCGACTTTCCAAAACTTCTTGATAAACCGGACAGCTTTCAATATGCGCGCCGGGCAGGTAGCCGGTACTCATTAAAAATTCGCCGACGATTTCGCCGCCGACAAATCTGAAATGTTTTTTAAAGAGCTTCACCCACTCGGCTTTATCGAGCGGATGGTTCGTATCGAGCCAGTGTTTGAACGAGCCGTATTCCTGTTGCAACTTTTTGATTTGTCTAGCATTGTAAATAGCGGCATTGATTTTCAGGCGGTTGCGGACGATGCCTGCGTCGGCAAGCAGGCGTTCGATGTCGGTTTCGTCGAATGCGGCGACAGCGTCAATGTCGAAATCTTTAAATGCAGCCCGAAACGCCTGTTGTTTCTTCAGCATCAATGTCCAGCTCAGACCCGCCTGATTGATTTCCAACACCAGCCGTCCGAACAACTCATTGTCGTCTGAAATCGGAAAACCGTATTGCTTATCGTGGTAATGTTTGTTCGGATTGTCCGTATTGCTCCGAAGGGCGGCAACAAATTCGCAGTAATTCATGTTTTATCGGTCAAGCGAAACAAAAGTCGTCTGAAAACCTAAAACGGGGTTTCAGACGACCTTTCAAAATCAAAACGCGGCAATATGCCTGCCGCGCCATTTTAAAATCAATCTACTTCGCCCGCGTATTGTTCGGCGGTCAGCAGGCCGTCGTAGTCGGCAGGATTGGCAGGTTTGATTTTGAAAAACCAGCCTGCGCCGTAAGGGTCGCTGTTGGCGGTTTCCGGCGCGCCGGGCAAATCTTCGTTGACGACAACGACTTCGCCTGCAATCGGCGCGTACACGTCGGACGCGGCTTTCACAGACTCAACCACACCGGCTTGCTCTTCGGCGGCAAGGTTCGCACCGACTTCGGGCAGCTCGACGAACACGATGTCGCCCAACAACTCTTGCGCGTGGTGGGTAATGCCGACGGTAATCGTACCGTCTTCTTCAAGGCGCAGCCATTCGTGGCTGGCAACGTATTTCAGTTCGGCTGGGATGTTGTTGCTCATGGTTTGATTCTCCATTGGTTTTTTGGCTTAAAGAGTGAAGCCTTCGGATATGATCGACAGGCTGTTCTACGTTTGTTTTCAGACGACCTTAACTTTGGCAAAGGTCGTCTGAAACCGCATCAATCAAACTGTTTCTGTCCGTTGCGTACAAACGGCAGCTTCAATACGCGCACGTCCACTTCCTTACCGCGCATCAGCACTTTGGCGGTATCGCCGTCAAAATCTTTCGGTACGCGGGCGATGGCGATGGATTGTTTCAGGCTGGGCGAGAATACGCCGCTGGTGGTTTCGCCTTTGCCTTTGTCGGTCAACACTTCCATATGCGCGCGCAGGATGCCGCCTTTGTCGAGCAGCAAACCGACTTGTTTGACGGCAACGCCTTTTTCTTTCAATGCCAACAAGGCGGCTTTGCCGACGAAATCGCGGTTTTCGTCTTTCAAATCAACGGTCCAGCCCATGCCTGCTTCGAGCGGGCTGGTGTCGTCGTCCATATCGTTGCCGTAAAGGTTCATACCGGCTTCCATGCGCAGGGTGTCGCGCGCGCCGAGGCCGCAGGGCTGTACGCCGGCTTGTTGCAGGGCTTTGAAGAATGCGACGGCTTCGGTACCGGGCAGGATGACTTCGACGCCGTCTTCGCCGGTGTAGCCGGTGCGGGCGACAAACCAGTCGTTGCCCAAATCCACGCCTTGGAACGGTTTGAGGTTGTGGACGACATCCGCCCATTCGGGTTTGACGGTCAGGAGTTTTTCAATGGCTTTAGGGCCTTGTACGGCAAGCATACCGAGGTCGTAGCGCGGATTGAAGGCGACGCCGAATTCTTGTCCGACTTTGTGGAACTGGGCGGTGTCTTTTTCGCGGGTCGCACCGTTGGACACGATGCGGTATTGGGTCTCGGCTTCGTTGGTGCGGTAAACGATCAAGTCGTCAATCACACCGCCGTTGTCGTTGAGCAGTGCGGAATAAAGGGCTTTGCCGACGAAAGCGAGTTTGGCAACGTCGTTGGCAATCAGTTTGCGGAAAAAGGCTTTTGCATTCGCTCCGGCGACGTCGGTAACGAGCATATGGGATACGTCGAACATACCGGCGTCGGTGCGCACGGCTTCGTGTTCGGCGATTTGCGAACCATAATGGATGGGCAGCTCCCAGCCGGCAAAATCGACCAACTTCGCGCCTGCATCTTGATGGGCTTGGTGAAACGGGGTGGTTTTCAGGGCAGTCATTCTCAGCTTCTCCGGATTTATTGTTCAGATGCCGTCCGCACAAGATGCGCGGAAGACCCTATCTGTCCTTGAACCTGAGATTTTCGGCCGTATCCGCTTGATGGCAAACCAGTCTGCTCACTGCTTTGCGCGGCTGTCTGAATGGTGGTTCAGACGACCTTCTCCCCTTCGGTGGGTGCGATCGCGCACCGCTCTCCAGATGTTTTATTTCAATGTGCAGTCCCTGTTGCCTGAGCGATTTAAGGGCATCTGCGCCTTCGGCGGCTACATGTAACCTGATGTAACTCTCTCCTGCACATGGTTCGATTATGGCTTGAAAAGGCAGTTTGGGCAAGCTTTCCATTTGAAATAAAACCGTTGTAAAAATCTCTAAAATTGCAAGCCGTTTGACACATATTATACCGACAAACCACCCGTCATTAGAGCATAATATGTTAAAAACAATTTATTCAGGATATAATTCCATGAAATCAACTAGCCGACCCGGCAAGCGGGTTCGGAGAAAGAAAGCAAATGACCCAGCAGATTACTTTGGATAAAACCGATTTGAAAATTTTACAGGTTTTACAGGAAAACGGACGTCTGACCAATGTCGAGCTGGCGGAACGCATCTCCCTCTCTCCCTCGCCCTGCTTACGCCGCCTCAAACAACTGGAAGACGCAGGCATCATCCGCCGCTATGCCGCCCTACTCTCTCCTGCAGCCGTCGATTTGGGCTTACAGGCGTTTATCCGCGTTTCTATCAGCAAAGCAAAAGACGCACGCGAAGATTTTGCGCAATCGGTACAAGGATGGCCGGAAGTATTGAGCTGCTTCGCCCTCACCGGTGAAACCGACTACCTGCTCCACGCATTTTTTACCGATATGAATGCTTTTTCCCATTTCGTCTTGGATACACTCCTTTCCCACCACGGCGTACAGGACGCGCAATCAAGCTTCGTATTGAAAGAAATCAAAACCACTACCTCCCTGCCGCTTTCGCATTTGGTACGGGAATAGGCAGATCTTCAAAAAAGGTCGTCTGAAACCTGATTCTTAGGCTTCAGACGACCTTTTTTACCGTACTATTTTCACAACAAAATACACGCTTCCGTAGATTGTTTAGGAAATTACAGAAAGGCCTATCAAGCAATAACTGTCCCTCCATTCATTCGCAGGCCCAATATCCTGTATAGTGGATTAACAAAAATCAGGACAAGGCGACGAAGCCGCAGACAGTACAGATAGTACGGAACCGATTCACTTGGTGCTTCAGCACCTTAGAGAATCGTTCTCTTTGAGCTAAGGCGAGGCAACGCCGTAGTGGTTTAAAGTTAATCCACTATATTTTTTCGAACCCGCTATTTTCCCGACACCAAAAGGTCGTCTGAAAACGTTTTCAGACGACCTTTGGGGTTTGATGGACAACCGGCTTTATTTCGTACCGTAATTGGGTTGCAGCAGGGCGCAGGGTTGGCGTTCCCTGCGGCTGCGGCGGCTTCGTCCGGCGATGGTGCCGCAGGCGGCGCCGGGATCAGCTTTGTCCGCTTGGGGGGATTTGTCGCCGCGGTCATTACGCTCGTTACGTTCATTGCGTTCGCTGCGGTTGTTCCGTTCGGAACGGTTTCTGTCGCTGCCGCGGCTGCGTGTTGGGGCGGCTTGGGTGTCTGCGGCGGCATCGCCGTCGGCGTCCGCGCCCCACCAGTTCGGCTCGAAGCCTTCGATGCGTTCGACTGCCAAGTCGTTGCCGGTCAGCTCTTTGATGGCTTCAAACATTTTCTGTTCGGTTTTATCCATCAGGGAAATGGCGACGCCGTCCGCGCCTGCTCTGCCGGTGCGTCCGATGCGGTGGACGTAGTCTTCGGGCTGGGTCGGCAGTTCGTAGTTGATGACGAAGGGCAGCTCGGCGATGTCCAGTCCGCGTGCAGCGACGTCGGTGGCAACAAGAACGCGCAGGCTGCCTTCTTTGAAGGCGTTGAGGGTTTCGAGACGGCTTTGCTGGGATTTGTCGCCGTGGATGGATTGGGCGGCGAGGTTGCGGCGCATGAGGTCGCGGGTCACTTGGTCGACGCTTTGTTTGGTTTTGCAGAATACGATGACTTGGTTCATCTGCAAATCGACAATCAGCCGCTCTAAAAGATTGCGTTTTTTGAGTGCGTCAACGGCGATGATGTGCTGCTCGACATTGGCGCTGGTGGTGTTTTGCGCGGCGACTTCGACGATTTCGGGCGCATTCATGAAGTCTTTGGCGAGTTTGCGGATGGGCGGGGCAAACGTTGCGGAAAAGAGCAGGGTTTGGCGTTGTTTAGGCAGCATCTGCATGATTTTGCGGATGTCGTCGATGAAACCCATATCCAACATGCGGTCGGCTTCGTCGAGAACGACGATTTCGACTTTGTTTAAATTGATGTTTTTTTGTTTGACGTGGTCAAGCAGCCTGCCGACGGTGGCGACGACGATTTCGCAGCCGGCGCGCAGGTCGGCGGTTTGTTTGTCCATGTTGACGCCGCCGAAGAGGACGGTGTGGCGCAGCGGCAGGTTTTTGATATAGCCCTGCACGTTTTGGTCGATTTGGTCGGCGAGTTCGCGCGTCGGGGTCAACACGAGCATACGCACGGGGTGCATCGCGGGCGAGGTGCTGGCGGTGGCGTAGCGTTTGAGGCGTTCCAGACTGGGCAGCATAAAGGCGGCGGTTTTGCCCGTACCGGTTTGGGCGGCGGCGAGTAAATCATGACCGGCAAGTGCTTTGGGAATGGCGGCGGCTTGGATGGGCGTCGGTTTTTCGTAACCTTGCGCGGTCAGTGCGGAAACGAGTTCGCTGCCCAGCCCGAGTGAGGCAAATGGATTCATGGCGGTATCTTTCTGTCCAGACGGGATGCGGCATGCCGCGTGGGGTCGTCTGAAACGGGAGGATGTTTTGATGATGTGTTTTATAGGATGCCGCCGGCAAAGTGTGCGGCCGGTGTACGGCAAACCGCAGAAAATGAATGTGGTTTCTGCGGTATGGAAAGGTAAGCGGGATTATGCCATAAAACCCCTGCGCCGCCTAACGGCAGGCGGGCGGAGCATGATTGTTCGGCTGTGTTGCCGAGTCGATAAGGGAATTTTTTACATTGCGGTGTCGTTGGCGTTTATGTTCCTTAAATTCATGAAACCGCTTATCATTTTCTGACGGCATTTACTGTCATAGTTCAAACTTATCAAAAACTTTCATATGTAAATGAAACTAAATCGTACTAATGGGACTCTGTTTTGGGACAGACGCAAATTTGCGCTGTAAACCATCAATCACAATAGGAATATACGACATGAAAACTTTATTGATCGCCGTTGCCGCTGCAAGTCTGATGCTGGGTGCCTGCTCTAGCAGCAAAACTTCTGAAGAAGCAAAAACCCCTAGCGTTAGCGTTGAAGAAGCAATTGCTCAATGTCAACAAGCTTCCGGTGCAAACCAAGACCGCGCCGTGTTCGATGCATGTATGAAAGACAAAGGCTACCAACGCAGCGCCGCTGAAGGTGGTGCCGCTGCTTCCGCACCTGCCGCACAATAAGCACAGCTAGGAATTATTGATGTATCACCCGATCTGTTCGGGGTCATACATCAACAATTTCCCGCCATGCTTGCCCCGCCTGATTGCATTCACTCCCGGAAGGTAGGGCGGGGATAAACGTAAAGGTCGTCTGAAACCTGATTTTGGGTTTCAGACGACCTTTGCGTTTGTTTTATCCGGCAGATTCGGTTATTACAAGGCGCGGTCAAAATACAGCGGCACGCCCGATGCTTCGCTCATGCGCAGCAGGTAATCCATAATCTTTTGCGGCCACTCGATACCGCGCACGATGGTCAGGTTGCGCAGTATCGGGAACACCAACACATCTTCCATACCGGCTTCACCGTTCAAGCCCGTGCCGCCTTCGGCCATCAGCGTTTCCAGTTCCGCCAAATCCTCGTGCAGCCGTTCCACATACTGACCGGTTTTGTCCAAATTGGTGGCAAAGCTGCCGATGTTTTTCTCTTTTTTGTCCGTGAAATATTTCACCGCTTCCGGCGTTTCAAATTCGGGCAAACCGATTTTCACGACGCGCGGATGGACGAGTTTGGTGTTGTAGCCGCCCACCTTGTCAAACCATGCCTGTATTTCGGGGCGGATTTCATTTTTCAGACGACCCTCGCGGTCAAGATAGCGGACAACGTCCAAACTCTCGCCCATAAACGAACCGTCTTCTTTTTGCAGGATAGGCACTTGTTTCGCGCCAATCATGCCGATGGGCGTCGCCTCGTCGTCGTTTGCCAGCACGACTTCTTCAACGTCCGCGCCCAACAGCCCCGCCGCCATCCGCGCCCGCACACAAAACGGGCAATGGTCGTAAACATACAGCTTCATCGGATACTCCTTGTTATGTTACTCAAACGGACGAACCTTATCACTTAAGGTCGTCTGAAACAACCGCTGACAATCGGTTCGCTTAAAACCGACGCAAAATCGCCGAGTTCAAATCTGATCGAAGAGTTTTTCAGCGTGCCGAACCGTGAAGAGAATCGGTTTCTTAAGTTTAATAGCATCTGCCGTTTAGCTGATTGAAAGCCGATTCGCGATACATACAACATCCCGTAAAACAGCCCGCAAATCCGCTTTACAACCTGTTACAATAAACCTGTTTTTATCGAAACGAAAAGACACCATCATGACCAACACCAGCCCGATTCAAGACACGCAAAGCGCGACTCCGCAAGAATTGCGCGAATGGTTCGACAGCTACTGCGCCGCGCTGCCGGACAACGATAAAAACCTCATCGGTACCGCATGGTCGCTGGCGCAGGAACACTATCCCGCCGATGCCGTCACGCCGTATGGCGAGCCGCTGCTCGACCATTTCCTCGGCGCTGCGCAGATGGTCGATGAACTCGACCTGCTCCCCGATGCCGTCGCCGCGACGCTGCTTGCCGACATCGGACGCTACGTCCCCGACTGGAATCTATTGGTTTCCGAACGCTGCAACAGCACCGTCGCCGAGCTGGTCAAAGGTGTGGACGAAGTGCAGAAGCTCACCCATTTCGCCCGCGTGGACAGCCTTGCCACGCCCGAAGAGCGCGCCCAACAGGCGGAAACCATGCGTAAAATGCTGCTGGCGATGGTCACCGACATCCGCGTTGTGTTAATCAAACTCGCCATGCGCACCCGCACCATGCAGTTTCTCAGCGAGGTTCCCGACAGCCCCGAAAAACGCGCCGTCGCCAAAGAAACCCTCGACATCTTCGCCCCGCTTGCCAACCGTCTAGGCGTGTGGCAGCTCAAATGGCAGCTCGAAGACCTCGGCTTCCGCCACCAAGAACCCGAAAAATACCGCGAAATCGCGCTGCTTTTGGACGAAAAACGCACCGAACGCCTCGAATACATCGAAAACTTCCTCAACATCCTGCGCGGCGAACTAAAAAAATACAACGTCCACTTCGAAGTCGCCGGCCGCCCGAAACACATCTACTCCATTTACAAAAAAATGGTGAAGAAAAAACTCAGCTTCGACGGGCTGTTTGACATCCGCGCCGTGCGGATTCTGGTCGATACCGTCCCTGAATGTTACACCACGCTGGGTATCGTCCACAGCCTCTGGCAGCCCATCCCCGGCGAGTTCGACGACTACATCGCCAACCCCAAAGGCAACGGCTATAAAAGTTTGCACACCGTCATCGTCGGCCCCGAAGACAAAGGCGTGGAAGTGCAAATCCGCACTTTCGATATGCACCAATTCAACGAATTCGGTGTCGCCGCCCACTGGCGTTACAAAGAGGGGGGCAAGGGCGATTCCGCCTACGAGCAGAAAATCGCCTGGTTGCGCCAACTCTTGGACTGGCGCGAAAACATGGCGGAAAGCGGCAAGGAAGACCTCGCCGCCGCCTTCAAAACCGAGCTTTTCAACGACACGATTTATGTCCTGACCCCGCACGGCAAAGTCCTCTCCCTGCCCACCGGCGCAACCCCCATCGACTTCGCCTACGCCCTGCACAGCAGCATCGGCGACCGCTGCCGCGGCGCGAAAGTCGAAGGGCAAATCGTGCCGCTGTCCACCCCGCTTGAAAACGGACAGCGCGTCGAAATCATTACCGCCAAAGAAGGGCATCCTTCCGTCAACTGGCTCTACGAAGGCTGGGTCAAATCCAGCAAGGCAATCGGCAAAATCCGCGCCTACATCCGTCAGCAAAACGCCGACACCGTGCGCGAAGAAGGCCGCGTCCAACTCGACAAGCAGCTTGCCAAACTCACGCCCAAGCCCAACCTGCAAGAGCTTGCCGAAAACCTCGGCTACAAAAAACTCGACGACCTCTACACCGCCGTCGGACAGGGTGAAATTTCCAACCGCGCCATCCAGAAAGCCTGCGGTACGCTGAACGAACCGCCGCCCGTGCCCGTCAGCGAAACCACCATCGTCAAACAGTCCAAAATTAAAAAAGGCGGCAAAACAGGTGTCCTGATTGACGGCGAAGACGGCTTGATGACCACGCTTGCCAAATGCTGCAAACCCGCGCCGCCCGACGATATCGTCGGCTTCGTTACTCGCGAGCGCGGTATTTCGGTGCACCGCAAAACCTGCCCCTCTTTCCAACACCTCGCCGAACACGCGCCTGAAAAAGTGCTGGACGCAAGCTGGGCGGCGTTGCAGGAAGGACAAGTGTTCGCCGTCGATGTCGAAATCCGCGCCCAAGACCGCGCTGGGCTGTTACGCGACGTATCCGACGCGCTCGCCCGCCACAAACTCAACGTTACCGCCGTGCAAACCCAGTCCCGCGACTTGGAAGCCAGCATGAGGTTCACGCTCGAAGTCAAACAGGTCAACGACCTCCCGCGTGTCCTCGCCAGCCTCGGCGACGTCAAAGGTGTGTTGAGCGTCACGCGCTTGTAAGGTGGAACAAAAGGTCGTCTGAAAAACGGATTTTAGGTTTTTCAGACGACCTTTTTATGAGAATACTTGCGAAGATTTAGAGATTTGGCCATTTCGTTGAGTCAACTGCCATCATATAGTGGATTAAATTTAAACCAGTACGGCGTTGCCTCGCCTTAGCTCAAAGAGAACGATTCTCTAAGGTGCTGAAGCACCAAGTGAATCGGTTCCGTACTATTTGTACTGTCTGCGGCTTCGTCGCCTTGTCCTGATTTTTGTTAATCCACTATACCTGTCGATGCGTGAATGACGGCGCAAGATTTTTATTGTCATGCCGATAAATTAAAGATCGTCTGAAACCCCAAAACAAGGTTTCAGACGACCTTTTTAGTCAACTGCCTACATCAAATTAATGATGACCGCAGCCACATTCTTTTTTCATGTCGATAACCATGCGGCCGGTGATTTTGCCTTCTCGCATTTCTTGGAAAATCGCCGGAGCCTCGTCCAAAGCACGCAGTTGGACTTTCGGTACCACCAAGCCTTCTGCGCCGAATTGGAAAGCTTCTTCCAAGTCTTTGCGCGTACCGACCAGCGAGCCGACCACTTCGATGCCGTCCAAGACCAGACGCGGGATGGACAGGTCCATAGATTCGGGCGGCAGACCGATGGCAACGACGCGGCCGCCTGCGCGGACGCAGTCCACAGCGGAGTTGAACGCGGCAGCGGATACGGCGGTAACAACGGCTGCGTGTGCGCCGCCGGTTTTTTCTTGAATCACTTTGGCAGCGTCTTCTTTGGCGGCGTTGATGACTAAATCTGCGCCGCTTTCTTTAGCGAATGCCAGTTTTTCATCGTTGATGTCGATGGCGACAACGTGTGCGCCGAATACTTTTTTCGCGTATTGGACACCCAAGTTACCCAAACCGCCCGCACCGTAAATGGCAATCCATTGTCCCGGACGCACGCCGGAAACTTTCACGCCTTTGTAAGTGGTTACGCCGGCGCAGGTAATGCTGGAAGCTTGCGCAGGGTCGAGGCCGTCGGGTACTTTGACGGCGTAGTCTGCATCGACGATACAGTGGGTCGCCATGCCGCCGTCGGCGGTGTAGCCTGCGTTCAATACGGAACGACACAAGGTTTCGCGGCCGGTATTACAGTATTCGCACGAACCGCAGCTTTGGAACAACCATGCGATGCTGACGCGGTCGCCGACTTTCAGGGCGTTCGCGCCCGCAGCGACTTCTTTGACGATGCCGATGCCTTCGTGTCCCAACACGCGGCCCGGTTTTTCGCCGTAGTCGCCTGCCGCAACGTGCAAGTCGGTATGGCACACGCCGCAATATTCGACTTCAACCAACGCCTCGCCGTATTCCAACGGGCGCACTTCGCGTTCTACAACTTCTACATCGCCCTCTACATTTTGATTCACAACAACAGCTTGCATCTTCATAGTGTTCTCCTTGGCATTCGTAAGAAATCCGTAAAAGGTCGGGTAGGAGGTAAACCCCCTGCAAATGAGAATACTCCCCTTCATTTCGCTGTGTCAACACCCTATCTTTTTGAAAAATAAGAAATAAAATGTTATATTATAACAATCTGTTTGCGTAGAAATATATCTGCCAAGCCGCTGAAAAATTCTTACACGTATCATGTAAAAAAGGTCGTCTGAAAACTTTAAATACATTAACAAACCCGCTTCATTTCCATGCGGAGTCAAGCCTTACCGGATTGGATTTCCTATTTTAGAAAATTACATATTTGGAATTTTGAGAACGTTATCATTTTTAATGCTTGAACTTAAACAGAAAAAATACTATCCTGTTTTCAGACGACGTTGGAGATACGTCCGAAACCTCAAGAAGATAACCAAGGAGACAGCATCATGGCAAAAGATTTAAATGTGTTTGATAAAGAGTACGGTCTCTTAATCAATGGCGAATGGACAAAACCCGGCGCACTTTTGGATTCGCACAATCCCGCCAACGGCGAAGTACTGGCAAAGTTTACCGACGCATCCGATGCCGATGTTGATGCTGCGGTTGCCGCTGCGCAAGAAGCGTTCAAAACATGGCGCAAAACCACCACCACCGAACGCGCTGCCATCCTCAACAAAATCGCCGATGTGATTGACGAAAACTTGGAATTGTTCGCCTTGCAGGAAACGCTGGACAACGGCAAACCCATCCGCGAAACCCGCGCCGCCGATATACCTTTGGCTTCCGACCATTTCCGCTACTTTGCCAGCGTAATCCGCGGCGAAGAAGGCACTGCCACCCAGCTTGACTCCGAAGACCTGTCTATCGTCCTGCGCGAACCTATCGGCGTAGTCGGTCAAATTATCCCGTGGAACTTCCCTTTCCTGATGGCGGCTTGGAAAATCGCACCCGCACTTGCCGCAGGCTGTACCATCGTCATCCACCCGTCTTCCAGCACTTCGCTGAGCCTGTTGTCGCTCGCTCAAAAAATTAACCACCTGCTGCCTAAAGGCGTGCTGAACATCATCACCGGACGCGGTTCTAAATCCGGCGAATACATGCTGCACCACAAAGGCTTCAACAAACTCGCCTTCACCGGCTCGACCGAAATCGGCCGCCGCATCGGCATCGCTGCCGCCGAAATGCTCATTCCCTCCACCTTGGAGCTGGGCGGCAAATCCGCCAACATCTTCTTTGACGACATGCCGTTTGACAAAGCCCTCGAAGGCGCGCAAAAAGGCATTTTGTTCAACCAAGGTCAAGTGTGCTGCGCCGGTTCGCGCATCTTCGTACAAGAAGGCATTTACGACAAATTCGTCAACGCCTTGGCTGAAGAGTTCAAAAAAATCAAAGTCGGCTTACCTTGGGAAGACGACACCCAAATGGGTTCGCAAGTCAACGCCGGTCAGCTTGAAACCATTTTGAAATACGTCAAAATCGGCGAACAAGAAGGTTGCCGCATCATCACCGGCGGTAAGAAAATCGAAGGCGAATTGGGCAAAGGCGAATTTGTCGAGCCGACCTTAATTGAAGCCGGCAGCAACAGCGCACGCGTCGCCCAAGAAGAAATCTTCGGCCCGGTTGCTACCGTGATTAAATTCAAAACCGAAGAAGAAGTCATCAAAATGGCGAACGACAGCGAGTACGGCTTGGGCGGTGCAGTGTGGAGTACCGACATCAACCGCTGCCTGCGCGTTTCCAATGCGCTGGAAACCGGCCGCGTTTGGGTGAACTGCTACAACCGCCTGCCCGCAGGCGCACCGTTCGGCGGCTACAAAACTTCAGGCATCGGTCGCGAAACCCACAAAATGATGCTCGCCGCCTACACGCAGGTGAAAAACATCTACATCTCCACTCGCGAAGAGCGCGAAGGCTTCTATTGATTGCCTGTTGAACATCGTTTATTGATGTAGAAAAAAGGTCGTCTGAAATCCGGATTCGGGGTTCAGACGACCTTTTTGTGTTGACTGGATTTTTATGAGTACTTGTCGTTATCGAAAAACAAACCGTCAGGCTTGGCTTTGGGAAAGATTAAACGGTTTGCAGGAGATCTATGAAGTCAAAGGGTAGAGGTAATTTCGCTATACGGTGTTTCGCCATCATGATTAACGGATAAGGTTCCAAGCCATTTTGATGGCAATCAATTGGAAATGTCGGATTCGAGAATCAGACCTACGGCAAAAACCGTAGCATGAGAATAGAAACCCATAGCGTGGGCTTTGACCATGAATCAAACCCAAAATTGCAGACGACTTTTTTACCTAGCATCATCGTGGGCAAAGCCCACGCTACAATGCACACCGACGGGGCAATAGGTGGTCTGAAAACAGGGGGCAATTTTTGCCGAAACCTCTACCGTCATTCCCGCGCAGGCGGGAATCCATTTTTTAAGTTCAGAAACTGTTTTTCAAATTAAGGTTTCTTAGGTTTTACGATGGATTCCCGCCTGCACGGGAATGACGGCATTTGATGACATGCCGGATTTAAAGTTAAGTATATTTACTATAGAAAGCCGGATAAATCCGTTATTTCAAATTTAACGAATTTAAATTTGAAATAAGCAATAAAAGGTCGTCTGAAAATCTGTTTTCAGACGACTTTTTTTTGAAATTGCAGTCAGGTCATCGTTACCTTATCGACGGTTAAAATTACCTAGTTAGCTAAAACCTGCCACACCACCCAAGCAATGATTGTCCAAGCAAATACCATTCCCGCTGCCAATATCATCACAAATACCAGCCAGACGGCAATCTCCATCTTACGTCCGTTCGATACGCGCCGTACTTTCCGCCGGCCGCCATGCCGATATGCGCGGCGCAGAACGGAAATGCGCTTTTTGCCGTAGCTCAGGAAATCCCAAGTAGCGGCAAAGAGTTCGAGAACGCCAGCTACAAAATCCAATACCACTATTTAAATTAAACTCCGTAAAATATACTGGCGTTATAGTAAATCCAAACAAGGAATCCCTATTCCGTCATGTACGCGCAGGCGGGAACCCGAGCCCTGATTTATCAGGAATATTTAGAGGTTGCCGCGACTTCAAACTTCTGGATTCCCGCCTGCGCGGGAATAACGGTAATTGAATCTTCCCTGTTCCAATCCACTGTAAAAAACGTTTTCAGACGACCTTTTTGATGTTCGGGTTTACAACCCCAATTCCCCCCAAATCTCATCAATCTTAGCCGTAACCGCAGGGTCTTTTTTGATTACCCGTCCCCATTCGCGGTCGGTTTCGCCCGGCCATTTGTTGGTTGCGTCCAAGCCCATTTTGCCGCCGAGTCCGCTGACGGGGCTGGCGAAGTCGAGGTAGTCGATGGGCGTGTTTTCCACCAAAACGGTGTCGCGCACGGGGTCCATGCGTGTAGTTACCGCCCAGATGACTTCTTTCCAGTCGCGTACGTTCACATCGTCATCAACCACAATGATGAATTTGGTGTACATAAACTGGCGCAGGAACGACCAGCAGCCCATCATCACGCGCTTGGCGTGTCCGGCGTACTGTTTTTTCATGCTGACCACCGCCATGCGGTAGGAACAGCCTTCGGGCGGCAGGTAGAAATCGGTGATTTCGGGGAACTGCTTTTGTAAAAGCGGTACGAACACTTCGTTCAATGCCACGCCCAAAACGGCGGGTTCATCGGGCGGTTTGCCTGTGTAGGTGGAGTGGTAAATAGGGTTTTCGCGCATGGTGATGCGTTCGACCGTGAACACGGGGAAATGGTCCTGCTCGTTGTAATAGCCGGTGTGGTCGCCGTATGGGCCTTCCAACGCGGTTTCGTTCGGATGAATCACACCTTCCAACACGATTTCGGCACGGGCGGGCACTTGCAAATCGTTGCCGATACATTTCACCAGCTCCGTCCGCGAACCGCGCAGCAGTCCGGCAAACTGGTATTCGCTCAAGGTATCGGGAACAGGCGTTACCGCGCCCAAAATGGTGGCGGGGTCGCAGCCGAGCACAACGGCGACGGGATACGGCGTCTCGGGATTGAGTTTGCGGAATTCTTGATAATCCAGCGCGCCGCCGCGATGCGACAGCCAGCGCATAATCAGTTTGTTTTTACCGATGAGTTGTTGGCGGTAAATGCCTAAGTTTTGGCGTTTTTTGTGCGGACCGCGCGTTACGGTCAAGCCCCACGTTACCAGCGGCGCAACGTCTTCCGGCCAGCAATGTTGAATCGGAAGTTTATATAAATCAACGTCTTCGCCTTCCCACACAACTTCCTGACACGGCGCATTTCTCACCACATTCGGCGCCATGCTCCAAATGTCTTTCAGCAGCGGCAGTTTGGAAAATGCGTCTTTGATGCCTTTGGGCGGTTCGGGTTCTTTCAAATACGCCAGCGTCTGCCCGATTTCGCGCAGTTTGGACACGCTGTCCGCACCCATGCCCATCGCCACGCGTTCAGGCGTACCGAACAGGTTCGCCAATACTGGATAATCGTAGCGCGTGCCGTCGGGCTTAATCGGGTTTTCAAACAACAACGCCGGCCCTTCGGCACGCAGCACGCGGTCGGCGATTTCGGTCATTTCCAAATGCGGGGAAACGGGATGCGCGACGCGCTTGAGTTTGCCCTGCTGCTCGAGCAAGGCGATGAAGTCGCGTAGGTCTTTGTATTTCATGTTGATCCTTATTTGAGGTCGTCTGAAAGCCGGAGTTTGGATTTCAGACGACCTGAAACGTCAATTTTTTGTCAAATTCTTTACAGAAGTTTTAATCGGTTCCGAAACAAATTTATGGTTTACCTATAACTACCAATTCACGCGCACTGCCCTGCTGCCGAGCAGTTTTTCCAATTCATCGAATAACGCGGAGCTGGGTGTCACCATCCATTTCGGCGGCACTTGAAACCTGCCCGACGCTTTGCTGTTGCTGTACGACAGTTGCAACGGGATGTGCGACGTGTCGGGCAGGCGGTGGGCGGTGAGGATGGCGGCAAGGCGCGTGATGTCGTGGCCGGGGGCAAGGGCGAGGCTGAGGCTGCGGGCGTAGCGTTCGCGCGCCATTTGCAGGGTCATGACTTGGTTTGCCATGATGCGCAGCCCGTCGCCGCCGCCGTAATCGTCGCGGCTGACTTTGGATTCGATAATCAGCACTTGGTCGGATTTGAGGTAGTAGGCGCAGTTTTCCAGCGTCTGGCCGCTGACCATGATTTCAATCTGCCCGCTCAAATCTTCGAGGCTGACGAAGGCGATTTTGCCGCGTTTGCCCATCATGGTGCGCACTGCGGTCACGAATCCGGCGAGGCGAATGCTGTCTTGCGGTTTCAGACGACCTAATTTGGTCGGGGCGATTTGGCGGACTTCTTGGGCATACGGACCGAACGGGTGGCCGGACAGATAGAAGCCGATGACGGTTTTTTCTTCGGCGAGTTTTTCCGATTCGCTCCACATGGGAGCGTCGGCGAGCTGCACCGGTTCGATGGCATCTTCCATCATGTCAAACAGCCCGCCCTGATTGGCGTTAGCGGCTTTTTGGTCGGCGTTGTTCATGGCGAGGTCGATGTTCGCCAAGAGCATGGCGCGGTTGGGTTCGATACTGTCGAACGCGCCGCCGCGTATCAGGGCTTCGAGGGTGCGGCGGTTCATGTGTTCTTTGCCGACGCGCTCGCAGAAGTCCAAGAGGCCGGTAAACTTGCCGCCGCTTTGCCGCGCGGCGATGATGGATTCGACGGCGGCTTCGCCCGTGCCTTTAATCGCGCCGAGTGCGTAGCGGATTTTCATGTTCGGATACGGCGTGAAACGGTAGTCGGATTCGTTGATGTCGGGCGGCAGGAACTCGATGCCGTTGGCGCGGCAGTCGTCGTAGAAATGCTTGAGCTGGTCGGTGTTGTCCAATTCAGACGACATGGTCGCTGCCATAAATTCGGCGGGGTAATGGGCTTTGAGCCATGAGGTCTGATAGGAAATCAGGGCGTAGGCGGCGGCGTGGGATTTGTTGAAACCGTAGCCGGCGAATTTTTCCATGTAGTTGAAGATTTCGTCGGATTTTTCGCGCGAAATGCCTTGTTTTGCCGCGCCTTCGGCGAAGATTTCGCGGTGTTTCACCATTTCTTCGGGCTTTTTCTTACCCATGGCGCGGCGCAGCAAGTCCGCGCCGCCGAGCGAGTAGCCGCCGATAATCTGCGCCGCCTGCATCACTTGTTCCTGATACACCATAATGCCGTAGGTCGGCGCGAGGATGCCTTCGAGCAGCGGGTGGATGTATTGGAATTCCTGACCCTTCATGCGCGCGACGAAGTCGGGGATGTTGTCCATCGGGCCGGGACGGTAGAGCGACACGAAGGCGATGAGTTCTTCAAACTTGGTGGTGTGCGCCGTTTTCAGCATTTTTTTCATGCCGGTCGACTCGAACTGGAATACGGCGGTGGTGTTCGCATCGCGGAAGATTTTGTAGGCGGCTTGGTCGTCGAGCGGGATTTTGCCGACATCGACAATATCGCCGGTGGTGTTTTTGATGTTGTTCTGCGCCATTTCGATAATGGTCAGGTTGCGCAGACCCAAAAAGTCGAACTTCACCAAACCCACGTCTTCCACGTCGCCCTTGTCATACATGGATACGGGCGAGGCGGATTCGTCCGCCTGATACACGGGGCTGTAATCGGAAATCTTACCCGGCGCAATCAACACGCCGCCCGCGTGCATACCCAGACCGCGCGTCAGGTCTTCCAGCTTTTTCGCCAGCGTAATCAGTTCGTCCGCTTCTTCCGCTTCGATCAATTCCTGAATCTGCGGCTCCGCCTTCATCGCGTCGTCCAGACCCAAAGGTTTGTTGGCTTCCAGCGGAATCAGCTTCGACAGTTTGTCGCACAGGGTAAACGGCAGCTCCAGCACGCGCCCCACATCGCGGATCACCGCTTTGGACGACATCGTGCCGAAAGTCACAATCTGGCTTACCGCCTGGGCGCCGTATTTTTCGCGCACATATTCAATCACGCGCCCGCGGTTTGCCTGACAGAAGTCCACGTCGAAGTCAGGCATGGAAACGCGTTCGGGGTTTAGGAAACGTTCGAACAGCAGCGCGTATTTCAGCGGGTCGAGATCGGTAATCTTCAGCGAATACGCCACCAGCGAACCCGCACCCGAACCGCGTCCCGGCCCCACCGGACAGCCGTGCGTTTTCGCCCAGTTGATAAAGTCTTGTACGATAAGGAAATAGCCGGGGAATTTCATCTGGATGATGATGTTCAACTCAAAATCCAGCCGCTCCTGATATTCCGGCATTTTCGCCGCCCGTTCCGCCTCGTCGGGATAAAGCTGAACCATGCGTTCCTGCAAGCCCTCGTTGGACAGCTTCACTAGATAATCGTCCAGCGACAGGCCGTCGGGCGTCGGGAATAAAGGTAGGAAGTTTTTACCCAGCGTGATATGGATATTGCAGCGTTTGGCAATTTCCACCGTGTTTTCCAAGGCTTCGGGCAAGTCGGCGAAACGTTCCAGCATCGTTTCCGGCGGAATGAAAAACTGGCTCGGCGTAAAATCGCGCGGACGTTTCTTGTCCGTCAGCACCCAGCCGCCCGCGATGCACACCCGCGCCTCGTGCGCGTTGAAATCGTCGCGGCTCATAAACTGCGTCGGATGCGTCGCCACCACCGGCAAACCCAATTCCTCCGCCAGCTTCACACTGCCCGAAACGCAAGCCTCCCATTCGGGACGCTCGGGCAGGCGTTGCAGCTCCAGATAAAACGCATCGGGGAACCACGCCGCATACTTCAACGCCGCCGCACGCGCCGCGTCTTCGTTGCCGTTCAAGAGATTCACGCCCACTTCGCCGTAATGCGCGCCGCTCAAACAAATCAAGCCGCTGTTGTCGCCGTTTTCCAGCCATTCGGGATTGAGTTCCGCATGATGGACATTGCGGTCTTTGCCGACATAAGCAGCGGTCAAAAGTTCGCTCAAGCGCAGATAGCCCGCATCGTTGCGGATAACCAGCATGGCGCGGAACGGCTTGTCGGGCGCATTCGGATTGCCTATCCACACATCCGCCGCCCCGACGGGCTTAATCCCCGCGCTGCGGCAGGCTTTATAGAATTTCACCAAACCGAATTCGTTCATCAAATCGCTGATGCCCAAAGCAGGCAAACCGTATTCCTGCGCTTTGGCGATCAGTTTTTTAATCCGCACCATACCGTCGGTAATCGAGAACTCGGTATGCAGGCGCAGCGGGATGTAGGTCGGCTCGGTCATGGCAAAATCGGCGTGAACAATAAAAGGCGTATTGTAGCAGGGTTGGAAAAAGGTCGTCTGAAAACGAGCGTAGCGAGTTTCGCTAAAAAGAGTGAAGCGGGTTTCGCTAAAACGGACAAAGTGAATTTCGCTAAAACGAACGTATTGATTGGGCTTTCAGACGACCTTGGAAGAAAAATGGTACTTAAAAACAGAAAAAATTTTCTATTCTATTTAAATTTTATAAAAAACAAAATAAAAACCGACCAATGTACAGATTTAGCATTCAAACGGTATGAAATTTCCGAAATTTTACGATTTAATTACAACAAAATCCGATATTAAAATATGAAAAACGGGAATTAATATTGCATTTGCAATTCCAGCGGGTACAATGACGCAAAATGCCTATCGGCATAGAGAATGCGGTTTCCTGCATATTTCAATATTAATAAAGACCGCCTGATACGGTCGTATCGTGTTTCAAAAGGGATATATCAGAATGCTCCATACCAAAGTCGTTGTCGTCGGTAGTATCAACATGGATTTAGTAACCCGCGCCACCCAATTCGCGCGCGCGGGCGAGACTTTGCTGGGAAGCTCATTCCATCGCTACATGGGAGGCAAAGGTGCCAACCAAGCAGTTGCCGCCGCACGCCTAGGTGCATGCGTAACCATCATCGGTGCAGTCGGCGACGACGATTTCGGACTGGAAATGGTAACCAACCTCCGCCACGAAGGCATATGTACCGATTATGTCCAAACCATCATGGGACAAAACAGCGGCATGGCAAACATTACCGTTGCCGACGAAGAAAATTCCATCATCGTTATTGCCGGTGCAAATATGTATCTGACCGTCGCCGACATCGAAGCCGCAGAAGAACGGTTTGCCGAAGCCGACATCATCCTCAGCCAGCTTGAAATTCCGATGGAGTGCGTGATGGCTGCATCAAGGCTGGCAGCAAAATACAATAAACCCTTCATCCTCAATCCTGCACCCGCCCGCGCCATCCCAAAAGAATTGCTGGAACAAATTACTATCTTAACGCCCAACCGCTACGAGCTTGCCGCCAGCCTGGGAGCGCCGCAAGGCTTGTCCCCCGAAGAGTTGATTTTGAAATCCCCCTGCCCCGTCCTGATGACTTCAGGCAGCAAAGGCGCCGTATATAAAGACCCTAAAGGCCGCCTGCGTCATGTTTCAGGTTTTAAAGTACAAACCTCCGACACCACGGGTGCCAGCGATGCCTTCAATGGCGCATTGGCAGTATTCTGGCACGAAGGCATAGACATCGCCGTACGCAAGGCCTGCGCCGCTGCCGCCCTGTCTATTACCCGCTCTGGCGCACAAAACGGAATGCCTTTCGAATTCGAGCTAAGCGGCTTCCTCGCCTCTCAAAAATAAGGTTTGATGCGGCATATTTCTCCCTTAGTCAACATCGTCTGAAACTGCCACATATAAATAAATCGGAATTAAGGTCTAATCTTCATTTCGGTACATAAATAAACAGCAATCACAATAAAAACGTCGTCTGAAAATCCTTTTCAAGTTTTCAGACGACGTTTTCTGTGGGGGGCTGTTAGTTTTTGCACAAATAATAAGTAATATAAAAAAACGCCGAAATCTTGGAAAGACGTGGATTTCGGCGTTTTTGTGTTTGGAAAAAAATTGCATCAGCTTTTTCACAAAACCGCGCGGGAATGCGCGGTTTTTTGTTGAAAGCTGTCGGGTTTTGATAGGTTTTTAAACGGGTTTTAAGAGGTTTTTAAAATCAGTTCACGGAGCGGCCGAACCATTCGACGCGTCCGATGATGGCGATGTCGGTGTTGTCGGTTGTGAGGTCGATTTCAAAAGGCTCGTAGAGGGGATTGGCGGATTTAACTAAGAGCCGTCCGGGCAGGCGTTGGATGTTTTTGACGAAAAGGTCGTTGCCTATGCGTAGGACGTACAGGCCGTCGCGCGGCTCGGTTTCGGCGTGGTTGATTAGGATGTTGTCGCCGTGGTTCAGGATGCCTTCCATTGAATCGCCTTTGACGGCAATTACGGAGAGTTTGTCTGTTTGGCGGGTGACGTAGTTTTCTATCCAGTAGCGGCGGAAAGCCATACAGAATAAGGGTTTTTCATCGCTTACGGTTTTTCCATGCCCTGCTGCTGCTTCGACGCTGTATCGCGGGATAAAGACAAACTCACGCAAATCGACGGGGTTGCCGAGCGTATCGACCGCGCCTGCGCCGCTATCTGATACGGGAAAGGCTCCGGCATTCTCAGGACGGGCGCGGTCAAGGTATGGCACGCCCTTGCCTGTCAGCAACCAGTTGAGGTCGCAGCCTGTAACTTCTTGAATCTTTACGAGGTAATCAGCCGTCGGGACTGCCCCCTCTTTCCAAACTCTATTAAAGCCAGATGCTGACATATCTATCTTGTTATAGATGTCAGACGGCTTTACACCATCAGGCCAAAGGGATTTGAGCCTCTCTAAAAAAGTATCCATAGCGCTCACTCATTTAAGCAAAAGATTAAGCAAAAAAGTGTTTCTTTTGCTTAAATAAAATTACTCAAATAATCAAAATGTTATTAAATTAATCTCTTTTTTGCGTAAAATAATTTAGCAAAAGAGTTGCAAGAAACTATTTTGCTAAATATAATTCACTCACTTACTCAATAACGGCGAGTAACAAACCTACTTAATTAAGGAAATCCAAAGATGAAAAAAAAGCAAGAAACCATGACTGATTGGCATCGTGCTGACATTGTGGCTCGTCTTAAAAAGGCGGGCTGGTCGGTAAGAGCATTATCTATTCAAGCCAATTTGGCACCGAATACATTAGGGAAGGCTTTAGATGCCCCATACCTAAAAGGCGAAAAGATTATAGCTGCTGCAATCGGAGTGCCGGCAGAAGAGATTTGGCCTTCTAGGTTTGAGAAAAGAAACCGTAAGCCTACTTTCCCAAGTCTGTAAATAGATAACGGTTTTGCTAAAGAGTTCCAAAAGGGTAACGCATTTAAGCAAAAATAGAAAGCATAAATATGAAAATATCTGCATCAGATATTGCGAAATTGGGTATCCCAAGTCTGCCAACTGATAGGCAAGGGATTGAATACCATGCCAAGAAAAACAATTGGCAACACTGTTTTGAGCAAATAGGAAGAGGCAGACCCAAAAAACTGTATGAAATTGCCTCTCTCCCCGCCGAAATCCGAGCCGCAATCATGAAACGTCAGGCAGACGAAATGGCGGAGAGTATGCCGAAAGCCCTACCCCAAATCAGACAGGAGAAGACGGCGATGTCGCCTCAAGTCTTGGCGGAAGCGGCAAAGCGATTGAACGAGAAACAACGGTCGGTGGCGGATGCGCGATGTGCGGTGGTGGCGGCGGTGTTGGGTATCAAATATCAATACGGTTGCTCTGCCAAGGTTGCGGTGGCTCAGTTTTTGAGGCTGCTGGCGGAGGGTAAGTTGGACGAGGTTACGCTCGGCAACTTGGAAACGGCAAATGACCGCAGCCGGTCGGCAAAGGTTGGCGAACGTACTTTAGACGGCTGGATTTCTGCCTACCTTAAGGCGGAAAACGCGACGGAGCGGTTGGTCTCTTTGGCTCCGAAGGTAACTAAGGCGGTCAAACCGATTGAGAGCTACGGTTGGTTGCCGACATTTATGCAGTTTCACAATATTCCGTCCGCGCCAAAATTGGCACACAGCTACCGCCGATTTGTGCAGTGGGCTGAAGCGGAAAATATGCCGGTCAATGATGTGCCTAACTTGAGTATGGTGCGGCGCGTTTGGGAAAAGCTCCCGCTGATTATGCAGGAGCGCGGCAGGAAAACGGGGGCGGCTTATAAATCGCTGCTGCCTTATGTGAAACGTGATTGGGGGGCTTTGAAGCCGAACGATGTTTGGATCGGCGACGGCCACAGCTTTAAGGCGAAGGTGGCGCACCCTGTACACGGCAGACCGTTTAAGCCTGAAGTGACGGTGATTATTGATGGTTGTACGCGGTTTGTGGTCGGTTTTTCGGTGTCGTTGGCTGAAAGTTGTGTGGCGGTATCGGACGCTCTGCGTATCGGGGTCAAGCACTTTGGTTTGCCGATTATCTACTACTCGGATAACGGCGGCGGTCAGACAGGCAAGACGATTGACCATGAAATCACGGGTATTACGTCCCGATTGGGTATCCGCCATGAAACGGGTATCGCGGGCAATCCGCAAGGTCGAGGCATCATCGAGCGATGGTGGAAAGACAATCTGATTGAGATGGCGCGCCAGTATGAGACGTTTGCGGGCGCGGGGATGGACAGCAGCACGAAGAATCTGATGTACCGCAAGATGGAAAGTGCGTTTAACGCTTTGGAAAAAGGCAAGGAGTTGACGGTAGAACAGCAAAAATATTTGAAAAAGCTGCCGAGCTGGTCGCAATTTATCGCGGATGTGGTCAAGTGTATTGACGAATACAACAACCGCCCACACGGCGAGCTGCCCCGACATCCGGACGGCGGGCATTACACGCCGAAGGCTTATCGGGAAATGAGGCTGGAACAGGACGGTATCGCGCCGGATATGTTGTCGGCGGAAGAGCTGGCGACGATGTTTATGCCGCAGGAGGTGCGAAAGGTACAGCGCGGTTGGCTGGATTTGTTCAACAACTCTTATTTTTCAGTCGAGCTGGCGGAGTATCACAAAGACGAGGTACGGGTCAGCTACGATTTGGACGATGCGTCGGTGGTCAATGTGTTTGATATGGACGGCAAGTTTATTACGAAGGCACAAGTCAACGGCAATAGCCGCGAGGCGTTCCCGACGGCGCGTATCGACCAACTGGCGGAAAAACGCCGAAAAGGCAAAATCAAGCGGGCGGAAAATGCAATCAAGCTCGCGAATGCGGAAGTCAATCCGGCTCTGGAACAGGCTGCGGTTTGGGACGAGCTGGGACATTTGGGCGGAAACGTCATCGAGGCGGAGTATGCGGTATTGCCGAGAACGGGAACAGACGACGAGATTGTCTTGTTTGAGGCGGATATGTAAAGGAAAACATGATGGACAAACAGAAAAATGCGGCGTTTCCGACCGAGCTTGTTGAAAAATTGAAACTCAAGCGAGCTCTTGGGCGGATTCAACGAGCTCAAGTAAAGATTCAAGGTGTTCCCGCTGAACAGAATCAGGCTCAAACGTTTTTGCCTGCGCTTGAAGGAAGCGGCGAACCTGCTCAATCGAAGTCGGCTCTTGACGGGTAATCCGCTGGAGCAGCCAGGCAAGTACGAAGGAATCGGTAAGCGACCTGTCTTCCAAGTCTTGAACGGCGACTTCCAGCATGATCAGACGTTTTTCTAAATCGGGTAACTCTTTCATTTCAGACGACCTTTAAAGGTTGTTTAAAACTCAAGGATATTAAAAATGAAACAAATTAATCAAGCATTGCAGCAAAAACTTACTGAATTTAAAGCCAAATCGGGTATGAACCAAACCGAACTGGCACGCGGTATCGGGGTATCTCCGGCATCTATCAGCATGTATTTGAATAATACCTACGCTGAAAAAGGCGGCAAATATGAAACCATCGAGCCGAAAATCGAAGCGTTTTTAGAGGTGCAGGAAAGTAAGGCGCAACGCGAAGAGCTGGTTTTGGGGTTTGTATCGACCAAGACAACCCGCCGAATCTCTGAAGTGATGCGCGACGCACATGAAGCGGGCGACACGGTCGTTATCTACGGCCAAGCGGGTTTGGGCAAGACGCAAGCGGTCAAAAACTACTGCGAGAAGAATCCCGCCGCCATCCTGATTGAGGCTAATCCGAGCTTTACGGCACTTGTGCTGATGCGCAAGCTGGCGGCAGCGGCGAAGGTCTCAACGGTTGGCAGCCTGAATGATTTGTTTGAGTCTGTATCTGACCGCCTGCGTGATTCGGGTCGTCTGATTGTGGTCGATGAAGCGGAAAACCTGCCTTTTCGCGCCCTTGAGATTATCCGCCGACTGCATGACGACACGGGCTGCGGTTTGGTTTTAAGCGGTATGCCGCGATTGGTGGCGAATCTGCGCGGTAAGCATGGCGAGCTGGTACAGCTTTATAGCCGCGTATCGGTTGCGCTGAATTTGGGTGACTCCATGCCGGATGACGAATTGGAGGAAATTGCCAGAGCGGCGATGCCGGAAGCAGACGATGCGACGATTGCGGAACTGGTCAAACAAAGCAACGGCAATACGCGACGGATGAGCAAGTTGATGTGCGGTGCGGTACGAACGGCGAATAAAAACGGCATCAAAATGCAATCGGGCATCATCAAAAAATACTCGACATTGATTATCCGATAGGTCGTCTGAAACGGTAAGTCTTTGACAGGGCTATATATTTTTTTACCCTATGATTTTAATAAGTTATTGTTTTTAAAGGAAAACGCAAAAATGAATGTTTTAAAGAACGTTGATTGGAAGATGTTTGTGGCGCGCTCTTTTTGGCGGTGGGTGCCGGTTGGTTTGACGGTGGGCGTGTGGTGTTTTGTGGGTGGAATGGCGTTGTATGGCTGCACCCAAGAACCCGAACCTATTGCGAAAGAGCTGACGAAGGTTGAGGCGATGGAAAGACAGGCGGATTTGGAAGTTTTGAAAACGGAACGTGCCTACGAGGCAATGAGTGTGGAGCAGAAGATGGAAGGAGTGGTTTATGAATAAGTTCAGACGTCCAAAACGGGGACTGAACCGAGCCAAGAAATTGGCTTTGAAACGGGCAGTCGAGGAAATCCGCGCCAAGTACGGCGAACGGGCGATTACTAAGGGATGGCGCAAGCCGGAAGGGAAGTAAAAATGATGGAAATTTGGATGATTTGGATGATTTTGGGGGCTGCGCTGGGCGCGGTGATCGGGATGTTTATCTACGCGGAAGGCATCTTGCTCGAAAACGAGCGTCTGCGCGGGATTTTGAGAGTGGAAGTTGCGGCGCGTGAGGTGTTGGAGGCATGGATGGACGCGGCATACCTCAGCCGGAAGGGAGGCGGGAAATGTTAACCAAATTGAAACCCTGCCGAGTTTGCAAACAGATGAAGCCTGAATCGGCATTTGCGTGGACTTTGGACAAAAACGGGGTACGGAAGCGAACCCAACGTTGCGCGAAATGTTGGGCGGAGCAGATGGAAAAAGAAGCTCGGTTGAATATGGAATGGCATCGCGAAAAGCGCGGGACGGTACTTGAGTTTGGACGACCTGCCGTCGCCCGCTCGGTTTGGGGCGACAGTTGGCCTGCCGCTCCTGAGATTATGGATAACCGGTACTGGCCGGCAACAGATACGCGCAAAGCGGATGCCGAATGGGCATTGAAATTTAGGGAGTCTGCGAAATGAGCTTTAAAAGACGGAACAACGATTGGCAGGCATGGGGGCAACACCGCCGTCGCGCGACGAAGTTTATGGTAAAGCGGAACCGCGATCAGGAAGTCGCCAAATATCAGGCGCAGTTTGAAGATAAGGACGGCAAAGGTCGTCTGAAAGAAGAAAAGGAAATGAAAAATGGATAAGCAGGCAGTTTTGGAAAAAATCAAAAAGTGTTTGGCTTTGAGCAAATCGGCAAATGAACACGAGGCGGCGCAGGCAATGAAACAGGCGCAGGCACTGATGAAAAAGTATGAAGTTGATGCTGTTGATGTTGTCTTGTCGGAAGTCTCCGAGCGTGGCAGCGGTCGGAAGATGGCAGTTAAGCTGGCCGAATGGCAGTGGGCTGTCGCAAACATGATTTCCGAAGTTTTCGGGTGCAAATGTTATCAACAGGGAGATGCAATGGTTTTTTACGGTTTGGGCAACCGAGCCGAGATTGCTTCCTATGCTTTTGATGTGGTCTATCGGCAGATTTCCGCCGCCCGCCGCGAATTTCTGAAAACCTGCCGAGCAAGAAAACCCTCAAACCGAACCTATCTTGCCGACCAGTTTTGTAACGGATGGATGATGGGGGCGTGGGGTGCCGTCAAAGAATTTGAGATGTCAGACGATGAAAAGGCGGTCATGGCTGACTATAAAAGAAAAAAACATCCACATATCGCCAAGGCGGTAGTTAGAGACGCCAAGTCGTCCAAACTGGACGGGAGTGCCGCGATGATTGAGGCAATAGTCAAGGGGCAGGCGGCAGGGCAAAAAGTGCAATTGCACCACGCGATGAACGGCGCGGAAGGCGTTAAACAAATTGGAGAACGGAAATGAACGAAAAAGATTTAATCGAATGGCTGGAAGACCGTGGAGAACTCATGGTCATGAAAAAGGACGGTGAAGGTTTCGTGATCGCCGCCCGCGCGCCGGACGGTATTTGGAAAACGGCGGAGGCGGCAACGCTGACAATGGCAATAGAAGCTTGGGAGGAAATGCGATGACTACCGGAATGATGATTTATCTATTGGTCTGCGGGCTGATTGGTTTGGCACTGGTGGTTTTGGCACTGATGAGCCTGATTGAAAACTGGTTTAAGCAGCGGACTAAAGCTGTTGTTTTGGATGCCTGCGGTATGTTTTTTGGGTTGGTTGTTGTCCTTGTGGCGTTTTTGGCGATTCTTGGGGTGATTAAATGAATATCAAATGCCAGAACTGCGGGGCGGTGCATAGTCTGGACAGCTTAATCAACGATGCCGACGCATCGGCTGTATTGCGGGCTGTGTTGGAGATGGACGCTGAAATGGGCAAGGCGGCGATAAGGTATGTCGGCTTGTTCCGCCCCGCCAAGTCGCAGTTGAGCTGGGCGCGTACGGCGAAGCTCTTAAACGAGTTGATGCTGATGATTAAAGCGCAGGAGGCGGTACGCGACGGGGTGTCCTACCCCGCTCCCGCCGAGGCTTGGCTGCACGGCTTTAACGGAACGGTCAACGCCCGCGACCAAGGTCGTCTGAAACTGCCCTTAAAGTCGCATGGTTATTTGCTGGAGATTGTGAGCCAGTGGCAGGGTTCGGGGTTGCCCTCTCCCCAGTCCTCTCCAACAGGGAGACTGGGCGAAGGCGGCGCGCCGTCAAAACTGCGGCAAGGTGTGGCAGCCTTGGGCGAATGGGCAGGGAATGATTGGGCAAAACGTGAAATTGCATCAGGTTTTTCGCTGCTCGCCGCGCTGAATCTGCCCAACCGCCCCGCAGCGCAGGATATGCCGGTAGTTGCGGAAATTTGGTATCGGAAACTGATGGAGACAAAAGAAATCGTCTCGCCGGAATATGACCCGATACGGATTCAGAGTGGGTTTAAGGTGTTGCAGGCGGCGGAAACGTGGCCGCAACCCGCCGAACTGCTCCGCAACCTGCCGCCACGGTTGATACCAAGGGCGATGCTGGCAAAGCCCGCGCCGGACAAAGAAAAAGGTCGTCTGAAAATGGCGAAAGTGAGAGAAGTTTTAAATAAGAAAGGTAAGTGAAATGAAAGAGTATGTTTTTAAAATTGTTTCGGAAAATGGGAAGTGTCGCGTCGAGTTGCCCGAAATCAAGATAAACGGTGAGTATCAAGCTCCCGACCTGATGGCTGCGTTGACAACGGAATTTTTAGACAGCGCATGCAGTGATGCCGCCCGAGATACGGAAGGATTTATCAAGGCTACTGTCACTAATTTAAAAGTATTGCAACTGGCAAGACAGTTGAGAGATGCGGAACGAAAAGTAAATTAAGAAAGGAAAAAGCAAATGGCTAAACAACGTATCAAACAGGCGGCAATCGAAGCCGCACAAGACAAAACCGAAGTAACGGCGCATATCCGTGCGATTGGCGACCTGAACCGCGAAATCAAACGCTTGGAAACCGAAGCGGGCGATAAAAAAGCGGTGATTGAAGAAGAATACGCCGCGCTTGCCGCTCCGTTGAAAGCCGAGTCGGAACGCCTGACTGCTGCCGTCGCCGCCTACTGTGAGGCACACAAGGACGATCTGACGGAAAACGGCAAGACCAAGACGGTGGATTTTGTGACGGGACTCGTCAAATGGCGTATCCGCCCGCCTAGCGTCAAGGTAACAGGCGTCGCCGCCGTCTTGGCTTGGATGTCGGAAAAAACGGCATATCAAAGCTTTATCCGCACCAAGCAGGAAATCGACAAAGATGCCATTCTGAATGAGCGCGATCAGTTTGCCAATGGCCAAGTGCCGGGTATTAAGATTGTGTCGGGGCTTGAAGATTTTGTGATTGAGCCTACTGAGCAGGAGTTGATGTAGAAGTGTTTTAAAGTCTTTAACAGGATATTCAACACCGGTTTTAACAAGCTGTTAAAACCGGTGTTGAATTTTTACAATACTAGATATGCCACTTTTACCTCAATATTTCTAAATCGGCACAATATATTGGATTCTATACTGGCAGTGGTAAATCAACTACTCGTACCGAATTCGCCAAATTATACGGTTTATATTAAAATCAAGCGGTGCTTCAAATTTGCACTAATAAGTAATTTAGAAAGGAAAAAGATGGATAAAAAATACTTAGACGGTTGGGACGGAAATGACTGAACTAGTTTCTAATTGTTACGAATATATCACGCCGATACTGACAGTTATCGGCGTTTTCATTGCAGCCTATGGAATATTTAGGAATACTGAAAATGCCAACTGAAGGTACTTAATCAACGCGAATTTGTTGCTGCCGGTGTATTGCGTGGTGCTTTCCATGAGCCGCTTTTCAAAGAATTTGAATATTCTATCTTATTACGAGATTGGAATAATTTGAATGGGTTTATTCAAGAAATAAGAAGAAAACGTAATTCGCCAACAGCATTCCAAGAATTTGAGACACTGGCGAAAAAGTGGAAGAAAAAACCGCTTAAAGTAAAACATTAATTATTGCAAAGGTCGTCTGAATTATTCAGACGACCTTTTTTATGCCTGTCCGTTTCGCAAAAAAAACAGCGGCTTACTACAATATATAGTATTTTATCTGTATAATATGCGATAATTAATCAATATATTGTGTTTTAGGGGTTTGAAATGCGCCGTGCGTTGATTGCGAAAATTAAAATCGCTCAAAAAGAGCTTGGTTTGGATGATGCGACGTATCGCGCGGTGTTGGAGCGGGTGACGGGCAAGCGGTCGTGTACCGAGTGCAGCATCCCTGAGCTGGAGCGTGTGGTCGAGGATTTGCGCCAGCATGGGTTTGCGCCGAAAAAAACGGCAGGACAACGACCGAACCGCCGCGATTCTGCCGACCCGATGATGCGCAAAATCGAAGCCCTGCTGCTGGATAACGGCTGGACTTGGAATTATGCGCACGGCACGGCGAAAAAGATGTTTAAGGTTGACCGCGTGGAATGGTTGTCCGACGGCAATATGCACAAGTTGGTGGCGGCTTTGCAGATTAGCGCGAACCGCAAGAAAAAGGAGAAAACGGGATGAGTTTGAACTGGGAGATGACGGAGCAGGATTTTGAGGATGTGAAACATCTGCTGCCGCACAGCGTGGTGGCGATGATTACGGTTATCGGGCTGGAGGCGACGTTTCACATGGTTAAGGTTTGGGGTGGGACGAATTATCCGATTTCCAACCGCCGCCGCAATACGCGTCAGAGCCGCATCTTACACGCTCAACTGGTCGAGGACATCGGCGAAGAAGCGGCGGGACGGTTGGAGCGTGCTTATGTCGGGCAGCCTTTCTTGGCGATTCCGCGCTGCTGGGATGCGATGCGCGAACTTCGCAACCGGTTCATCCGCCGCCAATATGATGCGATGAGCGCGGAAGGTTTGAGCGATTTGTTTATTGTGCGCGAGCTGGTGTTGGCGCATAAGCTGTCGACGCGAAATATCCGATACATTCTGAAAGAGGCCGACCGCGAGGCGGCGGCAAGGGCGCAGGCTGATTTGTTTGCGGCTTAGTTTTTGTTGTGCTTGTGTTGAGAGTGGACCTTTTACCCTGCCTTCGGGCAGGGATTTTTTTTGCCTGTATTCCGCTGAATGCAAGCCTGACGGGGCTTGGGGGTCGTCTGAAAAGGTTTAATGGGGTTTTAAAACTATCTATTTGAGGTATTTATGGCCCAGCAAAAAGAACTCCCTTGGGTGGCAGAGGCGCGAAAGTATATCGGTCTGACAGAAATCCCCGGTAAAAACCACAATCCGACCATTTTGAATTGGCTTCACGGCTTGAAGGCTTGGTGGAAAGACGATGAGACGCCGTGGTGCGGCGTATTCGCAGCCCATTGTCTGCGAGCCGGTAACCGAGACATCCCGAAGGATTGGATGCGCGCCAAAGAATATGCTTTTTGCGGTAAACGCCTTACCAAGCCTGCTTACGGCTGTTTGGTCGTGTTCACTCGCCAAGGCGGCGGTCATGTTGGGTTTGTTGTCGGCAAGGACAAGGCGGGTAATCTGCTGGTTTTGGGCGGCAATCAAGGCAACCGCGTCAGCATCGCGGAATTTCCGACGTCCCGCGTGGCTGCGTATGTATGGCCGTCTGTTGGTGGTGCGCCTCTTGACCCCGCTCCGGAGCGTTACAACCTGCCATTGGGCGGTGCGGCAATGAGCAGGAGCGAAGCATGAAAAAGGCTTTAATTGCTTTGGCATTGGCGGCATTGAAACCGCAGGTGCCTGAATTTGAGATTAAACCTGCCCGTGTGGGCAATTTGAAACAACATCCGAGCCTGCGCTTGGGTAAATCAGGCGTGGCAGCCGCCAAACGTGCGGCGCGTAAACGCAAAGCGAGAAAGTAAGAAATATGATACACGGTTGGGACGGTTATTAAGATGCGGATTTTCGACATTTTTAAAAACCCTGCGACAGGCAATGTGTCGCACTCGAAGCTGTGGGCAAATATCGCCTGCGCGGCAGGGACGGTTAAATTTGTGATGTTGCCTGATCCGTCGGCAGAAATTTGGGCGGTGTATTTGGGCATTGTGGGCGGCTATGCCGTGGCGCGCTCGCTGGTCAGCGTCAAACGTCAGGAGGTCGAGAATGAATCTGAATCTCGTGAAACTGTTGACGAATAACTGGCAACCGATTGCCATCATCGCGCTTGTCGGCACGGGATTGGCGGTGTCGCACCATCAAGGCTACAAGTCGGCGTTTGCCAAACAGCAAGCCGTCATCGACAAGATGGAGCGCGAAAAGGATCAGGCCTTGCGTCTGTCGGCTCAAAACTACGCGCGCGAGCTGGAGCAAGCCCGCGAGGAAGCAAAACAATCTGAAGCCAAGGCGCACGCCGTCGGTGTGGCTTTGGCGCAAAAACAGGCGGAAGTCAGTCGTCTGAAAACGGAAAACAAAAAGGAAATCGAAAATGCGCTTACTCAAGACCGCCAAAAAGCAGGCGGCGGTTGCATTGACGGCCTTGGCTCTCACAGCCTGCGCCTCTACGCCCGCGCCCTCGGCTACGGAAATTAAGGTTGTCGAAAAGGCAGTCATGCCGACACCGCCCGCTGCGTTGATGGTCGCGCCGGTGCGCCCGAATCCGCCGAAAGACGGCAAGACAGCAACGCTGCTCGAACACGCCGCTGAGTTTGGCGGCTATGTTGCCGAACTTGAAAATCAAAATCAGGCTTGGCGCGACTGGGTCAACAGTCAAGCGGAAGTTGACGGTTCGGAGGGCGCGCGATGACGACTTATCGTGAGTTGGTACAACGCACGGTCGCCTGCCGCCATGCGGATTTAGAGCTGGGATTGAGCCGCGCACGCGAGCAAGAGCCGTTTGTCATTCATGTTTCCGACCTATTGGATAAGGCAGGCATTGAGTACGCAGTGCGTATGGATAAGGATTTTCAGACGACCTTTTGCGTGGAGTTTGACGGCAACGCGGAAGCGGCTGTCTATTCTGCGGTGTCGCCGTATTACCTGATTTTTTCAGGAGATGGAAAATTTGAAGTAGCGAGTCGCCATCCTGACGGCTACTCCGTCCGTATCGTATTCGGCGATGTGCCGGTTTAAGGGGGTTTTAAATGGATTTCGAATTCGGGTTCAAAACCCTTTGGCCGATTGCGACTGCCGCGTTTTGGTTTTGGGTCAACGGCATTTCAGGCCGTCTGAAAGAGGCGGACAAGCGTATCGACGACCTGAAAGAGGAGCTGCACGCGGTCAAGCTCTCCTATCACACCAAGCAGGACGCCAAGGCAGACAGCACTAATATTGCGGCGGCCTTGGAACGAATTGAAAACAAGTTGGAAAAAGTAAACGAAAAACTGGACAGGAAAGCGGACAAATGAGCGACCCGATTTTAGAAGTCTTGGCGCGTATTGAAGCCAAGCAGGATGACATGCTCGCCAATCAGGCGCGTATGGACGAAGAATTGCAGCAAATTAAGAAAGACTGCAAGAAATCTGCTGCGGTTTACGGCGGTCTCGGCGGCGTGATTGTAACGACCGGCTGGGAGTTGCTGCGAGCCAAGTTCGGGGGCTGATATGGCACACCCGAAAGAAACCCGCGAAAAGCTGCGCAGGCTGTACGTCAGCGACGGGCAGACGCTCGAAATCGCTGCGATGATGTGCGAAATCCCGACAGCTACCGCCCGTAGTTGGAAGCGTGCCGCCAAAGAGACCGGCGACGATTGGGACAAAGTACGCGCAGCCTACATCTTGGCGGGCGGCGGCATCGAAGACTTGAGCCGTTCTCTGTTGGCGGGTTTTTTGGTGCAGTACCAATCGACGATGACTATGTTGCAAGACACGTCGATTGAAGAGCTGATGCCGTCCGAGCGCGCCAAATTGTTGGCGAGCCTGTCCGACGCGTTTACCAAGACGGTGGCCGCAAATAAGCGGGTATTGCCTGAAGTTCAACAATCTGCGATTGCCATTAAAGTCATCGAAAAGCTGTTTGCCTATATTGCCGACCAACATCCAGATATGTTGGCTGCTTTTGATACGGTACTGCAAGGCTTTCAAACTGTCATCGAGAAAGAGTTTTAACCATGCAGCAGAGAAAATTGAGCCAATCCGAACTACGCGCCAAAATGTCCGCTATCCGGGCAGACATCAATCGGCGCATCAGTGCGGCGGATATCGGATTGTCTGCTGCGCCTGCGGATATTGCCGAGCGTCGCGCCAAAGTGATGCGGTGTACGCCCGAGGCTTTCCGTTTTTTCTGCAAGACTTATCTGCCGCATTATTTCCCCGACGACAGCGAATCTGTTTTCCATACATGGGCATACACAGAGCTGCCCGAAATCGAAAAAGAGCAGGAGTCGGTCTTGCAGGGTTGTGCGGCATCGCGCGGCGAAGCGAAAACATCGCTGACCGTACAGGCGTTTGCCCTTTGGCGCGAAGTGCGCAATGCCAAACACAATACCGTCATCGTATCTGACACCGAAGACCAAGCCGACGCCATCGTCGAGGCCATTAAAACCGAACTGACCGACAATCCCGCGTTGCAGTTGGACTTCCCCGAAGTCTGTGGACAGGGGCAGGTATGGCGTATCGGAGAAATCCGAACCCGCCAAAATAACCAGTTCAAAGCCTATGGTGCGGGACAGGGTATCCGCGGTGCAAAAAAAGGTGAGGTGCGCCCCGATGCAGTCTATCTCGACGACTTGGAAAATGAAAAACATTCCGAAAACATCCGCCTGCGCGACAAACTGACCAAGTGGATAGGCAGTGTCATCAATCCTTTGGGTGGTGCGGGCGCGAAGTGCGACATTTTGTATGTCGGTACGATTTTATGTTTGGACAGTGTATTGGCTCGGGTGTTGAAAAATCCGTTTTGGCGCAGTGTGCGCTTTTCCGCCATCATGAAGTGGCCTGTCAATATGGATTTGTGGGCGGAATGGGAAAACATCTACCGTAACACGCCGAAAGAAAACCGCGCCAACGAAAAGGCGGCTCAGGCGTTTTACGAAGCAAACGAAGCGGCAATGTTGGAAGGCAGCGAAGTGAGTTGGAGCAAACGACCGCTTCTCGCCCTGATGAAAATCCGCGCCCGTGACGGTATCCATGTCTTCAACTGTGAGTACCAAAACCAGCCGGGCAATCCCGAAAATGCGATTTTTGCTGATTATTTGGACAACTGTTATTACCGTGCACTGCCGCATGATGTCGTGTATTTTGGTGCGGTTGACCCTTCGCTTGGCAAACAGGGTAAAGGCACTGACCCGTCCGCCATTCTGGTCGGCGGCTACCAACGCGCCACAGGTACGCTGTTTGTCGTGGAGGCATCCATTAAGAAACGTGTACCGAGCCTGATTATTCAGGACGTCATCAGACTGCAAAAGCAATACGGCTGCTTGCTGTGGGTCATCGAGACCGTCCAGTTCCAAGAATTTTTCAAAGACGAACTGATTAAAGAGGCGGCAAAACAAGGGACACATGTTCCTGCGCGTGGAGTCAAGCCGAGCGCAGAAAAAGTGATGAGGATTGAAAGTATCCAACCGCATTTTGCCAACGGATTTATCAAACTGTTACCGGAGCAACGTGTATTGATTGAGCAGTTGCGGGAATTCCCCGATGCCGACCACGACGACGGCCCCGATGCGCTGCATATGCTGTGGATGGCGGCAACAACGGGCAATGTATCAAACAGAGCGCGGGCGATTGATTTGCCTGCGCCGATGTTGGAAATGTGATTTTAAGGTCGTCTGAAACCGTTTTCAGACGACCTTTGGAGTAAAAAAATATGTTCGGATTGATTAAAAGCGCAACACGGAAAACCGCCATCAAGACATTGACGAGCGCGACAGAAGACGCGCTGGAAAGCCTGTTCTCTAACATGGAAGGCACGGACGCTCTGCTTTCGCGCCTCGGCGTGGACAGGCAGCAGGCATTGGACGCGGTAGCGGGCGACGATGAGGTCGCCGCCTGTTTGGAGGATTTACACTCCGCCATGCAGAATAAATCTTGGCGAATCTATGGCGAGGACTTGAGTGACGAAGACAAAGACCGTTTGTGGAAAACGCTGAAACGCCATTTGCCCGCGCTTGCCGAAATCGTCCTGACGGCGCGGCTGGGCGGATACGGCGTGGGGCGTTATGTCTATCAGCCCGAACCCGACGGCTTTTTGACGATTAAACACATCAGCAACAAGAGCGGCGAACTGGCGAAATATATCCCCTACCGCGACGGTTCGCTGGTGTATCGCGGCAGCGGAGGCGAAGAAGCCTGCAATACGGACGTGCTGTATCTCTTTATCACCCATCGTGCGACTTCAACCAATCCAGCGGGCGAAATGGCGGCGGCGCGGCTGTATGCGCCCGTCGCGTTGCGTAAAAAAGGCTTTGTCTATGCCGCGCAATTTATTACGCGCTACGCCCAGCCTTATCTGATTGCCAAAATCCAAGCCAACAGCGAGGACGATCACAATGGATTCATGAGCCGTTTTTACCGATTTGTCTCCGGCGGCGCGTTGAGCATCGACCGCGAGGACGATGTGATGATGCTGCAAAACAGCGCGGACGGTCAGGCATTCCGCCGTCTGGAAAACCTTGCCAATGCGCGCATCCAAAAAACGCTGCTGGGCAAAGTCAAAACCAGCGACCTTGAGACCGCCAGCCGCGCCAGTCAGGAAACCGAAGAAAACAACCGCGACGAGCGTATCGGCGCGTATCTTGCCCTTTTGTCCCGCGCGGCGCAGCACTTTATCGACGCGCTTGTGATGGTCAACAACGCCTACGGCAAGCCGATTCACGCGCCAAAAGGTGTATGGTTCGAGTTTGAAGACGAAATCAAGGTCGATAAAACCCGCGCCGAACGCGACAAGATGTATATGGATACGGGACAACTCATACTGACCGAGACCTACTACCGCGACATCTTGGGCTTCGAGCCGGAACATTTCGAGCTGCGCGATCCGAAAACGTCGTCTGAAAACCCTGCGTCCGCCAAATTCAGCCTGCGCCTGTCTGATGGTCTTGCCCGTAATGCGCCCGATACGGCGGAGCAGGCAATCGCCCGTCCGAAGATGGAAGCGGTGTTGGGTTTGTTGGAAAGCTGCAAAGACTACGCCGAATTTGAGGAGAAGCTGTCGGGACTTGATTTGAACAAGGGCGACAATCTTTTGATTCAGCGTTTGGTTTCAGACGGCCTTTCAGCCTGGGCTGACGGAGCGGGTGATGGACGGGATTGAATACAACTTCGCGGGGCTGGTCGATAAAGCCGCTTTCGAGCATTTCAAATCCAAGAAAATCCTTGCGGGTTTCAGTCATTACGACGTTTGGCTGTATCAGCACAGCCTTGCCTTTACCGTCGCCAAGATGATGGACGCGGATATGCTCGCCGAAGTCAAAGATGCCATCGAATCCGCGCAGCAAAACGGCACAGCGTTCGCTGATTTTAAAAAGCGTTTAAAACCGTATTTAATGGCTAAAGGCTGGTGGGGAGAGCAAGTGATGACCGACCCGCTGGACGGCGAGCCGAAATTGGTACAGCTCGGCAGTACACGTCGTCTGAAAACCATTTTCAACACCAATATGCAAACCGCCTTTGCGGCGGGGCAGTGGCAGCGGATTCAGGCAAATAAAAAAGCCCTGCCGTATTTGCGCTACAACCATTCCGCCGCCGGGCATCCGCGCGACAGCCATAAACGCTACTACGGTTTAGTCCTGCCGGTCGATCACGACATTTGGAAGGTCATCTTTCCGCCCAACGGCTACGGCTGCAAATGCTCGGTGTCCGCCCTGACCCGTCGGCAGGCGGAGCGCGAGGGCATCAGCGGCGAGCCTGATGTAGATATGGTCGAGTTTACCAATCCGCGCACAGGTCAAACGGTTTTGATACCCGACGACATCACGCCGAGCTTTGCGCACAACCACGGCGACCGATTGGGCGCGATGGACGCGCTGTTTGGCGAGAAAAACGGCGAAGAGGCACTGACCGCCATGATTGCCGAGCGCGAGGCGTGGTTGGACAAGCGGTATAGCGTGCCGTCTGACAAAGTGGCGGTGTTCGCTTTGCCGGACAAGGTGTCGGAAAAAGAAGTGCGCAGGCTGACAAAAGAGCAGTCTGCCAACAATACCAAAGACCACGAAGCGAGAGCTGCGGCAGCGTGGCAGTCTGAAACGGGGGATAGGCTGGAAGTGTTCGATTTGCCCGTGGAGAAAGGTAAGGGTCAAGCCGATTATCTGATTGTTTCAGACGACCTGCCCCGTGAGCAATGGGTAACACTGGATTTTATGTTTACCGAAAATCCCGAACGTGCGGAATTGATGAACCGTTATTTTGCGCCCACCGCAGGGGCGTGGAATACTAAGGTCGATAAGATTCAGGAACATTTTGATAAAGCCGATATTGTCCCGCTTGATTTGCGCCATCTGAATGCGGCGAACCGGCATAAATTGTTGCAGTATGTGTTATCATTGCCGAAAGAACAGCGGGATAAAGTCCGCTTATTGGTAAAAATATCGGAGTAAGTCATGCCGTCTGAACTGTATGTCAGCCGCGAGGTAAAAGTATTTTTAGGCGGGAAAACCGCCCCGTCCGAATTGTTGGACTATCTGTACCCGCGTCTTGCTGAAATTGACAAGGAAGCAGCCGACCAAATGCAGGGCGAGTTTTCGGGCTGCGTATTTTCGATTGCGGATTTGTCCGCTGCGGCATTCGCCCGTGTGCGCGGATGGATACTTGAGGCAGCAGAAAAGTCCGAGTGGATTAAGCCTTACAAGTCTGATTTAAAAGCCGCGCTTGAAGCTGATCCGAGATTTAAATCTGTATAACCCGAAGGTCGTCTGAAACCGTTTCAGACGACCTTTTTTCATAACCGCCCAAATTTCGCGTTTTAGCGCATTTTATCGGTCGGGATAGGCAAAGATATATCCGAGAGTTTAAATGCAATCTGACGCAGCCCTAAAAGCCCCCTGAAACGTTTTTTTAAACCGCCGCCGTCTGCGTTTTTGGATATGCCCTAAATTTGCGATTTTAGGTGGGTCGGATGCCAAAGATAGGCAAACCCCCGCCAGAATCTTAAAAATCAATCTGACGCGATTCTAAAGCGGTTTTAAAGTGGGTATTTTCATATTTTGCGCGTAAGTATTTTTAAAAGGTCGTCTGAAAACCAAATACGGTTTCGGGCGGCCTTTTCCATTTTGGGCAGCAAAGTGAAGTCATGCCGCCGTCTGTTTGCCGTCATGCGTTGCACAATGGCGGCTATGAATACGAAAACATCACCCCTCAATATCAAGTTGTCCGCCGCGCTGCCGGTTGCTTTGGCGACCCGTGCGGATGATGTGCGCACTTTTAAAGGTATTGCCAATTCTGGCAAGCCGTTCGGCTACGGCGGTTATCAGACCGTCGTCGATTTGGCGGAGCTGTCGCACAAAGCGTCCGTACCCGTCCTGTTGGAGCATTCGCCGCTGAAAATGGCGGGCGTGTGCAGCCTGTCGGTAACGGCGGACGGTCTGATTGCCGAGGGCAGTCTGTTGTCCAACGAGTTTGGCACGCAGATCGCCGAAGCAGCCGACCAAGGCTTCCCTTGGGAGATGTCGGTTTACGCACAGGCGGCATCCTACGAGGAGCTGGCGGCAGGCGCGGTATTGTCCGTCAACGGCAACGAAGTAACGGGGCCTGCGGTGATTTTGCGCCGCTGCACCATCCGCGAGGTGTCGTTTACCGCCGTCGGTGTGGACAGTGAGACGGAGGCGGTGGTGTTGTCGGACGGCAGCCCCTTGCCGGATATTTTTAAACAACCTTTGGAGTTATCCATGACCCCTGAAGAGAAACAAGCGTTTGACGACCTGAAAGCGGAAGTCGATACGCTCAAGGCTGAAAAAGCCGAAGCCGAGAAAAAGCTGAAAGAAGCCGAAGCTGCCGCCAAGAAAAACCAAGTCAAGGCGAAATTGTCCGCCGCAGGCTTTAAGGAAGGCGAAGACGGCAAGTTTGAAGGCTTGTCCGACACGACCATGACTGTGCTTTTGTCTGCCGACATTGCGGCGGCTGAAGCCATGATTGCCGATTTAGCGCCGAAAGCTGCTCCATCTGCCGTACCGCCCGCGCTGTTGAGCGAAGGCGCAGGCAGTGGCAAGCCTGAAGAAACTGCCGCAGAAGGTAAATTCTCTATTGCCAGCCACAAAGGCTTATTGGGAGGCTCTTATGTCTAAAGTCAAAACCGAAATCTTAGGCCCTGTTATTTCCGACTTTTTGAAATACGAGGCGACGCCGCAGACCCGTGTTGCCGTTGCTGCCGATGCCGGCACGAAAGCAGGCAAGTTTGTCGAATACCCACTGCGCGGCAAAAAGCTGGTGGCGTTAACTGACGAAACCGACGGCAAAGTTGTCGTACAGCCGCTCAACTGCATCATCGACCTGTCAAAAGTTGCCGATGCAGACATCAAAACGGCAACTACCGGCAAAACCTTGGACGCGCTGAAAAAAGAAGGCGACGCATACGGCATCGTTTACCAAGGCACGCCCATCGCCTGATTTTCAGACGACCTTTAAACCTGATTTAACAAGGACACATCATGCCTTTATCCGATAACAGCAAGTTTGGCGTGCAGGCTATGACTACCGCCATCAACAAAATCGACCCTGGCGCAAGCCAAATCCGCGAGTTGGGCATCTTCGAACCCGAATATCTGACCACCACTTATGCCGACATTGAGTTCCAAGACGGCAAAGTCAGCTTGGTTGCCAGCAAAGAGCGCGGCACATCCGGTCAGGCGGTCGAAAGTCCGAAACGCACCGTGCGCACCGTCAAAGTGCCGCACCTGCCGATTCATGACGTGGTTCGCGCCGACGACGTGCAAAACCTGCGTGCTTTCGGTACGACCCAAGCCGCAACCGTCATGGACAAGGTCAACGAAAAACTCGCCGGCGGAAAATCCGACCTTGAATACACCCGCGAGCATCTGATGCTCGGCGCGTTGCAAGGCAAGATTTTGGATGCGGACGGCAGCGTGCTTTTGGATGTCAACACAGAGTTCGGCGTGCAACGCAAAACGCAAAACATCGAACTGTCCAAAGACACGACTAAAGTCGGTTCGGTATTGGACAAGCTCTTGTCCGAGCAACGCCAAAAATTCGCCGGTGCGCAGGTGCGCGGCTGGGTCGTGTATTGCGGCGCAGAGTTTTTGAGCGCGCTCAAAGAGCATAAGTCCATCTTCGAAGTGTACAAACGCTTTGATGAGGCTCGCGCCTACCGCGAAGGCGATACGCTCAATCCGTCCGAGTTTGTCCACAAGGGCATCCGCTTTATCGAGTATGCCAATCATTTCGGCAGCGACGCCGATATCGGTGCGGACAAGGCAATTCTGTTGCCGGTCGGCCGCAATCTCTACAAAGAGTATTTCGCGCCCGCCGATATGAACGCCACCGTCAATACCCGCGCCCTGCCGTATTACGCCAGCCGCGAGAAATTGCAGCACGACAAGGGTTGGAGCCTGCACATGCAGTCAAACCCGCTGCCGATTGCGCTGCGCCCCGAGTTGTTGGTAACGCTGACCATGTCTTAAACGGATTTCAGACGACCTTTAAGGCAGTTTTAAAGGTCGTCTGAAAACGGAGGACGGCATGATTACCATCCAAGACATGATGACCCGCTTCGGCGAGCAGGAGATGGCGGAGCGGTCGAACCATGAAAACTACGAAACCATAGACGAAGCGGTGATGGCGGCGGCGATTGCGGACGCGGAAGAAGAAGCGGCAAGCTACCTTAGGGCGGCGAAACTGTTTTTTACCAACGACACCGCGCCGCAGGTTTTGAAAATCAAAGTCTGCGACATCGCCCGCTACTACCTCTACGACGACGCGGTAACGGGTATTGTCGAAGAGCGTTATCAGTCGGCGGTCGCTTGGCTCAAAATGGTCGTCAAAAATCCCAATATGCTGGACGAAACCCGCGTATCGGATGACCGCAAACCGTCAACTTGTGCCGTTTATGTGAATGCCGAACCCGATTTGCGGGAATGGCTGAAGGAGTAGGCAATGCGGATTACGGTATCGCACGACTTGTCGCGTATCGCCCAAAGCCTGAACCGCCTGTCGGGCAGGTTGAACGGCAGCCTTGAAGAGCCTTTGCGCGCCATCGGCGGCATGCTCGAAAGAACCACCAAAGACCGTATCCGTGAAACCAAAACCGCGCCCGACGGCAAACGCTGGCAGGATGTCAGCCCCGCAACGGCGGCAGCCAAAAACGGACGCGGCGGGATTTTGTTAGACCACGGCAACCTATTTGCAAGCATTACGCACGAGGCATCGGCAAAAAGCGTGATTACCGGCTCAATCATGGGCTACTCGGTTTATGCGCAGGAAGGCACGAAAACCATGCCGGCGCGTCCGTTTTTGGGCTTGTCTTCGCAAGATTATCAGGACATTGACGAATTGATGTCCGATTGGCTGGGAGGATTGATTGTCTGATATGGCTTTGAAACAGCATGAAAACTTATTGGCGGTCTATCCCGAAATCCTAGGTCGTCTGAAAACCGTCAAAGGCATCAAGGCGGTCAAGGAAATCGGCGAACTTGCCGAGCTGCTCGCCCAAGGTGCGGCGAAGCGCAAAGCCGCCCCGCTGGACGGCGCGGTCTATGTCGTTTACGGCGGCTCGACCTTTGCTGACGAAGCGAAAAACGGCAAATACCTGAAATCGACGCTGCACTTTACCTTTGTTCTGGCGCGAAGCTATACCGCCAACGGCAAATCCACGCTGTATGAGGTCGGCGAGACCCTGACGGCAATCCAGCGTGCGTTTTCAGGCTGGGATGCGGGCGACGAATATGCCGTTACCCCTTTCCGCCGCATCGCCTCGCCATCCATCGAGTATAACGACGGCTTTGCTTTTTACCCTATTTCATTCGCCTGCGACACCGTGCAGGCGGCAAACTAAAGGAGCTGCCACATGGCAAAACAAAACGACCACGGCTTAATCTTTGAGGGCGACGTCAAGGTACGCAACCTCAATCAAAAAGGCTCGGGCTTTATCGACATCGGCAACACCACCGCTTTGACCACGCAGACCAGCGTGGAAACCAAAGAGCGCGTGTCCAAGCAAAAAGGCACTTACGGCAGCGCGTTGGACAGCCTGAAAACCGTCAAGCCTACCGAAATCGGTCTGAAGCTTGACACCTTTGACAAAGACAACCTCGCACTTGCCCTGATGGGCGAAGCCGCAGTCATCGCGGCAACGGCGCAGACCGTTACCGACGAGACCGTAACCATCGGCAAAAAAGGCATGGCGTACAAACTGGCAAACGGCAACATCGACCCGGCTACCGTCAAAGTCAAAAACAAGTCCAAAGCCAATGTCGACGCCAAGCATTTGGACATCAATGCCACCTTGGGCATGATTACCGTCCTGCCTACTGCCGACACCGTCAACGACGGCGAAGAAATTACCGTCGAATACAAAACCCGCGATTCCGGCGGCTACAAAGTGTCCGCCGCGACCTTGTCCCGCTTGGATTTGGAAATCTACGTTGACGGCCGCAACCGCGTTACCGGCGAGACCGGCATCCTGCACATCCCCCATGCCGTATTGGCTGCGGACGGCAGTATCGACTGGTTCGGCGACGACTTCAACGAAGCCGAATTCAAAGGCACGGCGGTATTGGCTTCGGGCGAGACTTCGACCTATTCCTTCACGTCGTACAACAACTAAAGATTCGGGCGGCTTATGCGGATTGGCGGGTTCGCCGGTCGGGCTGTCCGATAAACGGCAAAAAGGTCGTCTGAAACGGGCTTCTGCGTGTAGGCGCAGCGGCATGGAGTTTCAGACGACCTTTTTTTTAAACGGGTTTTAAAACAGATTAGAACCGATACAGGGCTGATTTAATCAGGTATCCGCTGACGGCCATAAAGGCGGAAAATTCCGGCAGTTTCATGTCGCGGATGTGCGCCAACATATCGAAACCGAGATACAGGGCGATAAATGCCGAGAATGCGCCGACGGCGAAAAGTATGGTTAGAGCGAGGGTTTTCATTGGCTGAAATCTGTTAAGGGTTATTCATTCGAGATAGTAAAGGTATCAAAATAATGGCGAATATTCAAGCAGGTTTAGAGATTAAGGCGGGCGTGTCCGGTGCCGAAAACATCGACGCGCTGGCGCAGTCCATCGAGGCGGCGGGCATCGATACGGGTAAACTGACGGCAGAGGCGAAAGAGCTGGGCGCGACGCTGTCGAAAGCGCAAGCCCAACAGGCGGCGATTGCGGAGTATAAGGCATTGTCGGCAGAATTGGACAATACCGCCAAGGAAATGCGTGCGCTGGACGAGCTGACCGCAACGCTTGAAAAATCCATGCGCGGCGGCGGTACGCAGCAACAGCAAGCCGATTTAGCGAAGCTACGCGCCGAATCCGAACGCTTGGCAAAAAGCGAAACCGAGCTAACGGGCAAACTGTATGCCGCCCGCGACGCGATGGCGGTGTCGGGCGTATCCGTCAAAAACCTTGCCGCCGAGGAAAGCCGACTAGCTGCTGAGACGGCAACTGCGACGGTAAAGTTGGATAAGCTGACAGCCGAGGCATCGGAACTTAAAGCCATTGCCGATGCAAAAATCAAACTTGGTATCGATACCGATGAGAAAGCCTTGCGTGAGCTGCAGGAGCTTAAGAAAAGCTATGACCTTTTGAAAAGTAGCGGCACGTTAACCAAAGAAGAACTCTCCCGCGCAACAGCCCGCTATAACGATAAAGTGTTCCAGCTGAATAAGAGCTTATCGGATTTGCGTCCTACACTTGCCGACTTTGCCAATGAGTTCCGAGGGGTGGCGAGTGGTGCTGCCGGGCTGACGTATGCTGCTCGTGAGGCGGTGAAATTTGAAAGCGCAATGGCAGGTGTTCGGAAAGTCGTGGACGGTACTCCTGAGCAGATCGAACAGTTGGGCGGGCAAGTTAAAAAACTGGCGGTAGAGTTCGGCATGATGCCGGAGAAGATGGCTGAAATCGTTGCCGCTGGCGGTCAGTTAGGTATTGCTGCCGATAAGTTGGATGAATTTGCACGCGTTACCGCGACTATGGCAACCGCATTCGGCCTGACGGCTGAGGAAGCAGGCAATGCCGCCGCAACGATTGCCAACGTGTTCCAGCTTCCGATCGATGAAGTGGAAAAGCTCGGCGATGCCATCAACGTTTTGGGCAACAATACCGCCGCGCGTGAAAAAGACATTGTTGCGGCGATGGCGCGTATCGGCGGTACGGCGAAACAGTTCGGACTTGCCGCCGACGAAGCCGCCGCACTTGCCGACGCCTTTATCGCATTGGGCAAACCGCCCGAAGTGGCGGCTACCGCCATCAATGCCCTGCTGCAAAAATTGCAAACCGCGCAAAGCCAGGGCAAAGGTTTCCAAGATGCGCTGCAATCCATCGGAACGTCCGCCGACGAGATGGCGGCAAACATCGCTGCGAACCCGCAACAGGCTCTGACCGAGTTCCTGCATAAACTCGAAGGCTTGGACAAACAAAGCCGCGCCCTGACGCTCTCGCAACTCTTCGGCACAGAATACAGCGACGACATTGCCCTCTTGGTCGGCTCGCTTGGTGAATATGAAAAGGCTTTGGGCTTGGTAAACGACCAAGCGCAAATACAAGGCGCGATGCAGAAGGAGGCGGCAGCTGCATTAAATACTACCGAAGGGCAAATCAATAAGGCTAAGGCGGCAGTTTCCAATATGGCAGGAGAGCTGGGTGATGCCTTATTGCCTATTTTAAAAATAACGGCATCCACGGTTGAGACGGTTGCAACGGCAATTAGCGATTTCACAAAAGATTTTCCGGTATTGTCCAAGCTGGCGGTTTACTTTGCTGCCGCCCGTGTTGCAATGGAGGCGTATTCTGCAGTTGTGCGTCTTGGTGGCGCTGCTGCATTGAAAAGTTTGGTGTCTCAAAAAACTGCTGTCGATGCGTTGACCGTTTCATATGGTAAAGCCGGTTTGGCGGCTAAAGAATACGGGAGTATTGCATCAGCAGGTGTCGCGGCACAATCAAAAGGGTTGACCGGTTTGGCTTCGGGATTGTCTTCCCTTGTTGCCCGATGGGGCATTATCGGTACGACGGCAACGATTGCCGGAGAAGCAGTCGGCGGGTTTATTCAGGATTTGTACGAACATATTCCTGGTCTTCGTGCAGTGTTTGACGAGATGGCGCGTCCGATAGCTATGATTGACAGCCTGTTGACGACGGGGAGTTTGGATAAATATCACGAATTTTTCAAAACTGACGCCGAAATCAAGCGCGAACTGGAAGAATCAAACAAACGGTCTGCTGAAGCCGCCGAAAAAGCCGCTGCCGCCAAGAGAAAGGCAGCCGAAGAGGAAGCCGCCGCCGTCAAAGCCCTGCAAGCCGAATATCGTGCTTCCGCCGCCGAACAGGCTGCGTTGGAGCGCAGTATGGCTGCCTTGCGTGCCGACGGGCGCGAAACTGGCGATTTTTATAGCGAGCTGGCGGTCAAGCTGGAAAACGTGCGTACCAAAACCGCCGACCTGAAGGCAGAACTTGACAAGAAAAACATCAAAATCAGCGCGGATACGGGCGAACTTGCCGAAGCGCAAAAAGCCCTTGAATCTTTGGGGCTGACGGCGGAAGAAGTCACCACCGGTCTGAGTAAGAAAGCGTCTGAAGGGATTGCCAACTTTTCCACCGCCGCTGCCAAGTTTGGCAATGATGCCGAGCAGATGTCGCGTGTATTTCAGGCGGCATTAAAGCAGATGGACAGTCCCGAAGCGGTCGAAAAACTGAAAGCCGCATTGGAAGACGCAGGCAAACAGGCGGGCATGACCGCCGAGGAGATCAAAAAAATCGGCGACGCCGCCCCTGTCGCGTCCGATAAGGTTGCCGACGCATTTGCCAAAATTGGCGTGGACAGCAAAGCCGTGATGACCGGCATCAGCAGCGACGCCCGACAGGCGTTTGCCGACTTTAAGGGCGCGTCCGAACAGGCGGCAGCAGCGGGTCAGAAAGATGCCAAGCTGATGCAGGCGGCGTTTGAGCAGATGATGGGCAAACTCAAAAGCAAGGAGGAGTTCGCCGAGTTCCAACGCCAACTCAAAGCCAGTGGCGATGCAGCACTGTTGACGCAGGAGCAGCTTGCCCGTTTGGGCGACGCGGCGTCAGGCGGCGCGGAAAAAGCCAAAGCCGCCTATCAAGGGCTGAACGATACCGCCGCGCAGGCGGGCGAGGCTGCCAAAAACGCCCACAACAAAGGCGCGCAGGCGGCGGAAAGCCATGCCCAATCCGTCAGCAAGGTGGTCAAGGCAAACGACGATGCAGCGGCGAGTGCGGAAAAGGCGGCGGCAGCGACCGAAAAAGCCGCCAAAGCCGTAACCGACTACGGCTACCGGCTTAGTCAGACGGGCGGCTACGTCAAGTTCAGCAACGAACAGCTTGAATTGATGAACCAAAAATTCAGGGGCGTCAAAATCGGTATGGAAGCAACGCTGCAAATCGGGCGCATGAAGGACTACACCCAGCAGATTTACCTTGCCAACTCCGCCATGCAGCGGTTGAGCGACGCAACGGCGCAGGGCGCGTTGACACAGGGTGTGTTGAACGATGCAGCCAGTGCGGCTGCGGCGGCTGCCGACAAGCTGGGCAATACCGAGCTGACCAAGTTTCGCAATGCGATTGCTGACGCGCAACGTCGTCTGAATGCGCTGCGCCAAGAGGCAAGCGACGCGACGCGCGCCCTTGAGGCAGAGCTTGCCGAACTCAACGGCAACGCCGAAGCGGGCTACGCTTTGCAGCAGGAGAAAAAGCTGCGCGAGCTGAATCAGAAACTGGCAAACGCCAAGCAACTGGGACAAGGAGACATCGCCCGCGAATACCAGCGTCAAATCGAGCTGCAACAGCAGATCTACGACCGCCAACGCAACAAACGCGACGAGTCTGCCGCCCAAGACCGCGCCCGCAGCCAAAACACGGCAAACGGCAGCAACAATGTGGCACGCCAGTTGCAGCAAATCGGCAATCCGCAGGTCAACGTCAATACTGACGAGCTTAACCGCCTTTTGGCGCAGCGCGACGAAGCAGTCGCCAACAGAGCAGTCGGCAGCCTGATGACGCAACTGGAAAACTCGTTCAAGCGGACGAGTTAAATCAGACGGTAGATACAAACCCGACTGCAACCATGCCAAGCCCCGATTTTCGGGGCTTTTGCTTTAATGGGGTTTTATATTTAGGCAAAGGTCTTCTGAAATGGCCGATTGGATTTTAAAGCGCAAGGACACCGGCGCAAGCGTCCGCCTGCCGCAGGATATGCGTTGGGAAGATGAATTTAGTTGGAACAAGGTGGCGCAGGCCGCGCCGCAGCGTACCTTGTCGGGCGGTTTGGTCATTCAACAAGGCATCAAGGCAAACGGCCGCCCGATTACGCTGTCGGGCGATTGGGTATGGCTGGACTTGGGGTCTTTGCGGACTTTACGCGATTGGACGGACGTCCCTGAATTGGAAATGACGTTGTCCCATTACGACGGGCGCGAATTTAATGTCATTTGGCGCACGCATGACGCGGCTTTGGGCAGCGTCGAGCCGGTGCGGTACTCAACGCCCGAGGCGGACAGCGAGCGATACACCGCCAAGCTCTGCCTGATGACGTTTTAAGGTCGTCTGAAAACAGGTTTAAACAGGATTTTAAAAAGGTTTCAAAATGGAAAAAACAACGCGCCTGACGCAACAGGATTTGCAGATTTACCCCAGCCAGCGCATGACCGATACGCCCGACGGCGGCGGTTTGATGGTGGGGCAGCCGCTGACGGGCGAGGATAACGAGATTTTCCCGCCCGTTTCCGACGTTGACCGCACGATGGGCAGTTTGGACGCCCGTTTGCTCTATCCTGCCGTCTTGCGTAACGATTCCGAGCCGCTCTATGGCGGTCATTTTGTCATTACCGAGCCGCCGACCTCTGAAAACGTGTCGTTTTTGGCGTTTAAGGCGCGCAACTACGGCGAGAGCCGCGCAGACATTATGCCGCGAATTGAAGCGTATTCCGTGCCGACGGTGGAGAGCCGTATGACGCTGATGGGGCGGCATTTGGCGGGCGTGCGCCTTGTGCAGGCATATCAGCGCGAAGAAGCTCCGCTGCCTAAAGTGGGCGAACGGTATTGCCTGCAACACGAAGACAAAACCAACAGTAAGACCGAGCGCATCACTGAATATTTCCGCATCGCCAATCTGACGCACGAAATGCGGACGTTTGAAATTCCCCTGCCAAGCGGGCAGACCAAAGAAATCCGCCGCCGTGTCGTCAAAATGGAGACGACCAACCCGCTGACGCGAGATTTTGATGGTGTCGATTACCCGGTCGAGGGGTATGCAGGCAACAAGGTCAAGATTTTGGAGACGCAGGTCGCTGATTCGGCGACTTACTACGGCGTAAAGCCCGTTTCAGGCGACCTCAAGGCGGGTGATGCATCGCTGACGGTTGCCAGCATTTACGAAAAGCTGGTTCCCACTTCGACGGTGGAGACGCCGTATGCCGACCAATATCCCGTTGCGGGCGATATGTGGGTGGCTGCCGCGCCTGAAAAACAGGTGTTTCACGGGTATGTATCGGGCGGTACGCTGACGATGCCCCATTCGCTTTTGCCGGGCAGCATCAAAATCGGCAACTACAAAGACAATGCGCAGGGGCAGCTTATCTCCGGCGACAACATCATCCAAGCCGATTATGAAAAAGGTCGTCTGAGCGGCATCCCGAGCGGGACTTATACCGTTTCCGCCATTCCTGCCGCCAAATCATCGGCTGCGCGGTTTGCCTTTGCCGTTGAAATCAAAGAGACCAACCAAGGCACGGCATTTGCGCCGCTGCTGACACCCGCCCCCGCTGCGGGCAGTCTGAAAGTGTCGTTTATGGCGTTGGGCGTTTGGTATCTGCTCGCCGATTCTGGCGACGGCGTGTTGCGCGATGAGGCAGGCAAAGCGGTAGGCACGGTGTCATCAACCACTGGCTCTGTCGTGCTTAATCTGCCCGTATTGCCCGATGTCGGCAGCCGACTGGTGTTCCAATGGGGCGGGATTTCGGGATTCGCGTCATCCGACGGCGGCAAGACCGGGACGGCAGCGACGCCGAAACCCGCAGAAAGCAAATGCACCTATGGTTTGGGTCATCCAATCAAGCCGGGTACGTTGGTATTGACTTGGGAGGACAGCGGCACCAAAACCGCCCGCGACGACGGCAACGGCAGTCTGACAGGCGATATGCAGGGGTCGGTTGATTACCTCAACGGCGTGATTTCGACCGAACGCTACATCAACAGCAACACGGTCGAATATGCCTGTGAAGAGACGCGACGAATCAGCGCAAGCGTGGTCGGCGGCGCAGGCTACGGCATGACGGCGGAGGATAAAGGGGCGCATTGGGAGCTGGTATTCAAGGACGCTACGCCTAATCAGTCGGTCTTCAGATTGGATGTCAAAGGGCAAGTCTCTGAAGAGACAGAGTACACGGTGCCGAATTGGTATGGCGCAGCGGTTAGATAGGAGATGAAAATGGCGATTTCTGCCGGAAAAGAAATTAAATCAGGTACGGCGCGCATCAGTCTGCTCGCAGCCAAAGGCGGCTGGAAAACGGGTAAAAACGCCGTGCAGGGTATCCGCTGGGACGGCGGTAAGCTGATTGTGCCTAAATCCGCGTTGCGGGTGGAGGCATTGGCTTGGGCGACCAAGTCTTATTCGACCTTGGGTGCCGCATGGCGTGCGCAGGAAAAAGACGTGACCGCCAAGAAAACCGTCGATATGTCCTTCAGCGACTGGAATGCGGAATTTTTGTCCGCCGACTCGTCCCACGCCAAGCCCCGAAGCGGGCGTCTGGCAGGCGGGCTGACATTTAATGTCTTGATTGACTTTGACCAAGGCAGCACCTGCGTCTTTAATTCATGGTCTTTTTCAGACGGGACGACCGAAATCGTCGAATACGGCGGAACGCTTTATAAAAACTGGGATGCAGCCAAAGGCAGCGGCGAAAATATCGGCACATTGTCCGCCGCCGGAGAAGTGTCTATCAGCGACCCTGCCATCAAATTCCAAAGCCTCAAGGTAACGGGCGGGGTTGTCCGCTTGCCGCAGGTTAAGATTTTCTCCTATGCGGGGCGCACACCCGCCGCGCCGGTCAAGCCCGAAAGCTTTACCGTTTATACAGGCAGTGGCGAAGTTGCGGGACGCAGCAATGCTGACGGCAATATCGAGGGTAAAATAACAGGTAAAATCGACTACGAAACAGGGTTTTACGAAATTAGCCGAACCGAAGGATTTTATCCCGAAGAGCTGCGCTACAACGCCGTAACCCAAGACAATCTGCCCTTGGATTCGTCGATTATCGGTATCGACGCCGTGCGCCTGCCTGCCGACGGCCGCGTCCCCGTGTTCCGCAAGGGCGACATGATTGTGATTTCCAACCGCCTCAAGCAGGATTTGGGCAGCGCGTTTACCGCCGCCCAGAAAATCGCGCTCAACCGACAAAACCTAGACCGCCTCTGCTTGGTCGACAGCAAGGGCAAACACGTCCTTGCCGAAAAATACACGGCAGACCTCAAAGCGGGCAGCATTACCTTCGGCGAGCCGTTGGACTTGTCTCAATACACCCTGCCGCTGACCGCCGTGTGCGCGTGGGAAGAGGAAAACCGCATTACGGGCGTCGATATTTCGGGTCGTCTGAAACTACAATTTGCCATTTCGCGCGCCTACCCCAAGGCAGGGACTTACGTTTCGTCCGCCCTAATCGGCGGCGATTTGCTGGTACGCGCGACCGAGCCTTTCTCACAACAGGCATGGGACAACGTTTGGGCGGATTCGCGGCGCGGCGATCCGATTCTGGCAAAGGCCAACGTCAAGGACTACCCGATCAAACTCGCCAGCAACGGCGCGATTACCGAGCGTTGGCTGATTAGATTCACCACCGCCAACCAGTTTGAGCTATACGGCGAGCAGCTGGGCTTGGTTGCCAAGAGCGATACCCTGACCGACCTCGCCCCCGCCAATCCTGCTACGGGTAAGCCGTACTTTACGATTAAATCGACAGCGTTCGGTGGCGGCTGGTCTGCTCAAAACTGCATCCGTTTCAATACCTACGGCACGCCGCTTCCCGTGTGGATTTTACGCAGCGTCCAGCCCTCGCCCGACAGGCAGGAAGGGCGCGACGGCTTTACCGCCTGTTTGCGCGGGAATACGGTGGCTGAGTAGAGGCGGATAAGCAAAAGGTCGTCTGAAACTTGGAATCATGGTTTCAGACGACCTTTTATACCGCTTGTTTATTTTTAATGCCGTTTAATTTAAAATGCTGTTGATATTTTTTTAAACGGAGTAATAAGAATGAAAAAAATTATATTAATAGCTACGTTAACTGCGATTGTGGCAAGCGGCTTGGCGGGCTGCGGGAAAAGTAAAGAAGAAATCGAACTGGAGCGCGAAAAGATTGCATTACAGCGAGAAAAGTTACAACAACTTCGAGAATCGAAACAAGATAGACCGATTGCTGCACCGCAGCCCGAAAAAATGGAGGTACAGACAAAAAAAGACGTTCAGCCAGAACCTGCACGGGAGAATGTAACGGTCAATGTCAACCAGGCGGAGCAGCAGGTGGAAGTTAGACGGGTAAGTAAAGCTGTCATGATTTCAAACGCCAAAACATACTTTTCCGAGAGTGTGCTGCGAAGTGTCGAGGCGCGTTATAAGGACGGAGAAAGTATTTTGTGTGGAGAGGTACTTTGGGATAAAGCCAACTGGCGGCGGTTTGTACAAGTCAATTCATACAATGACAAAGACGGCAAAATAATGACGCAAACCTATTTCGACAAAGATTATTCGCACGAATTTTCAGACACCATATGGCGAGAATATTGCCGCTGATACAAGTATCCGACTGCAACCATGCCAAGCCCCGAAAATCGGGGCTTTTGCTTTAATAAGGCTTTATTTTTAAAGCAAAGGTCGTCTGAAATGTTTAATACAGAAAGAGTACCAGTAAAGGTTTATCGTTGGGATGACGCAGGTGCGCCGCAGGTTATGCCTGTCGATGGCGCAGTAAAAACCATTTTAAAAGCTTGTTTGGTAACCGGTTATGGCGAAAACGAAAATCGAAAAGAGCCGCTGGGCTGGGAAATGCTACACGAAAACGGAAATGACGCATGTTTTCGCAGTATGTCTGAAAAATCTACCAAATGGGCTTTAGGAGTATACGGAGGTACTCAATATGGCGGCGCCGATGTGGTTGGTTTAAAAGACCCAATTTCTGCAAAAGCAGGGGCGGAAACTGTTAATAATAATACTAATAAATTCATGTATGCCCACTACAGAAGAGAAGATAATGAGCCATTAGAGTGGGTTGTAGTTGGGCATGCTAGGGCTTTTTGTTTGATTATAACTAATCCAAATTATGCCAATATTTGTGCCCATTTGTATTTTGGAGATTTCCCCAGTCTTGCAGTGGCTGATAATAATAATTGTGTTTTATCTTTTGTTACTAATCAAAAATATTTAGACAATGGGTCAAACAAAATTAGTTCCGTGGTTATGTCAGATTACAAAGGAGATGGCTTTGTCGAAGTCAATCATGCAGTCAAGAGCGTGGAGAATGTAAGACAGGTAGTCGATTATCCAAACCCAGTCACTAATGGCTTTACTGCTGATGATATTTATTTGTTTGAATTAAACCAAAACAAAAAAATAATGCTGCGAGGATTGCAGGCGGGATTGCTGAGCACCTTTGAGAGAATGCCAAATAACGATGGTCTCAAATATAGGACTGTTTACCGAAATTTAGATAATACCGGAGACAGTTGGATGTATTTCCGTGGATTTAACGAGCGGGGTTTTTTGGTCAACCTTACAGCATGGGAAATCTAAATGGCTGATTTGATTTTTAAAAGCCGCGCTGTAACTAAATTCGGCGTGCGTCGCTCAAAAATCGAAAACCATGCCGTCAAAAGCCGTGCCATCCGTTCTCCTCATGTTAAATACGGCGGGCGCGGTTATATCGCCGGAGAGGCGGAGGGGATTGTTACCGTTGGTGGGCAACCTGCCTCAAGGCGCATCTACCTGTTCGCCCGCTCTAATATGGAGTGCATTGCCGATACTTGGAGTAAAGACGACGGCAGCTACCGCTTCGATCGGCTGAAGGAGGGCGAGGAGTATCTGATGGTGGCGACGGATTATAAAAAGCAATACGAGCCGGTCTCCTATGATTTCATCAAGCCCTTTGTCGATACTGACGGCGGATAAGGTCGTCTGAAATGTCTGACGATAAATCCAAAACCTATACCGATTCCGCGCGGATTCCGCTGCCTTTCGGGGCGTTGATTGCGGAACGTAAGCCGTCAAACCGATTGCCGATACCGTTTACCCGACTGCTGCGCCATATTGCGGCAGGCGGGGAGGTTGCGCCGATTGAGCCGCCAAAGCCCAAACCGCCCGAACCTTACGCGCCGCCTTCAGGCTATGCCGCTGTATCGGGTGAGTGGGGGTTTGTTTTACATGAGGCGGGGACGGGGTCGGCTTGTTTGGCCGGTGGTTTCGCGGGCGGTAGCGCGGCGGTCGGAATGTCGGGCGTGTCGGTTGAGGCTGTTGACGTTGCCCATTGTTTTCAGACGACCTTTGAGGGGATGACCGCGCTTGAAGGTCGTCTGAAATCGCTGTCTGAGCCGTCGTTTGCGGTTTCGGTGTGTGCGGCAGGGGTTCAAAGCGCGATGGATGGGCTGGACGGCTGCTCCGGCGCGAACACGACAGGCAGCCTGTTTCTGACGGGCTGCGGCGGCGATGCGCAGGCGGCTCAGGCGGGCGAGCTATTGGAAACCCACGCGGAAAGTACGTTTTCAGACGACGCTTTGTTGGTTGGCTGCCTGCAATCGGACATCCTTGAGGCAGCGGATTTGGCGCGTTGTTTCAGCCCTAAATCTTTGCCTGCGGTTACCGTCCCTTGCGAATACTACGAGATTCCGGTCGAGCCGGAACCCGTCCCCGAAACCTACGTCTGCGGCATCCGTCCTCCGTCCAACCGCCTTGCTTTGCGGTTTTACCGTAAAAAAATTGCGCACGACCCGCGCTATATCCCGCTGCCGTTCGCCTGTTTTGATACGGCAAAAACCCCTGTTTTAAACGGATACATTATGAAAAACACCGTCAAAGCCACGGCGGACGGGCAGCCGATTGAGTTGTTTTCCGCCTCGTTTACCGCCGATACGGGCGGCTACTGCTGGCAAGGCAGTCTGACCGTATCGCCCGAGGATTTCGCGAAAATCAATCCCGACGCACGCTCAAAGGGTGAGGAAGCGCAAATCAAGGTGCAAATCAATGCGGACACTTTTGTGATTCTTGCCGAGGATTACAGCGACAACCGCCGCTTCGGGCAAAAAAGCTATACGGTAACGGGCAGGAGCGTTACCGCCCGCTTGGGCGCGGACTACGCCCCAAAAGGCAGCGGCACATACCGCAACCCTATCTACGCCCAACAAATCGCCACGGAGGTGTTGAGACCGACGGGGGTGGGCTTGGACGGATGGACGATGGCGGATTGGCTGATTCCTGCCGATGTGTACGCATTGACGGACAAAACGCCTATGGCAGTATTGCAAGAGCTGGCGCAAGCGGCGGGCGGGTTTATTGAGAGCGACCGCGCCAAGCCAACCCTGAGATTTAAGCCGAAGTGGAAATCGGCAGCTTGGGAGGTGGCGCAGGCTGCGGCAGACGTGACCGTGCCTGCCAGCGTAATTTTCGGCATCAGCGGGCAGCGCAGCGTGTCCGAGCGGGCGAACGGGATTTATGTTTGGCCGAGCCATAACAAGGGCAAGGGCGCGGACGTGTACCGCAACGGCAGCAACCGCGAGCCGCGAGCCTCCGCGCTGACCCACGCGCTTTATACCGACCAGCCTGTTTTGCTTGCGGCAGGTATTGCCGCCTTGAGCGCGACGGGCGTCCACAAGCGCGAGACCGTGTCTTTGCCGGTATCGGATAAATACGCCATCCCTATGGCGAATTTGGGCGAGATTTGGCAAATCAGCGAGCCGTCGGGCAATTGGCAGGGCGTGGTCGTGGGCGTATCGGTTGAGGTCAAAATCGAAAACGACGCGCCTGTCGTTACTCAAAATGTCAGCATCGACCGCTATTTGGACGAGTGATTAAAGCTACTTTAAAAATGCTTTAAAGGTCGTCTGAAAGCCATGTTCAGACGACCTTTTATCTATTTGTTGAGGGTAACAAAATGACCAATCTGTATCAAAACCTGACGGCACTGCTCAATCGCGAACAGCGCGGCATCGCCAAAATAACAGGCGATTTGGGCGGCGGCTCATGGGCGGCGCAAACGCAAAGCGGCGGGAATATCGTTTTGAGCGGTCAGGCTGCTTTGAATCAACGTGTTTTCTACGATGTACGCACCAACCGCATCATTAGCCAAGCCCCCGATGCCGCCGTTTTGGAGTTGGGCGTGTAGTGTTGAGTGCAGGCTCGCCGCCTTGGTAGTGGGTGATGGGCTGAGATAATTTGTTTTATTTTGAGAGTGTTATGAGTACGGATATTCTGCGTTTCAAACAGGGCGAAACCGTCGAAATCAGCGTGATTTTCGATGTTTTGGACGACTTGGGTATTTCTGCTCTGACCGGCGTTACCGCTGCCGCCGAACTTCGGCGCAAATATACTAAGGAGACGGTCGCCCGTTTTCAGACGACCCTTTACCCCGAAATCCGTTTGGTGCTGCTGCGTTTGGATGCTGATGTGTGCCGAAGTTTGGCGGAGGGGCATTACGTTTTCGATTTGCAATTCGTTCGCCGCTCTGACGGCTTGGTGCAATACAGCGGAGATATTCCGCTGGAGATTTTAAAGAGTACGAGCAATGTTGGGTAAGTTTAGAGTTTTTAAGGGAAATTTGGAAAATGCCGCGCATCGGTACGATGACGACTTGTATCGGACGTGGTTGATCCAGCCCGAGAATCAAGGCAAATCATTTAAGGATTTCACGCAATGGCTTGCCGACGTTAAAAGCGAGGATGCGGGCGAAGCCCCTGATTTCGTAGCAAGATTTATTTTGGCAATTTCATAAAAGGCAGGTAAAAAAAATGACATTAAGACAACGTATAGACGCGCTGGTGGACGCTATTGGCACAAAATTCAAAGAGGTTATCGGTAAAATCGGCTCGACAGATATGCTGCAAACTACGGAGCGCGGGAGCGTGGTAGGTGCGGTAAACGAGTTGAAAATCCGTATTGACAACATCGGCAGCGGCAATAGCGGCGCGGCGATTGACGATACTGCACCTGCGGCTGATAAAGCTTATTCCAGTCAGAAGGTTGATTCGCTGATTGATGCGGCAAAAACGGCTGTCAAATCAGAGATTTTAGACGGCGCGGACGCGGCATACGATACGCTGGCGGAAGTTGCAAAGTATATTGAGCAGGACAAAACCGGCGCGACCGCGCTTTCGGAAGCTGTTGCCAAACGCCTGCGTATCGATGAGGCACAAGTTTTGACACAGGCGCAAAAAACCGCAGTAGAAACCACGCTCAATCTTGGCGATACTGATACCGACTTCGTGGCTAAATTTAATCAGGCGTTGCAGTCATGACCTTGGTCGAGCGTTTTAAGCTGTTTGTCGATGCCGTTGCCGCCCAGTTTAAAGCGCAAGAGGCGGAAATCAATAGATTAAGATCTGCGCAGGGCGGCGGTAAAAAAGAGTATCGGGAGATGTATGTCCCGCGATCAGAAATTAAATTTTCAGAAGGAAATAACAACAACAAGTGGATTACCATTCCATTTGATGTTCCTTTTTCCGAGCGTCCGATGGTCAATGTTGTGCTGGATATACAAGACGTCACGCCAAGAAACTCTTATGTGGGTAATATCACGGCGGAAGGTTTCGATATAGGCACAAACTATGCGCCGTCACTCAAGGGCGTGTGGTATCAGGCTTGGGTCGTTGATAAATAAGCAGAAAAAAGGTCGTCTGAATACTGGCGACCTCAATAGGGAGATTGAAAAAATAAAGTGGGACGGCGACGTAGCAGTGCAGCAACACCGCTACGCCAGCCAAGCAGAGCGCACCTGCATTGACTTCTAAGGCCGCCTTAGTCTCGCGAGACCGAGGCATTCTATCTGATACAGGAGTGGATGCAAATGCAAATTTATCGGGAGTTACGCTGCAAATTCTGCGGCAAATTGCTGGCAAAAGGCAGCGGTTTCGTGCAAATAAAATGCACACGCTGCAAAAATATTAATTCTTTCAGTTGATTATAAAATCGAAGAATGCCGTTGAGCATCATATTAATCTGATTCAGAGCGTCGTCGAATGCCGATTTAGGAGTATATATGATGCAAAAACCGCAACAATCTTTACCCATCATCCCTTGGATGGGCGGGAAGCGACGGCTGGCAAAACACTTGTTGCCTATGTTTCCTGAGCATTCCTGCTATGTCGAGCTGTTTTCAGGCGGCGCGGCATTGTTCTTTCTTCGGGAAACACCCGCCAAAGTGGAAGTTTTAAACGATATCAACGGACAACTCGTCAACCTATACCGCGTGGTACAGCACCATTTTGACGAGTTTGTCAGACAATTCGAGTGGACGTTAACCAGCCGCGAGACCTTTGCCAACCTGCAAAACACCCCGCCTGACTGTTTGACCGACATTCAACGGGCTGCCCGGTTCTTCTACCTTCAACACAACGCCTTCGGCGGCAAGACCGTCCATCAACATTTTGGTACGGCTACCACGTCAAAAGCGTGGGATGCGTCGCAAATCGAAGCTAAATTAAAGGCTGCTAAAGACCGTTTAAAAAGGTGTTTATATAGAGCATGAGTCGTGGGAGCGTTGTTTCAAACGATATGACCGCGAACACACTTTCTTTTACGCTGATCCACCATATTGGCAGACAGCGGGCTATGATAGTGCTTTTGATTGGTCTCAATATGAGCTGCTGGCAAAGGTAATGTTGGAAAGCAAAGGCAAGGTCATGTTATCCATCAATGACCACCCAGATATACGGGCTTTGTTTAAAGACTTCCGTATTACTCAACTGGAGCTGGCTTATACCGTAGGCAGGGATAAGACACGCAAAACAAGCGGCGAATTGGTTATTTGCAACTGGTAAAACAAAAGCGACGGGAGCGTCGCTTTTGTTATCTTCTGCCATCCGATATAGTGCAAAAGCTGCCGTAACTTTTAAAACGTATCGAGTGCAAAAGTTGATGTAACAAAGTGCAAAAGGCGGCGGCGGCTTACATTTCTTATTTTCCTATCACCGCGTTACCGGCTTATATTTAATCCGTCTCGGTTTCGCACCCTCTTCGCCGAGTCGGCGTTTCTTGTCGGCTTCGTATTCCTGATAGTTGCCGTCGAAGAACACCCATTTCGAATCGCCTTCGCACGCCAGAATATGCGTAGCGATGCGGTCGAGGAACCAGCGATCGTGCGAAATCACCATTACGCTGCCGGCAAATTCCAGCAATGCGTCTTCCAGCGCGCGCAGGGTTTCTACGTCGAGGTCGTTGGACGGTTCGTCCAGCAGCAACACATTGCCGCCGCTCAACAAAGTTTTTGCCAAGTGCAGACGGCCGCGTTCGCCGCCAGACAATTGACCTGCGATTTTGCTTTGGTCGCTGCCTTTGAAATTGAAGCGTCCCAAATATTGGCGGGCGGGAATTTCAAACTGACCGACCTGCAAAATGTCGCGGCCTTCGGCGATGTTGTCGAACACGGTTTTGTCGTTTTGCAAACCTTCGCGGCTTTGGTCAATCAGGCTCATTTTCACGGTTTGCCCGATTTTCACTTCGCCGGAATCAGGCTGCTCTTTGCCCGCAATCATTTTGAACAGCGTCGATTTACCCGCGCCGTTCGGGCCGATGATGCCGACAATCGCGCCCGCAGGCACTTTGAAGCTCAAATCGTCAATCAGCACTTTGTCGCCAAACGATTTGGAAACGTTCACAAATTCAATCACTTCATTACCCAAACGCTCGGCGACGGGAATGAAGATTTCCTGCGTTTCATTGCGTTTTTGGTATTCGTAGTTGCTCATTTCCTCAAAACGCGCCAAACGCGCTTTGGACTTGGCTTGGCGGCCTTTGGCATTTTGGCGCACCCATTCCAATTCCTGCTTCATCGCTTTCACGCGCGCAGCTTCGGATTTCGCCTCGTTTTCCAAGCGTTTTTCTTTCTGCTCCAACCAAGACGAGTAATTGCCTTTCCACGGAATACCGTGTCCGCGGTCGAGTTCCAAAATCCATTCGGCGGCGTTGTCGAGGAAGTAGCGGTCGTGTGTTACGGCAATGACCGTACCGGGGAAGCGCACGAGGAATTGCTCCAGCCATTCCACCGATTCCGCATCCAAGTGGTTGGTCGGCTCGTCCAGCAGCAGCATGTCGGGCTTGCTCAACAGGAGTTTGCACAAAGCGACGCGGCGTTTTTCACCGCCGGACAGATTGCCGATTTTGGCATCCCATTCCGGCAGGCGCAGCGCGTCGGCGGCGATTTCCAATTCATGTTCCGCACCGCCGCCGGTGGACGAACCTGCCGCAATAATCGCTTCCAAGCGGCCTTGCTCTTCCGCCAGCGCGTCAAAATCCGCATCAGGATTGGCATACTCGGCATACACTTCTTCCAAACGTTTCTGCGCGGCAGCCACTTCGCCCAAACCGCTTTCCACTTCCTCGCGCACGGTTTTTTCAGGATCAAGCTCCGGCTCTTGCGGCAGATAGCCGATTTTGATGCCGCCCATCGGCACGGCTTCGCCCTCAAATTCCTTATCCACACCCGCCATAATCCGCAGCACGGTGGACTTACCCGCGCCGTTCAAACCGAGCAAACCGATTTTCGCGCCGGGGAAGAAGGAAAGGGAAATATCTTTAATGATGGTTTTCTGCGGCGGCACAACCTTGCTCACGCGCAGCATAGAATAGACGTATTGTTGGGACATAGTATTCTCAATTCGGTCAAACAAATTTCAGACGACCCATTTTAACCGATTGCACCGATTGTTGCTTGCACGGATGATATTTAGAGGGGAAATAGATGGAGTGGATTGATTTGTTTGTATTTGGAAGAAGGTCGTCTGAAAAGTAAAATTAAGCTTCATGAATAGCAAACATTCCTCAGAAAATAAAGCCGTCTTTTCAGACGACTTTAAAACATACTATTTTTCCAAATGGACATTATCATAAATCTGCTTCGCCAATCGGCGGCAGACTTTGTTTTTGATTTGAGGATTATTCAAAACTTTAGAAACGCTCTCTCCAAACTGCTCAAACAATCCGACCAACAAATCATCAACCTGTGTATTGAAATAATTCATGAAAGATGGCAAAGGATTGTTATTGGCTGCATCGACAATATCCGGATTTTCGCGCGCAAATTTTTCAATAGACTCAAAAAATAGCTGATCTGCCAATGTAAACTCGGTTGTAAATGTTTCATTTAACTCTTTAATCAGCTTATCCAGCTCTTCGGTCAGGCTGACTTGTCCCGTACCTACGTCCGTTGAGCCTTTTTGCGGTTCGGCTTCGCCTTCGTTCAGCTTGATTGAGCCTTCGCCGATTTGCTGCAAACGGTAATATTGCAAAATTGCCATTTTAGACAAATCCAATTTTTCGCTTTGTTTGCCGCGCGGCAGCTTCATCATCAAAGCTTTGAGATAAACATAGCGTTTCTCATGAATAGAATCGGCATACGGCAAAATCTGCGAAACAAACAAATAAAGATTCAAATAACTTTGCAGCTGGCTTTTAAAGAGTTTTTGTTGCTCGTCATTGTGCTCGGGGTCGTCTGAAATATGCAGATATTTTTCAATCGCTTTATCAATGATCGCATTAAGCTTTTTATGCTCGCTATTGCTTGGTGTGGTACGCCCGCTAAACCAAACACCGGCAAATTCATCAATGTCATTTGGCGTATAAATCTTCCACTCATCCAGTGTATTGCCCAGACTTGCCAACTTCTCATCATCAGGAATCTCGCTCAGCTCTGTCCGTTGATAATACGGTTTGAAAGCTGCATAAATGTCTTCATGATCATTGACGAAATCCAGTACAAACGTATCTTCCTTGCCTTTTGCCGTACGGTTTAAACGAGACAGCGTCTGCACCGCCTGCACACCCGACAGCACTTTATCGACAAACATGGTATGCAACAACGGCTGGTCAAAACCGGTTTGATATTTATCTGCCACCAAAAGCACTTGATAATTATCGCTGTCAAACTGTTCGGGAAGCTCAGTTTCCTTAATGCCGCCATTCATGCCGGGTTCGGAATATTCTTTTTCGGTTTGTTCCGGCAGAATCACTTTGCCTGAGAACGCCACCAGTGATTTGATTCCCTTATACCCTTTTTCGGCAATATATTCATCAAATGCCAATTTATAGCGTACCGCAGCTTCACGCGAACCCGTTACCACCATCGCCTTAGCATAGCCGCCGATCTTATGGCGGGTTACCGACTGGAAATGCTCGATAATGATTTCCACCTTTTGACTGATTACGCTCGGATGTAAATTCACAAACCGCATCAGCTCTTTTTTGGCTTTGTGCTTCGGTAATTCGATATGGCTATCTGCCGTACTCAATAAACGGAAATATTGTTTATAGGTCGTATAGTTTGCCAACACATCCAAAATAAAGCCTTCTTCAATCGCCTGTTTCATGGTGTAGCTATGAAACGGCGTTTTGCCTTGCTCGTTCGGTTCGTCAAACAACGCCAACGTTTTCCATTTTGGCGTAGCAGTGAAAGCAAAAAAGCTCAAATTATCTTGGCGGCTGCGTTTGAACTGTTCGCGCAGGATATTTTTTTGCGTTTCAATATCTTCAGGCAGCTCGTCATCTTCCAAATCTAAAAACTCAGCCGCAATTGCCGCTTCAATCCCGCTTTTGTTCAACACCTGGCGCAACTCGCTTGCCGTCTCGCCCGTTTGCGAACTGTGCGCTTCATCCACGATGACCGCAAAGCGTTTGCCTTCGGTATCAAGCGAAATGTGTTCGCCATGTTTTGCCTTGGTTTGAATGCTGTGCATCACATAAGGGAATTTTTGAATCGTCGTGATGATAATCGGCACATTTGCCGCCAGCGCGGCGGTAAGCTGGTGGGTATCCCTATCAATTTTCTGAACCACGCCATCGGTTTGCTCAAATTGCGCCACCGTTTCTTGCAACTGTCTGTCCAACACCACACGGTCGGTAACAATAATCACCGAGTTAAAGATTTTTTCATCAGTGGCATTATGCAAAGAAGCCAAATGATGCGCCAGCCAAGCAATCGTATTGGACTTGCCGGAGCCTGCCGAATGCTGAATCAGATAATTTCTGCCCGCGCCGTGCGCTTTAGTGTGGGCAATCAATTTCCTTACCGCATCAAGCTGATGGAAACGCGGAAAAATCATGCTCTCGGTTGTGATATAGCGGAAACCCGAATTCAGGCGGACTTTTCGTTCTTCACGGCTCAAATGCAAAAAGCGCCCAATCAATTCCATTAAGCTATCTTTACGCAACATCTCGCGCCACAAATACTCCGTACGCACATCGTTTTCAACCGGCGGATTGCCTTTACCATCATTAAAACCGCGGTTAAACGGCAAAAAGCGCGTACCCTCGCCTTCCAGCTTGGTGGTCATATGCACTTCTTGCGTATCCACCGCAAAATGCACCAACGCACGTTTTTTAAATTCAAATAATTTGCCCTGCGGATTCCGATCTTGACGGTATTGGCGCATCGCATCTTCCACCGTCCAGCCGGTTGCCGACATTTCGTTTTTTAATTCGATGGTGATAACAGGAATACCGTTTACCGACAATACCATATCAATCCGCTCGTTACATTCGGTAATCACTTGGCGGGTAATTTTGACGATATTGGCATCGTATTGCTGCTGCGTGGTTTCATTTAAAGTGGAATTGGGGGCGAAATATGCCATTTTTGCCGTACGGTTTGCCACACGGAAACCATTGCGCAGCACATGCAGGCTGCCTTTAATGTTCAATTCTTGATTTAACGCTTTGATCAGCTCGTCTTTCGCCTTATCTTTACGCGACATTTCCAAATACGCCCATAGTTTCGGTTGGGTCGTCTGAATAAATGCCACGGCATCGGCAGGAAAAAGTGCGGTTGATTTTTCATAATCTTCTGCCAAGCCTTTTTGGTAACCGCCTTCCGTTAATAGGCTGTGCTCAATTTCATTTTCAAAGTATGGTTCGGTATGCATCCGTTTGCTCCCATTTTATTGATTGCAAGGTAGGCTTGAATCCGCCTATGCCCTTTATTCATCGGTTATTTTTATTTTCCCTGTAACCGCCTGAGTAATCAGCGCGGTGCGGTATTCTTTCAGACGACCTATGGTTTGATTGACCGTATCGCACAAGCGGTCGATTTTGGCGGTTTCTTGGTCAAGGTAATCTGTGATGGCGGTTTGTTCTTCTTTAGGCGGTAAAGAAATTTTTATTGTGCCAACGGTATCTGTATTTAAATTTAATTGCGTTCCCATTTTTCCTAAGCCTAGATATGGTTGCCCTGAGTAGAAAATATAATACAAAAATTTAATATTATTTTTATATTCAGGAAAATAAACAAAACCATCGTGAATACAAGCTTTTATTTTTGTAATAATTGGTTTTCCTACACTTCCAGCGATACTTAAAAATAGACTATTTGGCAGTAAAGGGACGCTAAAAGATTTGCCTAAATCAGATAATCGTTGTGTTGTTTCTAACAAATACATATTGCTCGCTGTTACATCTGCAATTCTCACCCAAGCATATTCTCCATCATCATCAAAATAATCAGGATTATCAATGGGCCTTGGTGATGCCCCTCTTTTTACTTGGCTCAACCGTTTAATTGATAAAACTTCCCAATGCGCCGGTACATCCCCCAACCATTCCACGCCGCTGTTTTTCATCGGGGCTGCGGGGTTTAAGCCTTTGGTTACGGCATGGGTAATCACGGCGGTGCGCTGTTCCGCTAGCTTTTCGAGCAGCGTTTGTTGCTTGCCAATCAGCGCATCGATTTCACCGAGCTTAGTGTCTAGGTACTGGGCGATGGCGGTTTGTTCTTTTTCAGATGGAATAGAGATTTTTAACATTGCAAATTTTTCTCTCGGTAATTCCATAAATGTAGAACCTTGCCCAAAGCTATTTAAAGTCGATTTATTTGCATATAACCAATAATATAAATAATTCACGTCATTGGGAGATAGCACTTCCAATAAAAAGCAGCCTTGGTTGACTACGGCAGGAAGCAAGGTTATGGCCAAATGCCCGATTGGCGCACGTTTAGATAAGGCAATACTTTTAGCCGGAGCTAATGAAACGCCACAGTTTTCATAGCCTTCTTTCGTTATCATTTTTAGGCTTGCAGCAATTTCTTTATTCTTGTTATCTCCTAAATCCTTTGGAGTAAACCATGCAATTTCATCTCCCCAATAGTCAGGCTCTGATGTTTTTGGTGTTGCCCCGTTATGAATTTTGAAGATTTGGTTACTGTGTTTTATTTCCCAATGTTCCGGTACTTCTCCCAACCAAGGAATACCGCTATCTTTATATCTATCGTATCTGTTCATTTTTATATCTCGTTTTTAATACCATCGTAGGGAAGTTTCTGCTTACCCTACGATGGTATTGCGTGTATTTCAGAAAAATCCCGTCCGCCTGTTATTGCAAATTGCCGAGCATTTGTATGATTTCTTGCTCCAAGGCGTTGATTTCGGCTTTAATTACAGCCAAATCGCGTGGCGGCTGGTATTCATAAAAATGACGGTTTATCGGAATTTCAAAGCCGAGTTTGGTTTTGCTTTCATCCACCCACGCATCCGGCACATGCGGTAAGACTTCGGCTTGCATATAGGCTTCTATTGTCGGGCGCAGAGCGGTCAATAATTCGTCCAAATTCGTTTCGTTGTCATAGCCCAAACTTAATGGGAATAGGATTTCAGACGGCATCGGTACCAGTTCGGTATCGCGCAGTTGTGAATCGGCTTCTTTATTGCCTTTGCTGTCTGTGCAAATATCAGCGGTTGGGTCGCGCTCGCTCAATGCGTCCAAAATGGCTTTTTTCAGCGGTGCGCCGATGGTGAAATTCAAGGCTTTTAACGCCGGATTCAATACTTTTAAAAAGGCGTCGCGGTTTGTATAAAGTGTGTCATCCAATCCGCTCAATGCGTCGATAATGGCTTGTTGCTGCGCTTCGCCTCTGTCTTCATCGGCTTTGATTTGCGCTTCGTTTTTGATTTTTTTGCTTTTCGCCAAATTCGCAAAGGCGGTTTGTTCCCGCAGTTTTTCAATGCGTTCTGCGCTGGCTTGGAAATTCAGGCGCAAGGGGCGTTCTACCGTGATTTTCAAATAGGCGAAATCTTGGTTGTCGAAAATCTTGCTGTCTTTGGTTTCGGCAAAATCGGCATACAGTTTGGTAATGTCGGCGATATGCTTTTCTGACAATTCGTTGCGCTTGTTGCCGAGCGATTTTTGCATTTTTTGATAATACTGCGTGGCGTTAATCAACTGCACTTTGCCTTGCCGTTTGGCACTTTTCTTATTCGATAAAATCCAAATGTAGGTATAAATGCCGGTGTTGTAAAACATTTGATCCGGCAGCGCGATAACGGCTTCAAGCATGTCGTTTTCAATCACATAACGGCGGATATTGCTTTCGCCGCTACCTGCATCGCCGGTAAACAGCGGCGAGCCGTTAAATACCACGGCGATGCGCGAGCCTTGGTCGTCTTTTTCAGGCTGCTTCATTTTGCTTATCATGTGCTGCAAAAAGAGTAGAGAGCCGTCGTTGATACGCGGTAAACCTGCGCCGAAACGGCCATTGAAGCCTTTATCTGCGTATTCTTCTTTAACGTAATCTTCTTGGATTTTCCATTCCACGCCAAACGGCGGATTCGCAAACATATAATCAAAGCGTCTGCTTGGATGCCCGTCATGCGGGGTAAAGCCGTTTCCTTTGTCTTTGGCGTTTTTTACCCCCAAGGTATCGCCGAAAATGATGTTTTCGGCGGGTTCGTCTTTAATCAATAAATCGGCGCAACAGATGGCATAGGATTCGTTGTTATATTCTTGTCCGTATAAACCGAGATGGATTGTTTGATTGAACCCTTTCAAGGCTTTTTCAGATTCGGAAAGCATGCCGCCTGTACCGCAGGTCGGGTCATAAATTTCATAGTACATGCTGGGTCTGGATAACTCTTGATGGTCTTCTGCAAAGGCAATATTGACCATCAGACGGATGACTTCACGCGGGGTAAAGTGGTCTCCGGCTTCTTCATTAGCCTGCTCATTAAATTTACGAATCAATTCTTCAAACAAATAGCCCATTTGCGTGTTGGAAATGACATCCGGCGACAAAGTCAGTCCGTGCGACTGCAAATCTCCGACGAAGGTTTGCAGGACTTTATACAGACGATTGGCTTCATCCAGCTTGTCGATTTCTTTTTCAAACTCAAATTTGTCAAAAATATCTTTGGCTTTGGCAGAAAAACCGTTGATGTAGTGGATTAAATTCACGCGGATATGATCGGGGTCGTCCAGCAGGCGGGCAAGATTGAAACCGCTGATGTTATACAGCTTTTGCTTGCGGTCTTTTCCAACAATCGCAGTGAGTTTTTTATCTAACAACACTTGTGGGAGCTTGACTGTTCCGTCTTCCTCCTGGTTCTCATCAAATAAAGCTTTCATTGCATCTGTATGTTTGCTCAAAATCGCATCAAAGCGGGCAAGCACAATCAAAGGCAGCATCACACGGCGGTATTGCGGCGGACGGTAAGTCCCGCGCAGACCGTTAGCGATGTTCCAAATCATTGAAACGAGCGCACTGTGATGGGGGTGTTGGTGGAGATTTTCAGTTTTCATTGTTGTTATTCCTTAATACCTTAAAGCAGGTTTTTATAGTGGATTAAATTTAAACCAGTACGGCGTTGCCTCGCCTTAGCTCAAAGAGAACGATTCTCTAAGGTGCTGAAGCACCAAGTGAATCGGTTCCGTACTATCTGTACTGTCTGCGGCTTCGTCGCCTTGTCCTGATTTAAATTTAATCCACTATATGTAGGGATGATTTTCAAATTTGATGTAGGCTGTTTTAGAAAATGTAGAATGACTTACGCCGCATCATATCTCTCAAAAGCCAGATATTTAATCGATTATACAGGGTCAATTACCCTTTTTTCCAAGTAAAACCGGTATGACTTCTCTGTTCATCTCCAATAAAAAATGAACTGGATATGTATCCTGCTTATTATTAAAAACGGTGAATTAAATTCCGGCCGGTAAGTAGATAAAAATTCATCAAAAAGAAATGATTGAAGAATAGAAAGGTCGTCTGAAATCCCCTTTCAGACGACCTTTCTTCATTTTTCACAGAAATATCCCAAATCCCCGCGCAGCCCTACCCTTCAGCTTGCCGCCTGTTTTTTCCAATCGACACACTCTGCCAAATCGGTATTGAAATGCGCGCCGATGTTTTGCCGCCTTGCGTATGCGGCTTGGGCGACGGCGAGGCTGCATTCGAGCAGGTTGCGGTTTTCGTATTCGGACACGGTGTGCGGTTCGGCTTGGTTTTGCTTCCAAAGCCGCAGCTGGGCGATGGCGCGGCGTAGGTCGGTATCGTTGCGGAGGATGCCCAGATGGCGTTGGTTGAAGGCTTGCAGGACGGGGCGGCTGAATGTGTTTTGGAGGTCGTCTGAAAAGATGCACGCTTCGGCGGAGGGGTTTTCAGACGACCTTTGGGGCGGTGCGGTTTGGAATGCTTGTCCGTCCGCGATGGTTTGGGCGGCAAGCCTGGCGGTAACGACGCATTCGAGCAGGGAGTTGCTGGCGAGGCGGTTGGCTCCGTGCAAGCCGGTGCAGGCGGTTTCGCCTAAGGCGTAGAGCTGCGGCAGGGAGGTTCTGCCGCGGGGGTCGGTTTGGATGCCGCCGCAGGTGTAGTGTTGCACGGGGCGGACGGGGATGGCTTGGCGCGTGATGTCCAAGCCGCATTGGGACAGGCAGTGCCGATGGATGGACGGAAAATGCTGACGGACGAACTCTGCGGGTTGATGGCTGATATCGAGTGAGACGAAGTCTTGCGTTTGTTTGGCGATTTCGGCGGCGATGGCGCGGGCAACGATGTCGCGCGGCGCGAGTTCGGCGCGGCGGTCGTAATGCGGCATAAACCGTTCGCCCGCTTGGTTGGTCAGGATGCCGCCTTCGCCGCGCACGGCTTCGGAAATCAGGAAGGTGCGGCCGTTTTCAGACGACCTTGCCAAGCCTGTGGGGTGGAATTGGATAAATTCGAGGTTTTCGACTGCGCAGCCTGCGCGTATCGCCATGGCGATGGCGTCGCCAGTGCATTCGGGCGGCGTGGTGGTGGCGGCGTAAATCTGTCCTAAGCCGCCGCCTGCGAGTACGGTATGGCGGGCGCGGATGCGGTAGGTTTCTTGCGTTCGGCGGTCAAGGACGGTCAGTCCGCACGCTGCGCCTGATTCGGTTTGAACGTCCAACGCCATCTGCCGCTCGTAAACGCGGATGTTCGGGCGGCAGCGTATTTGGGCAATCAGGCTTTGCATGACGGCTTCGCCCGTGTAATCGGCGACGTGGGCGATTCGGCGGCAGGTATGCCCGCCTTCGCGCGTCAGGTGCAGGCCGTTATTATTTTGGTCGAACGCCACGCCCTGCGCCAGCAGCCATTCGATTGCCGGTTTGCCCTGCGACAGGATGGTGCGGACGGCGGCTTCGTTGCACAAACCTGCTCCCGCTTCCAAAGTATCGGCAACGTGTTTTTCGATATCATCCTCTCCCGACCACGCCGCCGCAATCCCGCCTTGCGCATGACGGCTGGCAGTGTCGTCCAGCCAGTTTTTGCACAAAATGACGATGCGGAATGATTCAGGCAGCGACAGGGCGAGCGTCAGTGCCGCCAGCCCGTTTCCGGCAATCAATACGTCGCAATCGGTTTGCATGGTGTTGTCCTTGTTTGAGAGGTCGTCTGAAACGGCAATATGGACGGCAAATCAGGCGGGCCCCATGCCGTTGAACACATCCCCGCGCTTGAGTCCTGCCGCGAAGTCGAGCATACGCTGCAAGGGCAGTTTGGCGGCTTCGCCCAGCTTCCTGTCCAACAGGATTTCGTTACGTCCGCTTGTCAGGGCGTATTTGATGCCACCCAGCGAATTCATCGCCATCCACGGGCAGAACGCGCAGCTTTTGCAGCTTCCGCCGTTGCCCGCCGTCGGTGCGGCGATAAATTCTTTGTCGGGCGCCTGCTTTTGCATTTCGTGCAGGATGCCCAAATCGGTCGCCACGATGAATTTTTTTTCAGGACGCGATACGGCAGCTTTCAGCAGTTTACTGGTCGAGCCGACCACGTCGCCCAGTTCGATGACGCTTTGCGGCGATTCGGGATGAACCAGCACCACCGCATCGGAATGTTCCGCCTTCAACGCCGCCAGTTCCTGCCCTTTGAATTCGTTATGGACGATGCACGAACCCTGCCACAACAGCATATCCGCGCCCGTTTCGCGGCGGATATAGTCGCCGAGGTGGCGGTCGGGTCCCCAAATCAGCTTCTCGCCGCGCGATTTCAGATACGACACGATTTCCAACGCCACCGAAGACGTTACCACCCAGTCGGCACGCGCTTTCACGGCGGCGGAAGTGTTGGCGTACACCACCACTGTACGGTCGGGGTGTTGGTCGCAAAACGCCGAAAACGCCTCTTCCGGGCAACCCAAATCCAAAGAACATTCCGCTTCCAAATCAGGCATCAACACCGTTTTTTCAGGGCAGAGGATTTTCGCGCTCTCGCCCATGAAGCGCACACCTGCCACCACCAGCGTACCGGCTTCGTGTTCCGCGCCGAAGCGCGCCATCTCCAGCGAATCGCCCACGCATCCGCCCGTTTCCAAAGCCAAATCCTGAATCAGCGGATCAACATAATAATGCGCCACCAAAACCGCGTTTTTCTGCTTCAGCAAGGCCTTGATTTCGTCTTTCAGACGACCTGCCGTCTCGCGGTCGGGCGTGTCGGCAACCTTCGCCCACGCCTGACGGATTTGGCAGGCGGAAGTCGGCGTCTGGATGAGTGGCATATCGTAATCGAACGAGCGGCGGGCGGCGGTTTGCATGATGTTTCCTTGTAGCTGGTTTTTGAGGCGGCATGAAGGTTTGCCGTCTGTTTTTCAAACTGTTTTTATATTATGCTCAACTTGAGTATAATATGCAAGGTCGTCTGAAAACAGGTTTGAGATACCGCAAAACCGACCCGCTTCGTTCCGACAAACCGCTTTGGTTTACAATAAAGCCTTTCCCACCCGCAGAAAGCCGAGCATGGACGCCTACCCCGAAGCCGAAGCCCCGCCGCAAAGCATCGTCGAGCTGGTTCCCGTATTGATTGCCGTTACCGACGGCGGCCTGCGGGTATTGACCGTCGCCCAAGGCACGCTCCTGCCCAACGGCCCGCTCTCCCCCCTGCGCAATTCCCTTCAGGCGGGCGTGAAGCTGTGGGTCGCCAAGCAGACTTCGCAGCCTATGGGCTATGTGGAACAGCTTTACACCTTTGTCGATACCCACCGACGCAACGAACACGGCATGCCCGTCTTGTACGTCAGCTATTTGGGGCTGGTGCGCGAGGCAGCCGACAGCATCCTGCACCCGGATGCGAAATGGCAGGACTGCTACGGCTATTTCCCGTGGGAAGATTTGCGTACCGACGGCGGGCAGCGCGACGCCATTGTCAGCCGCCTGCGCATTTGGGCAAACTCGGCAGACACGGAGGAAGTCCGCCAAAAGCGGCTCAAGCGCATTCATTTGTGTTGGGGGGTCGAGCCGGAAAACTGGTCGGAAGAATACGTTTTGCAACGCTATGAAATGCTGTTTGAAAGCGGTCTGATAGCGGAAGCCGCCGAGCCGCAGGCAAACTTCGACTTCGCGCTCACGGGGCAGCCCATGCGCCACGACCACCGCCGCGTGTTGGCAACCGCCCTGTCCCGCCTGCGCGCCAAAATCAAATACCGCCCCGTGATTTTCGAACTGATGCCGCCCGAATTCACGCTGCTGCAACTGCAAAACAGCGTCGAAGCCATCAGCGGCAGATTGCTGCACAAGCAAAACTTCCGCCGCCAGATTCAGCAGCAAAACCTCATCGAGCCGTCGGATACCGGCGTATCGGGCAGCAAAGGCCGTCCCGCGCAGCTTTACCGCTTCCTCGACGACGTCCTGCCCGATAGGCTGATTTCGGACATCGGACTGCCGCTGGGCAGCCGTTAGCCCGTTTTCAGACGACCTATAGTGGATTAACAAAAATCAGGACAGGGCGACGAAGCCGCAGACAGTACAGATAGTACGGAACCGATTCACTTGGTGCTTGAACACCTTACCAGGAACTATGGAAGTTTTAAAAAAGATTGGCACCACAGGCAACTCAGCCACAGGCAAACTTTTTCCAGATTTACCTCGCACAAATAAGGGATGGACTGAAAAAACACAAGTGCAATTCAAGCTTGAAGGCCAAGGAAAACCACATGTGAATAAAGGAAAAGGGGTAGTCAATACAGGGCTGGGGAAATCTGGCGGCAAAGAAGCTTTTGAGAAACAGATTATTCATTTTGAAAAAATTGGAGATATAAAATGAGCTATTTAAATTTAGATGATGATATGTATTTGGTTTATGATTTTAAAAAAGATATGAAAAATAGAAAAAAGAAGGAGCATATTGAAGATACAAGATTACTGTCATTGAATGACGAAAGTATCTTTGGCATCAAAAAAGACAAAGGATTGTTTGCGTCGGATGAATGGTGGGCTAATATTGATTCCGGACAGATTATCACCAGAAGCGTTTCCGGAGTAATATCGTCAATATATGAGGCAGGAATGGAAAGAAGAAACATACCGAATAGTTTTAGTTTTATAGATGGTGAAGGCATCGTAAGGAATGAAAGTATGTATATGATGAATAAATCCGACAGACATTTATTTTGTGAAGGGAAAAAAATTGCTATTTTTTACGCGTATGACGAATTAAAAATATCAAAACAAAGAAAAGGAGACGTAATTGATTTGGAAAACAACTATGTTGAGCAAGTCATTGAAATGGCAATTTCAAAATAATCAGATGACGCCGGAGAGAATTGTTCTCTTTGAGCTAAGGCGAGGCAACGCCGTACTGGTTTTTGTTAATCCACTATAAAATGAAGTTTTGCCCCGTCGGTGCAACATCCATCTTTTTCAATAAAGGAAACCCCATGTCGTCTGAAAACACCCTCTTCCCCCCTGCCCGACACCCTGTTGCGCCCCATAGTCGAACAAGCCTTGCACGAAGACTTGGGCAGGCGCGGCGACATTACGTCCGCCGCCGTCATCGCCCCCGATAAAACCGCCAAACTCTTCCTCGTCAGCCGCGAAGACGGCGTTATCGCCGGCATGGACTTGGCGCGCCTCGCCTTTCAGACGATGGATCCGTGCGTCCACTTCCAAGCCGAAATCCACGACGGACAAGCCGTCCGCGCAGGTCAGACGCTTGCCGCCGTCGAAGGCAACGCCCGCGCGCTGCTCGCCGCCGAACGCACCGCGCTCAACTACCTCACACACTTAAGCGGCATCGCCACCGCCACCGCGCGTGCCGTTGCCGAAGTCGCCGAATACGGTGCAGACATCGTGTGCAGCCGCAAAACCATCCCCCTGCTGCGCGTCCTGCAAAAATACGCCGTCAGGGCGGGCGGCGGCGTGAACCACCGCATGGGTTTGGACGACGCCGTGCTCATCAAAGACAACCACCTCGCCTATTGCGACAGCATCGCCCAAGCAGTTCGGCAGGCAAAACAGGCGGTCGGACCGTTGACCTGCGTGGAAATCGAAGTGGACACGTTGGCACAACTGGACGAAGCCATCGCGGCGGGCGCGGAACGGATTTTGCTGGACAACATGGACGACGAAACCCTGAAGGAAGCGGCAAACCGCTGCCACACGCAAACCGCCCACCCCCACACCATCTATTGCGAAGCATCGGGCGGCATCGGCTTCGACCGCCTGAAGCGCGTGGCACAAACCGGCGTGGACGGCATCGCCCTCGGCTATCTGACCCACAGCAGCCGCTCGTTAGACATAGGTTTGGATTTCGTGGCGTAAATTTTGCCTAAGACAGCGGCGCAGAAAAAATCCATTCAAAAACGCCCGTTTCGTTATTCCCACACAGGTGGGGTAAAGATGACGAAACGGGCGTTTTCTGAAGTAGATTAAAATTGCAATGATACGGCGTTGCCAACGCCCTTATGTACGATATTATTTTTGACACACAACTTACCGCTTGCCGTCATTCTCGCCCCCGCCTACGCGAGGACAGGCTACGGAGGGAATCCATTTTTGAAATTCAGAAACTGTTTTTCAAATCAAGGTTTCACAAGTTTTACGATGGATTCCCGCCGTAGCCTGTCCTCGCGTAAGCGGGGGCGGGAATGACGGAAAAAGTATTCGGATAAGTGGTATATGTGATACGGCAAACAAGGTTACAGTTGCACAAAGGTCGTCTGAAACCCCATCACCTGATTTTCAGACGACCTCAATCCATATCGCTTTCAGGCAGTTCTGCCGAACCCATGCGGCGCAGGATGATGTTGGTTTTGTTGCGCAGGCGTTTGCTTTTGGGGTTGTCGGCGTAAAACAGCGGTGCGGGGACGCGGGCGGCGAGTTTGGCGGCTTGCTGTTTGGTCAGGTTGGCGGCGGGTCTTTTATAGAAATATTGGGACGCGGCTTCTGCACCGAATACGCCGTAGTGCCATTCGATGGCGTTCAGATACAGCTCGAAAATGCGGTCTTTGTCGGTAACGGCTTCCATCATCGCGGTAATCGCGGCTTCTTCGCCTTTGCGGACATAGCTGCGGCTTTCGTTCAAAAACAGGTTTTTGGCAAGCTGTTGGCTGATGGTCGAGCCGCCTGCTTTGACTTCGCCGCTTTGTTTGTTGCGCTTGATGGCGTATTGGATGCCGCCCCAGTCAAAGCCGCCGTGTTCGGCGAATTTGGCGTCTTCGGAGGCAATCAGGGCTTTTTTCAGGTTGACCGAAATGCGGTCGTAAGGCACCCAGCGGTAATCGAGTGCGACATCTTTGCCTTCGTTTTGAAATTGCCGCATCCGCATCGCCATGAAGGCGGTTTTGTTCGGCGCGACGGCGCGGTAAGTGATGATGTTGCCGTACACATAAGCGTTGAAAAAGATAAATGCGCCTAAAGGCAGGGCAATCAGCCATTTGATGATGCGGAACATTTTATAACTCTCTCATATATTGGACGACGGGCAGGACATCGGGCGCAAAGCCGCGCCAGAGACGGTAGGAAGCTGCCGCCTGTCCGACCAGCATACCCAATCCGTCGGCGGTTTGTTTTGCGCCTGATTGGCGGGCGAACGCTAAAAACGGCTGCGCCGCTTCGCCGTAAACCATATCGTAAGCCAAAGTGCAATGTTCAAAAATTTTCGGCGACACGGCGGGAAGCTGTCCGCTTAAGCCGCCGGATGTACCGTTGATGATGATGTCGAAGCCGCCTTCCAGTTGATCCAAAGGTATGGCTTCAATATCGAAATGCGCCGCCATTTCCGCTGCTTTGGCGTGGGTTCGGTTGGCGATAACGATGCGCGCGGGGCGGTATTCTTTCAATACGGGAATGACGCCGCGCACCGCGCCGCCCGCGCCGAGCAGCAAGACGGTTTTGCCGGAAATCTCTACACCCAGCCTTTTTGCAATATCGTCCGTCAGTCCGAGTCCGTCGGTATTGTCGCCGCGTATTTTACCGTTTTCCAGCAAAATCAGCGTATTGACTGCACCCGCCGCCAAAGCGCGTTCCGAATGTTCGTCCGACAAGGCAAACGCTTCCTGCTTGAACGGTACGGTAACATTTGCCCCGCGCCCGCCATTGTCAAAAAACGCTTCAACCGCCTGCGCGAAACCGCCGATGTCGGCGCAAATGCGTTCGTATTCGATTTCGACGCCTTCCTGCAAGGCAAACTGCCGATGGATTTGCGGCGATTTGCTGTGCGCGACGGGGTTGCCGAAAACGGCATAACGGGGAATAGTGTTCATAAAAATCCTATTCGGCAGGACAAATGCAAAGACCGCCCATTATAACCGCCTTTGCCGCCTCATACCGCTGTTTTGCAACAAATCGGACTATGTACCAGATTGTTGACAATCAGGTCGTCTGAAACTATATTCCGCAAGTCAGAAATTTAACGGATTTGCGGTTTCAGACGACCTTCGGCGTGATAAAATGCAGCAGATTTTCCGCGAGATTCCGTATCCGTTACTTCCCATTAGGAGCCGAAAATGTCTATCAAAGACGCAGTAAGACTGATTGAAGAAAGCGAAGCCCGCTTCGTAGATTTGCGCTTTACCGATACCAAAGGCAAGCAGCACCACTTCACCATCCCCGCCCGCATCGTCCTCGACGACCCTGAAGAGTGGTTTGAAAACGGTCAGGCGTTTGACGGCTCGTCCATCGGCGGCTGGAAAGGCATTCAGGCATCCGACATGCAGTTGCGCCCCGACCCTGCGACTGCCTTCATCGACCCCTTCTTCGACGACACCACCGTCGTCCTCACCTGCGACGTCATCGACCCCGCCGACGGTCAAGGCTACGACCGCGACCCGCGCTCCATCGCCCGCCGCGCCGAAGCCTACCTCAAATCCTCCGGCATCGGCGACACCGCATACTTCGGCCCCGAACCCGAATTCTTCGTCTTCGACGGCGTAGAGTTTGAAACCGATATGCACAAAACCCGTTACGAAATCACGTCCGAAAGCGGCGCATGGGCAAGCGGCCTGCACATGGACGGTCAAAACACCGGCCACCGCCCTACCGTCAAAGGCGGCTACGCCCCCGTCGCCCCGATTGACGCCGGACAAGACCTGCGTTCCGCCATGGTGAACATTTTGGAAGAACTCGGCATCGAAGTCGAAGTCCACCACGCCGAAGTCGGCACCGGCAGCCAAATGGAAATCGGCACGCGCTTCGCCACCTTGGTCAAACGCGCCGACCAAACCCAAGACATGAAATACGTCATCCAAAACGTTGCCCACAACTTCGGTAAAACCGCCACCTTCATGCCCAAACCCATCATGGGCGACAACGGCAGCGGTATGCACGTCCACCAATCCATCTGGAAAGACGGTCAAAACCTGTTCGCAGGCGACGGCTATGCCGGCTTGAGCGACACCGCCCTCTACTACATCGGCGGCATCATCAAACACGCCAAAGCCCTGAACGCGATTACCAATCCATCCACCAACTCCTACAAACGCCTCGTGCCGCACTTCGAAGCACCGACCAAACTCGCCTACTCTGCCAAAAACCGTTCCGCGTCCATCCGCATCCCGTCCGTGAACAGCAGCAAGGCACGCCGCATCGAAGCGCGCTTCCCCGACCCGACCGCCAACCCATACTTGGCGTTCGCCGCCCTGCTGATGGCAGGTTTGGACGGCATTCAAAACAAAATCCATCCGGGCGACCCAGCCGATAAAAACCTCTACGACCTGCCGCCGGAAGAAGACGCACTCGTCCCAACCGTCTGCGCCTCTTTGGAAGAAGCCCTCGCCGCCCTCAAAGCCGACCACGAATTCCTGCTGCGCGGCGGCGTGTTCAGCAAAGACTGGATCGACAGCTACATCGCCTTCAAAGAAGAAGACGTACGCCGCATACGCATGGCGCCGCATCCGTTGGAATTTGAAATGTATTACAGCCTGTAATCAACGTTCCCAATCGGGCTAAACGAAAGGTCGTCTGAAAACCTTGTTTCCAGGTTTTCAGACGACCTTTTTTTGTTTATTCGAAATACAGCCTGCCGACCAAAGCAAAAAGTATTAAAATAACGGCAATCAAACGACACAAGCCCTGCCAATATAGTGGATTAACAAACATCAGGACAAGACGACGAAGCCGCAGACAGTACAAATAGTACGGAACCGATTCACTTGGTGCTTCAGCACCTTAGAGAATCGTTCTCTTTGAGCTAAGGCGAGGCAACGCCGTACTGGTTTAAAGTTAAGCCACTATAATAAAAACTGTCGTCATTCAAATGCACACCTACCTTTCCCCGAAAAGCCGTCCGACCTTTCAGACGACCTTTCTTTCCAACCTCAAAACAAGGAGCGTTACAATGAAAGCAGCACGTTTTTACGATAAAGGCGACATCCGCATCGAAGACATCCCCGAACCGACCGTCGCCCCCGGCACCGTCGGCATCAACGTCGCCTGGTGCGGTATCTGCGGTACCGACCTGCACGAATTTATGGAAGGCCCGATTTTCATTCCGCCCTGCGGCCATCCGCACCCGATTTCCGGCGAGTCCGCACCCGTAACGATGGGACACGAATTCTCCGGCGTGGTTTATGCCGTCGGCGAAGGCGTGGACGACCTCAAAGTCGGACAACACGTCGTGGTCGAACCCTACATCATCCGCGATGACGTACCGACCGGCGAAGGCAGCAACTACCACCTCTCCAAAGACATGAACTTCATCGGCTTGGGCGGCTGCGGTGGCGGCCTTGCCGAAAAAATCGCCGTCAAACGCCGCTGGGTGCATCCGATTTCCGACAAAATCCCGTTAGACCAAGCCGCTTTGATTGAACCCCTGTCCGTCGGCCATCACGCCTACGTCCGCAGCGGCGCGAAAGCAGGCGACGTCGCATTGGTCGGCGGCGCAGGCCCGATCGGTTTGCTGCTTGCCGCCGTGTTGAAAGCCAAAGGCATCAAAGTCATCATCACCGAATTGAGCAAGGCTCGCAAAGACAAAGCCCGTGAATCCGGCGTTGCCGACTATATCCTCGACCCGTCCGAAGTCGATGTCGTCGAAGAAGTGAAAAAACTGACCGACGGCGAAGGCGTGGACGTCGCATTCGAATGCACCAGCGTCAATAAAGTGCTGGACACCATGGTCGAAGCCTGCCGCCCGACTGCGAAAGTCGTCATCGTATCTATTTGGAGCCACCCCGCCACCATCAACGTCCACAGCGTCGTGATGAAAGAGCTGGACGTGCGCGGCACCATCGCCTACTGCAACGACCACGCCGAAACCATCAAACTGGTGGAAGAAGGCAAAATCAACCTCGAACCTTTCATCACCCAGCGCATCAAGCTGGACGAGCTGATTTCCGAAGGCTTCGAGCGTCTGATTCACAACAACGAATCCGCCGTCAAAATCATCGTCAATCCCAACCTGTAAACGACTGACGGATTGATATAGCTAAATAACTTTTTTCGACACGCAACTTATCGCTTATCGTCATTCCCGCCCCCGCCTATGCGGGAACAGGCTACGGCGGGGGTGGGAATGACGGAATTTGATGATATACCGTATTTAAAGTTAATTATGCTTGCTATAAAAACATAAAGGTCGTCTGAAAACTTCAAATCGGTTTTTTCAGACGACCTTTTCTTTTGCCTATTTAGAACGTGTGTTTCAACGTAGCAGTCAGGCTGCGCGGCGTGCCGTAAACGTGGATGTCGGGCATGGGGCGGTAGCGTTTGTTGAACACGTTTTCAAAGTCCAAACCGATGCGGGTGGATTTGCCGATTTTGTAACGCGCGGTCAAGTCCAGCGTAGCGTAGGGGCGTTGGGTTAAGGCTTCTTTACCGGCAACGGTGAAAGGCTGGTATTCATCATAGGCGTTTGTACCGCTTTGCCAGTTGACGTTTGCACCCAAGTTTAGGCGGTCGGTAACGTCATACGCCGTGAAGAGTTTGAAAAGGTGGGCAGGATAAGAAGGGTTGACCACATTGCCCGAATCATTTTTGAGTTTGGAGTACGCATAAGAAGCATTGAGCAGCCATTTGTCGCTCAGGCGTCCGCCAACAGACAGTTCCATGCCTTTGGTCGTCGTGCGGTCAATGGATTCATAGTAAACATGTTGATTTTTACGATCATAAATTTCTTTAGACAAATGGTCACGTTTATTGATAAACGCAGCCGCAGAAGCGTTCAAACGGCCTTCAAACCCTGAGGCTTTTAAACCGAGTTCATATGTTTTGCCGCGTTGCGGTTCGAGCGGTTTGCCGTTTCGATCCAAATTGCGCACTTGCGGGCGGAATATGGTGGTATAGGAGGTGTAGGCTGTCAGATTGTCATTTAAATCATAACTTGCGCCCAAATAGGGAATAAATACCTTGTTTTTATGCCTGCTGTCGGCAAAATTGTTGCGATCGGAACTGTAGCGGTATTGCCAATCGACAAACCGTCCGCCGCCTATCAATGCCAGCCTGTCGGTCAGTTTGAAACGGGTCGAACCGTAAACAGAGAAGTTTTTCATATGGGCAAAACCGTCGCGAAGGTAAGGTATGGCCGGTTTTGTGAAATTTCCGTCAAAAAGGCGCAAATCGGGGACAACCCCATCTTTATTCCTCTCGTAATATGAGGGAGTTTCCTTATTGTACTGATAGCTGATGCCGGCATTGAATTCATGTTTGCGTCCCCAAAGCGGGTAATCGCCGTCCAAACTCAGAGAAAAATCTTGGTCGGTGTACTTGGCTTGGTCGCGCTCGGCAACGAATTGAGCGGAATAGTCCGGATTAATGACAAAAGGACCAGCCATGCCGGCAACCGCATCACTTTTTCCATAAGTATGGCTTTAGTTGCCGTTCAAAGCCCAACCGTTTTCAAACTCATGATTGACAGAGGTGAAGATTTCCGCACTGTTTTCTTTACCGTAAGCCCATTTTGCCGAGGCATTGCTGCGCGGTGAGGCTGCAAATGGTTTGAAAGGTTGATTTTTTCTAGGGTTTCCCGCTACGGTCAGATAGCTGAAAGGAGAGCTGCCGGTATTGCGGAAACGGTGTATTTCCGTACCGAGGCGCCAGTGGGTTTGCGGCGTGAGGTCGTAAGACAGGATGCCGTAGAAAGTGTGATTGTGGCGCGATGTGTTCGGCAGGTAATCACCGCCGTGGTCGCTGACCAAAATAGCGCGGCCGCGCAAGGTATTGTCGGCATTCAGAGGATGATTGGCATCAAGGACGAAGCGGTAGTGTTTCCACGAACCGACACCGGCTTCCACGCTGACGGCAGGTTTGGCAGTCGGTTTTTTGCGTTCCAAAGCAACCGTACCGCCCGGCTCGCCCATACCGCCGTTAGACAAACCACTTGCGCCGCGCACGACGACGACTTGTTCGTACAATGCGCTGTCCAGATTATTGGTGCCGCGGCGGATGGCTTTACCGTCGTAAAGGAACTTGGGCGCGCCGTCCACGGAAATGCTGTCAATCGCCTGACTGCGCGAAATAAACTCGCTGTGGCCGGAGACGTTGTTGCCCATTTTGCTGTGGAACACGCCCGGTGTTTGTTTCAACACGTCCTGCAAGGTATCCAAACCTTGGTCGTCCATTTGTTTTTCGGTAACGACAGACAAAGACTGCGGCGTTTCGCGCTGGGTCAGGCGGATGCCGGTAGCAGCGGAGGAAGCGGGAATGGTGTAGTTGGAGGTCGTCTGCTTGCCGATGCCCTTTACTTGGACGGTAGGCAAATCAACCTGCTCAACCCCATCCCCTGCCCCGAAGGAATAGGCGGATAAAAGTGCCGCAGCAACGGCAACCGGCAAACGCGCCGGACGAAATTTAGATAATGGCATGGTGTCTCCTAGTTATTCAGCCGTCCGAATAGCAGCGAAGTTCAAAACCTCCTTGCAATTCGGCTGCAAATGGCTTTTTTGTGTTATAAAATGAGAACTTCTATCAATTTTTCGTAATAAGATGAAATAAAGCGGTCGGAGTATATTGAACAGTCGAAAAAGAATCAAATAATTTACATCTTATCCGCCCCGGCATTTCCATCTGTATTGATTTCTGCCTTCCATTTTTTATCAAACAAACCCGACAGCCGCAAAAAAGGTCGTCTGAAAAGTTTCAGACGACCTTTTTCAATAATATAAGGATTTAGAAGAGTGATATTTGCGTATTAGGTTGGCGTTTGATTCTTCACTATTACCCTACTCTATCCCCGCCCATTTATGCGTCTGCACGCTCAACTGCCAATGCACGGATGCGTCGGGGCGGCTGTTTAAAATACCGATTTGGCGGATGGTGTCGTAGATGTTCATCACGCCATCTTGCTCACAGGGCGAAAGGTAGTAACGACGCGCGCGGATTTTGTGTTCCATGTTTTTGCAAAACGCAACGACATCGCCGTCCGCCACGATGCGTACTTCGTCGGCTTCGGCGATGCAGTTGGTTTCATATTTGTCGGCGTAGCAGACTTTGGGGCTGGTGGCGACATAGTCGATTTGCGGCGGCGCGGGCTTGAGGCCGTTGGTTTCGAGACAGAGGAAATAGCCTTCGGCTTTGAGCGCGTCCAGCAGCATATCGAGATGCGGCTGTATGGTCGGTTCACCGCCGGTGATGATGATATTGCGGGCGGCGTAGGTTTTCAGACGGCATAAAATGTCGGACAGGCTCGTCATGTCAAATGTCAAATAATCGGTATCACACCAGCCGCAGGCGAGGTTGCATTTGCCCAAGCGGACGAAAACGGCAGGCATGCCCGTATTCCAGCCCTCGCCTTGCAGGCTCTCGAAAATTTCAACGATGCGGTATTGCGGATTTTCGGGGGCAACGTTGATTTTTTTCATACCGCCAATACCGCAGCGGCTGCCAGCATCGCGGGCAGGCCTTGTTTGACGAGTATGCCTTTGTTGCCGGAAGAGAACGCGCCCCATGCGGCGGCAATCAATACGAAACCGAGAAACAGAATCGTTGCGCCGTAAACGGCATTGTCCGGCACGGCAAACCGCGACCACACCAGCCCGATGCCGAGAAAGCCGTTATACAGCCCTTGGTTGCCAAACAGGGCCTGCACGCGCTTTTGTTCCATAAATTCATAAGGCAGCTTAAACGTTTCCGCCGCTTTTTCGCTGGGAATCTGTGTCATTTCAAGCCAGGCGATGTAGAAATGTTCGACGGCGACAAGGAGGACTAGGAAGGTGGGAAGGAGTTTCATGGGTGTTCCTTTTAATGGGTGTATTTGATATGGAAGGTCGTCTGAAAAAACGGGGGAAATCCTTACTGGAAAAAAACCGTTTTAAAGCAGATTCAAATAAGGACGCCCCACACCGTCACTCCCGCGCAGGCGGGAATCCAGAGATTTGGAATTACTGCAATTTTTAAATATTCCTGAAAAACCAAGGTCTGGATTCCCGCCTGCGCGGGAATGACGCGGTTGGGCATGTCTTATTTGAATTTACTATATTGATACGTGCAAGATATTCCCTACTCACCTTCATACTCCGCACACGATGTCGGCGTTTCCCACAATTTCACGCTGCACACTTTCAGCCCCGCGTTTTGCAAACGGTCATACATTTCGACCGACATGTTTTCGGCAGTGGTGCGGCAGGGCAGGCACAGGGTTTTCATGTTCCAGCCTTCCAAGAGCGCGGCAATTTGACATTCGCGGTCGTTGCCGCCGTGGTAGATAAACGCGTGGTCAAAGGGGTCGGTAATGTGTTTTTTGACGGCGGCTTTGAGGTCGGTGAAATCCATCACCATGCCGTCTTTCGCGCCACCACGTATGGGGTCGTCTGAAACGGTGATTTCGAGTTTATAGGTATGCCCGTGCAGGTTTTGGCATTTGCCGTCATGCCCGTCGAGCATGTGTGAAGAGTCGAAGGTAAATATCTTGGTAATTTTCATGGTGGGTACTTTAAATCGGTAAATAGCCCTGAAAGCCGATTTCGGCAGGCTTGCCATGCGGATTCGGGGTCAGGCGGATGGTGTGCTTGCCGATGCGGTCGAGCGCAAGCAGGTTGTCCACGTCTTTTAAGTTGTCTTTATGTTGCTGAACATGGTCGGTCAACAGGGTTTGCAGGGCTTTTTGTTTGGCTTCGTCAGGCGTGGCGGCGGCGAACAATCCGAAAGCGTGCGCTTCTGCAAGCTGACCCGCGCGATAACCGCCGACATTGGCAAAATACAGGCGCGGGGCGTGTTCAGACGGCATTTTCGTTTTGGGCGTTTCGGATACGGCGATGTCGTAACCGTCCGCCCATTCGACAATCTGCCAGCCGTCGATGTGGATTTTGTCCGCATCGCCGAACCATGCGGCTTTGAGCGTGGGGATGGCTTCGCGGTAATCGTCGCACACGGCAAATTGGATGTCGTGCACTTCGATATTGGAACGGCCTGCGTTACCGCCGAGGTAGAACATATAAAGTTTGGGCATGATAAGACCTGTATCGGATGATGGTTGTATTTTCAGACGGCCTTTTTACTTTCCAAATATTCCGCCAGCCCGCGTTCGCGCAAGATACAGCTCGGGCATTCGTGGCAGCCGCCGACGATGCCGTTGTAGCAGGTGTGGGTCTGCTCGCGGATATAGTCCAACACGCCCATTTCATCCGCCAACGCCCAAGTTTGCGCCTTGGTCAGGTACATCAGCGGCGTGTGGATTTGAAAATCGTAGTCCATCGCCAGATTAAGGGTAACGTTCATGGATTTGACGAACACGTCGCGGCAGTCGGGATAGCCGGAGAAGTCGGTTTCGCACACGCCCGCGATGATGTGCCGTATCCCCTGCCCTTTGGCGTAAATCGCGGCGTAGAGCAGGAAAAGCGCGTTGCGGCCGTCTACAAAGGTATTCGGAACGCCGTTTTCGGCAGTTTCGATGGCGGCGGCTTCGTCCATCAGGGCATTGTGCGTAATCTGCCGCATCAGGCTCAAGTCGAGTACGGTTTGTTTGACGCCCAAATCCTGTGCAATCCAGCGGGCGCGTTCCAGCTCGACGGCGTGGCGCTGCCCGTATTGGAAGGTGATGGCTTGGACGTTTTCGCGCCCGTAGGTTTGAATCGCCTGAATCAGGCAGGTGGTAGAATCCTGGCCGCCGGAGAAGATGACCAAGGCTTGTGGGTTTTGCATGGTGAATCCTAGTTTTGGTAACGCGGGAGGTTTGCGAACCGCGAAAATGGAAAAAAATTGTACGGATTATAGCGGATTTCGTCCGAATATACGCCGCCTGAAAGAACAAGGTCGTCTGAAAATCCGAAATCAGATTTTCAGACGACCTTTGGGAGGTGGGAGCATCAGGATTTGGGTTTCAATGCCGCCGCTTCTTTGGCGAGGCGGGTGATGGTGTCCCAGTCTTTGTTTTTCACGGCTTCTTTCGGTGTCAGCCATGAGCCGCCGACGCACAAGACATTGGGCAGTGCCAAGTAATCGGGGGCGGTGGCGAGGCTAATGCCGCCGGTCGGACAGAAGCGTACGTCGGCATAAGGGCCGTAGAGGGCCTTGAGCATGGCTTTGCCGCCGACGACTTCGGCGGGGAAGAGTTTGAGGGTGTCGATACCGTGTTCCAAAGCCAGTTGGACTTCGCCCGGAGTGGCTACACCGGGAATCAGTGGGATGCCGCTGTTGTGGCTGGCTTTGGCGAGGGATTCGTGCAGGCCCGGGCTGATGGCGAAAACCGCACCTGCGTCTTCAACGGCTTTGAGTTGTTCGGGGTTGGTAACCGTACCCGCGCCGACGATGGCGTTGGGCACTTCTTTGGCAATCAGGCGGATGGCGTCGAGGCCGACGGGGGTGCGCAGGGTGATTTCGAGGGTGGGGATGCCGCCTTCGACAAGGGCGTGGGACAAATCGACGGCGGTGCTTAAATCGTCAATCGCCATCACAGGCACAACTGCGCCTGCGCTCAGGATTTCGCGGGGGGTCAGTTTGGACATTTCGGTTCTCCAAGTGGAATGGGGTGTTTTATTAAGATGGAACAGGCTGTAAGTCGGATACTCGTATCCGACATCTTGGACGGCTGTGTCGGATTCAAGAATCCGACCTACGTCTGCTGCTTGAATCCGACCTACGTCTTTGGTTTTATTCGCGGGCAAAGCCCACGCTACGTCTACCAATCACTACGATACCCGTTTAAACGGCTTTAATAATTTTTCAGACGACCTTTCGTTCACAAAGGTCGTCTGAAACGCTACATCAGGCAAATTCACCGCCGAAGCTCATGGCGCCGGTTTCTGCGCTGCTGGTCATGCTGCGGAAGTTGGCGAAGAGTTCGCGGCCGCAGCCTTGTTGGTTCGCACTCAAGTCGATGCGCTCGACTTCGCGGGCGTTCCATTCGGCTTCGTTAATCAGGACGTTGAGTTCACCGGTAACGGAGTCGAAGCGGATCAGGTCGCCGGTACGGATTTTGGCGATGTTGCCGCCCATCAGGGCTTCGGGCGTCATGTGAATGGACGCGGGCACTTTGCCGGACGCGCCGGACATACGGCCATCGGTCAGCAGCGCCACTTTAAAGCCGCGGTCTTGCAGGATGCCCAAAGGCGGGGTCAATTTGTGCAACTCGGGCATACCGTTGGCGCGCGGGCCTTGGTAGCGGACAACGCAGACAAAATCGCGTTCCAACTCGCCGCGCTCAAACGCAGCCAACACTTCGCGTTGGTCGTTGAACACGATGGCGGGCGCTTCGATGATGCGGCAGCCTTCGCGCACGGCGGACACTTTAATCACGCCGCGTCCGATGTTGCCTTTCATCAGGCGCAAACCGCCGTCTGGGGAGAATGGGTTGTCGGCTTTGCGCAGAATGTCGTCGTTGCCACTGGTTTCGGGGGCTTCGCGCCATTCGAGTTTGCCGTCGATGAGGAAAGGCTCTTTGGTGTAGTGGCGCATACCGTGTCCGACGACGGTATCGACATCGTCGTGCAACAGGCCTGCGTCCAGCAATTCGCGGATAACGAAAGGCAGGCCGCCCGCTGCGGTAAAGTGGTTCACGTCAGCCTTGCCGTTGGGGTAAACGCGGATCAGCAATGGGATGATAGAAGAAATTTCGTCGAAGTCGTCCCAGTTCAAAATCACGCCTGCGGCGCGCGCCATAGCAACGAGGTGCATGGTGTGGTTGGTCGAACCGCCGGTCGCCATCAGACCGATCAGGGCGTTGATGAAGGATTTTTCGGTCAACATTTCGCCCAAGGGTTTGATGGTGCCGTTTTTGATGCCGCGCGCGAGGTGTCCGGCGGCGTAGCGGGTCAGGGCTTCGCGCAAATCGGTATAAGGATGAACGAAAGCGGCGGCGGGCAGGTGTACGCCCATCATTTCCATCATCATTTGGTTGGAGTTTGCCGTGCCGTAGAAAGTGCAGGTGCCGGGGCTGTGGTAGGAACCCATTTCGCTTTCGAGCAAGGCATCGCGGCCGACTTTACCTTCGGCGAAAAGCTGGCGGGTGCGGGCTTTTTCTTTATTGCCGATACCGCTGGACATCGGGCCTGCTGGGACGAAGATGCCCGGAATATGACCAAACGACAACGCGCCTATCATTAGACCCGGAACGATTTTGTCGCACACGCCCATAAACAGGCTGCCGTCAAACATTTGGTGCGACAGGCCGACGGCGGTACTCATGGCAATCACGTCGCGGGAGAACAGCGACAATTCCATACCGGCGTAGCCTTGCGTGATGCCGTCGCACATGGCGGGCGTGCCGCCGGCGACTTGGGCGGTCGCGCCGTTTTTCTGCGCTTCGTCTTTAATTTGATCGGGGAAGTCTTTAAACGGCTGGTGTGCGGAAACCATGTCGTTGTAGGCGGTAATGATGCCTAAGTTGGGAACGGTATCCTGAAGCATTTCGATTTTGATGCTTTTGGGCATGGAGGCGTAACCGTGCGCCAGGTTGCTGCAACCGAGCTGGTTGCGTTCCAGCCGTCCCATTTGTTTGGCGCTGCGGATTTTCGCCAGATATTTTTCGCGGGTCGGACGGCTGCGTTCGATGATGCGCTCGGTAATTTCGGCGAGCTTGGGGTGGATAGGAGTGGGGGTCATATTCGGTCTCCTGTCGGAAGGGGGTAGTATGGGGATTTTGTTTGCGCGTTTCTGATTTTTTGTATTGGGTGTGGGGCGTTCAGCGTTTCAGACGACCTTTCAAACCATGCAAGGGGTCGTCTGAAAACCTCACTCTATATATGTAGGCTATTATAATATAAAACTTGTAATTTAGTTACAAAATAATCCGCTAAATGTAAGAAATTTGATTTAAATCGTGATATGCGTCATTTGTGAAAATCTACCAGACCAAACTCATCAAACTTTTAAACTAAGTCAAATAATTTGTAAAAATGAGAATAGACAAAATGTGTAGCCATGTGTAGTATTACTACTCATTAGCCCGCCTGTTTTGAAATTTTGATGCAGGCGATTGGTTTCCATTGCTTTTCTGCCAAAACCGCCCGTCTTTCACGGCATCCGGCGGCACCGGCACAAGGCCTTCCTCAACGAGAGATAAAACGATGAGTACACAAACAAATTTTGATTTGGTGTTGTTCGGCGCGACCGGCGATTTGGCAATGCGTAAGCTGCTGCCTTGTCTGTATCAGGCGCACGTTGCAGGGTTGCTCAATCCTCAGGGCCGTATTTTGGGTGTCAGCCGCAGCGATTTGGATACGGCGGGCTTTTTGGCAAAAGTGGAAACCAACTCCAAAATCCATGTCAAACAAAACTTTTCAGACGACGCTTGGGCATCGTTCGTCAAACGCATCGAATATCTGAAAGTGGACGTTACCGAAGAAGCCGATTTTGCCGCTTTGGGCGAAACGGTCAAAGCACGCAAAGAAACCGACAACGTCATCATCTACCTTTCCACCGCGCCGAAATTCTTCGCGCAAGCCTGTGAAAACCTTGCCAAAGTCGGGCTGAACGCCGACAACGCGCGCGTCGTTTTGGAAAAACCGCTGGGTACCGACCTCGCCTCTTCCCAACAAATCAATACCGATGTCGCCCGCTACTTCAAAGAATGCCAAATCTACCGCATCGACCACTACTTAGGCAAAGAAAGCCTGCAAAACCTACTGTCGCTGCGTTTTGCCAACGTGATGTTCGAGCCGTTGTGGAACAACAAATACATAGAAAGCGTACAACTGACCATCGCCGAACAGCTCGGTGTGGAAGAACGCGGCGAGTTTTACGACATTACCGGCGCGTTGCGCGACATGGTGCAAAACCACCTGATGCAAATGCTGTGCATGACCGCGATGGAAGCGCCCGCCAGCCTGGATGCCGACGCAGTGCGCGATGAAAAAGTCAAAGTCATCAAATCTTTGAAACCGCTGACCATCGAATCCGTCAACGAAAACGTCGTGCGCGGACAATACACCGCCGCCAAAGGCATGAACGGCTATCTGGAAGAAATCAACGTTCCGCAAGACAGCTTCACCGAAACCTACGTCGCCATCAAAGCCGAAATCGAAAACGACCGCTGGAAAGGCGTTCCTTTCTATCTGCGTACCGGCAAACGCATGGCGGGTAAAGTGGCGGAAATCGTATTGAACTTCCGTCCGCTGCAAAACCATATTTTTGAGAACAGCCAAGCCTCGCCCAACCGTTTGGTTATCGAATTGCAGCCGACCGAATCCGTTCGCCTCTATACGCAGATGAAAACGCCGGGCGCAGGCAACAAAGTGGAAATCGTGCCGCTGGCAACCGACTTGGAAAAAGCTCTCGAAGGCCGCCGCGCCGAAGCTTACGAACGCCTGCTGCTGGATGTTATCAACGGCAAGCTCGCCCTCTTCAACCGCCGCGACGAACTCGAAGCCGCTTGGGAATATGTGATGCCGATTTTGGACAACTGGGCAAGCAACACTACCCCGCCGCACGGCTACGACGCGCATTCATGGGGGCCGGAAGCCGCCCGCGAACTCTTGGCGCGCGACGGACATAAGTGGCACGAAGACCAGTAAAGCCTTTTCAGACGACCTTTGCTTGAAGCGTTCTCGGTTCAAAAAGGTCGTCTGAAAACCATAAGGCGGCGGATTAGGCGTTTCCACCGACATTCACGCCGCCATCAACGACACAGGCTCTTACTTACTTTCCCGCTCACAAACACTGCCTTTCAGACGACCGCCCACATCCTTCTTAAAAAAGGTCGTCTGAAAACAGAGAAAGGACACTTTTATGTTCGTTTGGCATGAATACGAAAATGCAGCAGCCGCTTCAGAGGCTTTGGCAGACGCAGTTGCCGCCGCGCTGCAAAACGTGCTGGATAACAAAGGCAGCGCAGTATTGGCGGTTTCCGGCGGCCGCTCGCCGATTCCGTTCTTCCAAGCCCTGTCGCAAAAAGATTTGGACTGGCAAAAAGTCGGCATTACTTTGGTTGACGAGCGCATCGTGCCGACGACCCACGCCGACAGCAACACCGCCTTGGCGCACGAATACCTGCTGCAAAACAAAGCCGCCGCAGCGACTTGGATTCCCGTTGTCGAAGCAGGCAAATCTGAAACTGAATTACAACCCGACAGCGTCGTTGCCTACGCGCTGAAACATTACAAACAACCTGACGTGCTGATTTTGGGCATGGGCGGCGACGGACATACCGCCTCCCTCTTCCCGCAAGCGCCGCAGCTGAAGGCAGCCATCAACGAATCAGACGACCCGACCCTCATCCACACCACGCCCGTTACCGCGCCGCACGAGCGCGTCAGCATGACCTTGGGCGCCATCGCCAAAACGGAAAACGTTTTTCTGGCGATTCAGGGTGCGGAGAAGAAAGCCGTGTTCGACAAAGCCGCTTCACGCGCCGATTTGGAATATCCGACCAGCCTGGTATTGAACCATCAAGGAGTAAACTGCCATGTCTTCTACTCAAACTGATATTCAACAACCCGTCAGCAAAAGCTATCCGCGCCTGGTCGCCGACATCGGCGGTACCAACGCCCGCTTCGCGCTCGAAACCGCCCCGCAGCAGATTGAAAAAGCTCAAATCTTACCGTGCAAAGACTACGACACCATCGTCGATGCCGCCAAAGCTTATTTGGAACAGGCAGGCGGAGCCGAAGTCCGGCACGCTGCCTTCGCCATGGCAAACCCGATTTTGGGCGACTGGGTGCAAATGACCAACCACCATTGGGCGTTTTCCATCGAAACCACCCGTCAGGCATTGGGGCTGGACACCCTCATCCTCTTGAACGACTTTACTGCGCAGGCATTAGCAGTAACGCAGACTTCAAGCAAAGACCTGATGCAGATAGGCGGGCAAAAACCCGTCGAATTTGCTCCTAAAGCCGTCATCGGTCCGGGAACCGGTTTGGGTGTAAGCGGACTGGTACACAGCCCCGCAGGCTGGGTGGCGCTTGCCGGCGAAGGCGGTCATTCGAGCTTCCCGCCGTTTGACGACATGGAAGTTTTGATTTGGCAGTATGCAAAAAACAAATACGGTCATGTTTCCGCCGAACGCTTCCTCAGCGGCGCAGGTTTGAGCCTGATTTACGAGGCACTCGCCAAACGCGACAAACTGAAAAACTACCGCCTCAAACCGTCCGAAATCACCGAAAAAGCCTTAAGCGGCACGTCCCCGCTCTGCCGTCAGACTTTGGACATCTTCTGCGCCATGCTCGGCACGGTTGCCTCCAACCTCGCCCTGACGCTGGGCGCGCGCGGCGGCGTATATTTGTGCGGCGGCATCATCCCCCGCGTTTTGGAATATTTTAAAACCTCACCTTTCCGCAGCCGCTTTGAAAACAAAGGCCGTTTCGAAGCCTATCTCGCCGCGATTCCCGTCTATGTCGTCTTAAGCGAATTTCCGGGCATCACCGGCGCAGCGGCGGCACTCGACAACCACTTGAAAAACGTTTAATCACACAAGCCGCCCCGACAAGGGGCGGCACACACCGAAGGGCATATTTATGTTAAGCAAAATCAGCGAATCACTGTCAAACCTGTCGGGCGCAGAACGCAAAGTCGCCGAATGCGCCTTGGCTGAACCCAAATGGTTTGTCCATGCCGCCGTCGCCGAAATCGCCGAGCGCGCATCCGTCAGCCAGCCGACCGTCATCCGTTTTTGCCGCAGCCTGGGCTACAAAGGACTGCCCGAGTTCAAACTCGCCCTGTCCGCCAGCATAGGCCACGAAGGTATGCCCTACGTCCATGAAGAGCTCAACGCCGACGACGACATGAGCATCGTTGTCGAAAAAGTATTGGGCAACGCCGCCGCCTCCATTTTGGGCGAACGCCGCTTCCTGAAAGAGTCCGAACTGGAAAACGCCATCGCCACCCTGATGCACGCGCGCCGTGTCGAGTTCTACGGCGTCGGCAACTCCGGCATCGTCGCCCAAGACGCGCAACACAAATTCTTCCGCTTCGGCATTTCCACCGTCGCCTACGTCGATACCCACACCCAACTGATGGCAGCCTCCGTCCTGTCCGACCAAGACGTCGTCGTCGCCATTTCCAACACCGGCTCGTCCATCGAGCTTTTAGACGCCGTCAGCATCGCCAAAGAAAACGGCGCGTCCGTCATCGCCCTGACCCGCAACGACTCCCCGCTGGCACAGCTTGCCGACTGCGTATTGAGCATCGCCACGCAGGAAAACGCCGAACTCTATACCCCCATGGTGTCCCGCCTGCTGCAACTCGCCGTCATCGACATCCTCGCCATCGGACTCGCCCTGCGCCTAGGCGATGCCGCCAGCCTGCAACTTCAAAAAAGCAAAAAAAGCATACACAACAAACACATCGATTACGATAAAGACTAAACGACACATTTTCAGACGACCCGGCATATCCCGAGGTCGTCTGAAAATACCAACCAAAAAATCAGTGCCGCCGTTTTCCCTCAATGTTGACACCCAACCCAAATAACGACAGACACCCCGCATTCACACCCAACCCTAAAAACGGAAACCCACCCGTTCCCGTTTCAGACGACCTCGCGGCCGTTTTCCCACAAAACCGTCCAACCTCAGGAGCATCCGATGAAACACCTTCACGACTTACCGGCTTGGTCAAAATTATGGATACATTTTGACGAAACCAAAGAACAACACATACGCGAAATGTTCGATCAAGACCCGCAGCGTGCCGAACGCTACTGGCTGCAAGTCGGCGGACTGACGCTGGATTACTCCAAAAACCGCATCAACGACGAAACCATGGCACTGTTGTTCGAGCTTGCCCGTGAAGCCGGCGTACCCGAACGCATGCAGCAGATGTTCCGCGGCGAAAAAATCAACACCACCGAAAACCGCGCCGTCCTCCACGTCGCCCTGCGCAACCGCACCAACTCCCCCATCGTCGTTGACGGCGAAGACGTCATGCCCAAAGTCAACCACGTCCTCCAACGCATGGGCGAATTCGCACACGAAGTCCGCAGCGGCAACTGGCTGGGCTATACCAACCAAGTCATCACCGACATCGTCAACATCGGCATCGGCGGCTCCGACCTCGGCCCGCTGATGATGTGTACCGCGCTCAAACCCTTCGGACACCCCCGCCTCAACATGCACTTCGTCTCCAACGTGGACGGCTCCCAACTGCGCGATGTATTGTCCAAAGTCCACCCTGAGACCACCCTCTTCATCATCGCCTCCAAAACCTTCACCACCCAAGAAACCCTCACCAACGCCCTGACCGCGCGCAAATGGTTCCTTGACCATGCAGGCGATGAAACCGCCGTCGCCAAACACTTCGTCGCCGTCTCCACCAACCAAAAAGCCGTTGCCGAATTCGGTATCGACACCGCCAATATGTTTGAATTCTGGGACTGGGTCGGCGGACGATACAGCCTTTGGTCGGCAATCGGCCTGCCCATCATGCTCTACTTGGGCGAAGAAAACTTCATCGAAATGCTCAACGGCGCGCACCTGATGGACCAACACTTCATCAACACCCCGCTCGAGCGCAACCTCCCCGTCATCCTCGCCCTCGTCGGCATCTGGTACATCAACTACTACGGCGGCGGCAGCCACGTCATCGCCCCCTACGACCAACACCTCCACCGCCTGCCCAAATTCATCCAGCAGCTCGACATGGAGAGCAACGGCAAACAAGTTACCCTCGACGGCAAGTCTATCGGCTACGAAACCTCCCCGATTATTTGGGGCGAAACCGGCATCAACGGCCAGCACGCCTTCTTCCAACTGCTGCACCAAGGGACCCACATCACCCCGATCGACCTCATCGCCTCACTTGAAAAACGCAGCAACCTGCGCGGCCACCACGAAATCCTGCTCGCCAACGTCTTCGCCCAAGCCGAAGCCTTCATGCGCGGCAAAACCCCCGACGAAGTCCGCGCCGAACTCAAAGCCCAAGGCATGGAAGCAGAGCGCATCGAAGAGCTGGTTCCGCACAAAACCTTCTCAGGCAACCGCCCGACCAACCTCATCCTCATGGACAAGGTCAACCCCCGCAACATGGGCAGCCTGATTGCCATGTACGAACACAAAACCTTCGTCCAAGGCATCATCTGGGGCATCAACAGCTTCGATCAATGGGGCGTCGAACTCGGCAAACAACTCGCCAAGACCATCCTCGCCGAGCTGACCGGCGAAACCGGCGTACAAAAACACGACAGCTCCACCACCCGCCTGATCAACCTTTATCTGAACGCCAACAAATAAAGACAGCCCCATCAGGACAAAAGGTCGTCTGAAAACCCAGATTCAAGGTTTTCAGACGACCTTTTTTACCGAATACCGCCGCGTTAATACAGATATATTGGATTAAATTTAAATCAGGACAAGGCGACGAAGCCGCAGACAGTACAGATAGTACGGAACCGATTCACTTGGTGCTTCAGCACCTTAGAGAATTGTTCTCTTTGAGCTAAGGCGAGGCAACGCCGTACTGGTTTAAAGTTAATCCACTATAACGGTTCATTTGACCTTTAATAATAAGGCACCCTCTGCCTGCCGTCATTCCCGCACAGGCGGGAAGCCATGTTTGAATTTAAGAAACTGTTTCTCAAACATCCGTATCTTAAAACCTCCAAGTATGTACCCCACGGCAACTCATCCTTGCACAGGCAGGATGTAAATACGGTATAAGTACCTTATACCAAACCCGCCATTTCGAAAAACGCCCGATACGCCGCCGCCTTTTTCGCCAAACTCAAAGGATAAGCGCGCGAAGTGGACGGCAGGCGGGTTAGGGTCAAATCCCGTCTGGCAAACGGAAACGGCACGGTTTCGCCCGTTTTCGGCATTTTGATACCGCCGCCCTGAATATCGAGCAGGACTTCCGTCGCCTTGCCGCCGGTAGTGCAGATATGTCGGCAGTCGGGCATCTGCGCCAACACCGCCGCCAAATCGACGGTTTCGACCACTTGCAAAAACTTGTCCGACGCATTGCCGTGTTCCCGCACCGCCTTTAATACGGTCGGGCAGGACGCAATCCCTCGTTCGCGCAAAAACGCCTTGATTTTCTCCGCATCAAACGCTTTTTCAGAGTGCGCAGCCTCCCCGTGGGACGACCTTTGGAAATGCGCCGCATCATTAAAAAACACCAGCCCGTAGACGCGCCACATATCGTTTTGGAAATTCGGATAATGAAACTGCATCGCGCGTTTGTCTTCCTTGGGCGGAAACGTCCCCATCATCATCACCGTCGCCTGCGGAGGCAGCAAGGCGGGGAAAGGGTGGGTTTCGATTTCGAGCGGAGCGGACATCATGATTTCCTTGATAAAAAATATTGAACACAAAGCAGCCGGTTGCCGCCTTTTCAGACGACCTTCTGCCCGTACCGCATCAGCGTCATGCCGCCGACTGCCGCAGCGCAGCCCGCAACCAGCGAAATATGCAGCGGTTCGCCCAAAACCCACGCCGAAGACAGCATACCGAAAATCGGTACGAGCGTAATATACGCCGCCGCGCTGCCTGCACCCAAAGTCTTCACGCCTTCGAAATACCACGCGTAGGCCAATACTGTCGCACCGATAACCAGCCACGCCAATGCCGTCCAACCGCGTGCATCCATCGCCGCCATTGCCTCAAACGGCAGTCCGTCCGTCCACAACGCTACCGCCGACAACATCAGCGCGCCGATGAATGAGGTTGCCGCCGTTACCGTCAGCGCATCTATCCCGCGCAAGACCGCGCGCCCGATTAAAGTATAAGCCGCCCAGCAGACCACGCAGCCGAAAATCAGCCACTCCCCCGCCTTGATTCCGCCCGACAATACCGTCAACGGCTGTCCTTGCGTTACCGCCGTTATCGCGCCACAGACCGCCAGCAGCATACCCGCCAAAATCTTCGCATTTAAACGCTCGCCGAAAAGCCAAGCCGCCAGCAGCAGTGTCAGCACGGGATTCACCGCCACAACCACCGCCGCCTTGCCCGCCGGCATCGCCTGCAAACCCAGCATGAAAAACACCGCATAGCCGCACACTCCGACGGAAGCGGCCACCGTCAAGCCCAGCCATTGCCGCGCCGACAAAGCCGCCAAGGTCGCAAACCTGCTGCGCGCAAACAACCAGCCCAACAACAAAAACGAAGCCAACACAAACCGAACCGCCCCGCCCGTCAGCGGCGGCAGCGACTGCCCCAGCATCCGCCCCATCGGCCAAGACGCACCCCACAACACCGCCATCCCCAGCAGTTTCAAATGTACAGAATAACGCTCCATCTCATTCCTTTATCAACAAAGGTCGTCTGAAAATCAGATTTCCAGTTTCAGACGACCTTTGCAGCCGCCACAAACGCCGCTATTTTTTCCTTGTCTTTAATTCCTGCCGAGCTTTCCACGCCGCCGGACACATCCACCGCCGCCGCGCCGCTGGTTCTCACCGCATCGGCAACATTTTCCGGCGTCAGGCCGCCCGCCAAAATCCACGGTTTGCCGATATTGCCGCGCAACAGCGTCCAATCGAAGCTCTGCCCCGTGCCGCCGTATTCGGTAGGATGGTAAGCGTCGAACAACAGCGCACGCGCGTTGGGGAACCTGGCGCAAGCCGTCTGAATATCGGCGGCTGACTGCACGCGCACGGCTTTGAGATACGGACGGTCAAATTGGCGGCAAAAATCATCGTCTTCATCACCATGAAACTGAATCACGTCTATCGGCACTTGGTGCAGGATTTCGCGGATATTGTCCGCCGTTTCATTAACAAATAAAGCAACCGCCGACACAAAGGGCGGCAATGCGGCCACAATTTCCGCCGCCTGTTCCGCCGTTACCGCACGTTTGCTTTTCGCGTAAAACACCAGCCCGACAGCATCCGCGCCCGCATCGGCGGCAGATTGCGCATCTTCGGGGCGGGTAATGCCGCATATTTTGGTACGGATTTTCATATCTCCCCTCTCTTTAAAGATATTCGGAAAGCAAGGATTATAGCGGAACAGCCCGCCATGAAGGCAACAGGCTTCTTGAAGAAATCCCGCTGTAAAAATGCAGCAAACTTGAATCTTTCCCCGCCACGGCGTAACCTTACGCTTTTATCCGATTACCGACGGGAGCCGACAACATGACTGAACCTAAAAACACTCAGCCTTCCCTGCCTGAAGACGAACGTAAAAATCCCGTTTACCGATTAGGGCAGGCCGTTGCAGGATTTATGCTGGTCGTCTGGGCTGGCGTGTTGGCATTGGTTTTTTATTTGGTTTTCCGCTTTTGGTTCAGCTGACAGACAGCAAGCTGCCATCGTTCTTTAAACGTATCCTTCCCAAAACAGAAAATCGTCTGCCGATAGATTTCGAAACATATCGCCCAATAACCCATCTGCAATTTATCTTGGTACGCTATAAACTGCCTCATGCTAAACACAAAGGTCGTCTGAAAAATTTTCAGACGACCTTTTGTCAAACTCTCAACAAATAACCATATACGCTTATGATATAATGATAGCCTTTCTCATCTGTAAACTTGGAAATTATTTTTATGGAAACATTGCAACCTTCCCAGCACCCTATCCCCCCAAAAAACTCCTTCAACGAACCCAAACGTCTGCGCGCAGGCGAAGGGGTAAGCTGGTTTACCGACTCATGGCGTATTTTCAGTAAAAACAAATTCAAATGGATGGGCGCAATTATTTTAATCAGCCTTATTCCTTTCGCGGTAGGTTTTCTATTCGGTTTGCTAGGCATTGAAAGCCCGCCCGCTGATTTCAATAATTTCAATGATTTCACCTCAACCATAATAATCCGAGAATTGCTCTTCAATCTGTTTTTCTATTGGGTAGGCTTTTGTTTCCTCGGTGGCATCGTGCTGCTTGCAGACCAAACCGCGCAAGGTAAGAATTTCAACTTCGGCTCTCTGTTTGCCGGATTTTCGATTAAAAAAAGCGGAGCATTCCTGATTCTTTTATTGCTGGGTATCGTCGTATGCCTGCTTTTAGCTTTGGCCGTTGTTATTCCTTTCGGCATATTCGCCAACGGAAATTTCTTAAGGGCAGACTTTATGCCGGCCTTTCCGATTTTATTTATTATCCTGTTGATTATTATCGCTATTTACTCCATGATGTTTTGGCTGGCTCCCGCCTTTGTCATGTTGGAGGATATGAACCCTGTTGCCGCCATTAAGGCCAGCTTCAATGCCTGCCGCCGCAACATCCCCGCCCTGCTTGTATACGGCTTAATTTGGCTGGGTATCGGTATCGCGTTTTGGTTCATATTTATGATAGTCATGGTTTCCGCATTTGCGACAGAAGCATCGATGCAGCAAGCAACCGCGCTTTCCGGCCCTGTTTTTATTTTGTTCCTCATCTTCTTAGTGATTACTTACTTGGTCCTCTACCCTGTAGCAATGATCGGCATATACACCGCCTATCGCAGCATTTTCCCCCAAGGTCGTCTGAACAAATACTAATCTTTCAGTAGAAGATCGTTGTTTCTCCTAAAAGTCGTCTGAAACCTATTTCAGACGACTTTTTCAATTCGATGTTGCCAGTCATGCAACAAAACCTATACCATACAAACCTTGCGCCGCCTAAATTTGACACCCGCCCTCCGACTGCCTACAATTCAGGTTTCTCAAAAATCACCGTACGTTCCGTACACTATTCTTTTCAGACGACCTCTGTCTTCCGAATCCCATTCTTTCCAATACAACTGTCAAAAATCATGCACGTTTCAGAACTACAAACCCTACACATTTCCAAACTCTTGGAAATGGCAGAAGAACACGGCATTGAAAACGCCAACCGTTTCCGCAAACAAGACCTCGTATTCGCCATTGTCCGACAAATGATGAAGCAGGGTGAAAGTTTTACCTGCTCAGGCACGCTTGAAATCCTGCCCGACGGATTCGGCTTTTTGCGCAGCGCAGATACTTCCTACCTCGCGGGTCCTGACGACATCTACGTCTCCCCCACACAAATCCGCCGCTTCAACCTGCATACGGGCGATACCATCGAAGGCAGTGTGCGCGTACCCAAAGACAACGAACGCTATTTCGCCCTCGTCCGCCTCGACAGCATCAACGGCGATCATCCCGAAGTCTGCAAACACAAAATCCTCTTCGAAAACCTCACCCCGCTTTTCCCTACCAAACAGTTCAAGCTCGAACGCGACATCAAAGCCGAAGAAAACCTCACCGGCCGCGCCATTGATCTGGTTTCCCCCATCGGCCGCGGACAACGCGCCCTGTTGGTTGCGCCGCCGAAAACCGGTAAGACCGTGATGCTGCAAAACATCGCCCACGCGATTACCGCCAATTATCCCGACGTCGAACTCATCGTCCTTTTGATTGACGAACGCCCCGAAGAGGTTACCGAAATGAGCCGTTCCGTACGCGGCGAAGTCGTGTCTTCTACCTTCGACGAACCGGCGCAGCGCCATGTTCAAGTGGCCGAAATGGTGATTGAAAAAGCCAAGCGTATGGTGGAACACAAAAAAGACGTGGTCATCCTGCTTGACTCGATTACCCGCCTCGCCCGCGCCTATAACACCGTCGTGCCGACCTCCGGCAAAATCCTCACCGGCGGCGTAGATGCCAATGCCCTCCACCGCCCCAAACGCTTCTTCGGCGCGGCGCGCAACGTTGAAGAAGGTGGCTCGCTCACCATTATTGCGACCGCTTTGGTAGAAACCGGCAGTCGCATGGATGATGTGATTTATGAAGAATTTAAAGGCACAGGCAATATGGAGCTGCACCTCGACCGCCGCATGGCGGAAAAACGCCTGTTCCCCGCCATCAACATCAACAAATCCGGCACGCGCCGCGAAGAGCTGCTGGTACCGAACGACCAGTTGCAGCGCATGTGGCTCTTACGCAAATTCTTGCATCCGATGGACGAAATCGAGGCCACCGAATTTTTGGTGGGCAAACTCAAAGATTCCAAAAACAACGACGATTTCTTCGAGCTGATGCGCGGAAAATAAAATCATCGAAGGTCGTCTGAAAACGATGGATTAAGTTTTCAGACGACCTTTCTCATTTCCGACAACCTGTCCCCTCATATCCAAACGAGAAAACCCCATGACCTGCCCCATCTGCACTGCCGACAACGAAGACATTTTGCTGCAAACCCCAAACCTGCGCGTTATCGCCGTCCACAACGAAGCCTCAGCCCCGGCATTCTGCCGCGTCATCTGGAACGACCACATCGCCGAGATGACCGACCTTTCAGCCGCCGAACGCGCCGAAATCATGGAAATGGTGTATAAAGTCGAAGCCGCCATGCGCCAAGTGTTCCGTCCCGCCAAAATCAACCTTGCCAGCCTGGGCAACGTCGTCCCCCATCTGCATTGGCACGTCATCGCCCGCTTTGAAAACGATGCCAACTTTCCCGCCCCGATTTGGGCAGCCCCCGTCCGCGAACACGGCATTACCCTGCCGGACAACTGGACGGAACAAGTCAAAGCCCTGCTGGCGTGATGTTCAGCCGACCTTAACGGGCGTATCGGATACCGCATATCAACAGATTTTCAGACGACCCTTGCCGAAAAGGTCGTCTGAAACCCAACCAAAGGAAACCATATGACCTGGCAAACCTCCCGCCGCCATTTCCTCCGCGCCTGCTCCGCCGCAGCCGGAGCCGGTCTGCTGCAAGCCTGCGGCACCGGCACTACCGTTACCCCGTCCACTCAAACCGGCAACACAGCGAAAGCCCAACCCGTGCAGCCCAAAACCAGCCATCCCCCACGTTCCGGCGACAACCTCCTCCGCGTCGTCGCCCCTTCCGGCTTTGCCGAAGACCCCAACCGCGTCAACGCAGGCTTGACCCGCCTCTATAACGCAGGTTTTACCGTAACCAACCAACAAGCAGGCAGCCGACGCTATCAACGCTTCGCAGGCTCTGATGCCCAACGTGCCGCCGACTTCCAAGAGGTCGCCACCGGCCGCGTTGAAACACCCAAAGTCCTCATAGGTTTGCGCGGCGGCTATGGCGCGGCACGCATCCTGCCGCAAATCGACTTCGCCTCACTCGGCGCCAGAATGCGCGAACGCGGCACCTTGTTCTTCGGCTTCAGCGACGTTTGCGCCGTCCAACTCGCCCTGCTCGCCAAAGGCAATATGGCAAGTTTCGCCGGCCCCATGGTTTACAGCGAATTCGGCAAACCCGAACCCAGCGTCTTCACCATGGATTCATTCATCCGCGGCACCACCAACAACGTTAACGTCATCGACGTTCCCTCTATCCAACGCGCCAACGTCAATGTCGAAGGTACTTTGTGGGGCGGCAACCTCAGCGTCCTCGCCTCCCTCGCAGGCTCGCCCTATATGCCCGACATCCAAGGCGGCATCCTGTTCGTCGAAGACGTCAGCGAGCAACCCTACCGCATCGAACGCATGTTGAACACGCTTTATCTTGCAGGCATTCTGCAAAAACAACGCGCCATCATCTTCGGCGACTTCCGCATGGGCACCATCCGCGATGTGTACGACTCAAGCTACGACTTCTCCGCCGTCGTCAACCACGTCTCACGCACCGCCAAAGTCCCCGTCCTAACAGGCTTCCCCTTCGGACACATCACCAATAAAAGCACCTTCCCCTTGGGCGCGCACGCCAAAATCCGCAGCACCGCCAACGGCGGCTACTCCGTAACCTTCAGCGGCTATCCTACCCTGAACCCCGCTGCCCTAACCCTCAACAACCTGCTGCCCCCGCCCATGCCTACCTTTGACAGCTCTACTTACAGCCCCATAGTCGAAGAAATTACCGAATAAAAAAGATGCCGATCCAAGATAAGGTCGTCTGAAAAGCTTTCAGACGACCTTTTTTATCCCCTAATCATTGAACCGATTAATGTTTTTTTTGTACAATCCCCGCCATCTCAACCCTTTCTCAGGCCGTCGCAAAAGCGGCCTGAACCTTTTTGCAAAGAAAGCCCATGTCCCAAGAAATCCTCGATCAAGTGCGCCGCCGCCGCACATTTGCCATCATCTCCCACCCCGACGCGGGTAAAACCACGCTGACCGAAAAACTCTTGCTGTTCTCAGGCGCGATTCAGAGCGCGGGTACGGTAAAAGGCAAGAAAACCGGCAAATTCGCCACCTCCGACTGGATGGACATCGAGAAGCAGCGCGGCATTTCCGTGGCTTCTTCAGTGATGCAGTTCGACTACAAAGACCACACCGTCAACCTCTTGGACACGCCGGGACACCAAGACTTCTCCGAAGACACCTACCGCGTTTTGACCGCCGTGGACAGCGCGTTGATGGTCATCGACGCGGCAAAAGGCGTGGAAGCGCAAACCATCAAACTCTTGAACGTCTGCCGCCTGCGCAATACGCCGATTGTCACGTTCATGAACAAATACGACCGCGAAGTGCGCGATTCTTTGGAATTGCTGGACGAAGTGGAAAACATCCTGCAAATCCGCTGTGCTCCTGTAACCTGGCCGATCGGCATAGGCAAAAACTTCAAAGGCGTGTACCACATCCTGAACGATGAAATCTATCTCTTTGAAGCCGGCGGCGAACGTCTGCCGCATGAATTCGACATCATCAAAGGCATCGATAATCCCGAATTGGAACAACGCTTTCCACTGGAAATCCAGCAGTTGCGCGACGAAATCGAATTGGTGCAGGCGGCTTCCAACGAGTTCAATCTCGACGAATTTCTCGCCGGCGAACTCACGCCCGTGTTCTTCGGCTCGGCGATTAACAACTTCGGTATTCAGGAAATCCTCAATTCATTGATTGACTGGGCGCCCGCGCCGAAACCGCGCGACGCGACCGTACGCATGGTCGAACCGGACGAGCCGAAGTTTTCCGGATTTATCTTTAAAATCCAAGCCAATATGGATCCGAAACACCGCGACCGCATCGCCTTTTTGCGCGTCTGCTCCGGCAAATTCGAGCGCGGCATGAAGATGAAACACCTGCGCATCAACCGCGAAATCGCCGCCTCCAGCGTGGTTACATTCATGTCGCACGACCGAGAGCTGGTGGAAGAAGCCTACGCGGGCGACATCATCGGCATCCCGAACCACGGCAACATCCAAATCGGCGACAGCTTCTCCGAAGGCGAACAACTGGCGTTCACCGGCATCCCCTTCTTCGCGCCCGAACTTTTCCGCAGCGTCCGCATCAAAAACCCGCTGAAAATCAAGCAACTGCAAAAAGGCTTGCAACAGCTCGGCGAAGAAGGCGCAGTGCAGGTCTTCAAACCGATGAGCGGCGCAGATTTGATTTTGGGCGCGGTCGGCGTGTTGCAGTTTGAAGTCGTTACCTCCCGCCTCGCCAACGAATACGGCGTGGAAGCGGTGTTCGACAGCGCATCCATCTGGTCGGCGCGCTGGGTATCGTGCGAAGACAAGAAAAAGCTGGCGGAGTTTGAAAGAGCCAACGCGGGCAACCTCTCCATCGACGCAGGCGGCAACCTCGCCTACCTCGCCCCCAACCGCGTAAATTTGGGACTCACGCAAGAACGCTGGCCGGACATCGTGTTCCACGAAACTCGCGAGCATTCGGTGAAACTGTAATGGATTAAAAAAGGTCGTCTGAAAACGTTTCAGACGACCTTTCCTTATATTGCCGCGACGTTTAGCGCACGATACTCGTCAACCCCGCCAAAAAATATTCCGTCAATTCCAACACCTCGCCATCCCAATCGAAATAAGATCTTCGGGCAGCGACAGGTCGTCTGAAATCATCCTGCCCGGCGGCGTTTTCCATCAGGCAAAACTCGAATGCCGAACGCTTCAGCGGCAGCGTGCCGTCAAACAGCCGCTCGCCCAAAGGCTGCGTGCCGCAATCCAATACGCCGCGCCAGGCTTGCGATTGCGGGCTGCACGCGCTGCGCGCCTGTACGACGGGCACGCCGTCCAAATGCAGCAAAACGTCGCGGACGAATTGCGGGGCGGCGGCTTCGGCATGGTTTTCGCCAAACACTTTCCCCTGCCCGCCCAGTTCGCCCATATACAGCACTTTTACCGTAAAGCTGCCGCCCAAGGCGCGTAAAGCGGCGGTCAGCGATTGCGCCTGGCACAAGGCGGCGGCGCGTTCGCTCCAGCCTTGCGGCAGATCGAGGGGAAGTTTGCCTTGCCAATTCAAAGGGGGATTCATGGGATTCAGATTGATGGGTTTCATATTTTAATCGTTTTCAGACGACCTTTCGTCCGTCTCCGTTTTGTCCAGCTCCATCCACTCCGCATCGGGAAACTCTGTTTTCAGACGACCCTTTAGATACGCCAAGCTGTCTTGGGCGATGTGTTCGTCGCGGCTGTCGTGGATATGATTGAAAATCAGGCTGTGCAGACTGATGCCGTATTGTTTGAGTGCGGCGAAGCTGAGCAGGGTGTGGTTGATGCTGCCGAGCCGCCCGCTGGTAACGAGAATGACGGGATAAGCCTGTTGCTGAATATAATCAATGGTTAACAGGTTTTCTGTCAGCGGAACCATCAACCCGCCCGCGCCTTCGACCAACACGATTTCGTATTGTGCCGCCAACTGCTGCGTGGCGGTGCGGATTATATCCAAGTCCAACGCCCTGCCATCCAGACGGGCGGCGAGATGAGGCGAGGCGGGATAGCTGAAGATTTCGGGCATGGTCAGCCGCTGTTTGTCGGCTTCCTGCATGGGTATGCCCATGATTTTGCGGTGGACGGCGATGTCGTCGGCGATGTTTTGGCAACCGGTTTGCACGGGCTTTTGCGTGATCACGCTTTTGCCCTGCTGCAACAATTTTTTTGCCAATACACCGGTGGCGACGGTTTTGCCGATGTCCGTGTCTATGCCGCTGACGAAGTAAACGCCTTTCATTTGCTGTGTTCCTTCAAGATTTGCACGGTTTTGTCGGCAAGTTCGGTCAAGAGGTCGTCTGAAATAATGTAGGGCGGCATGAGGTACACCAGCCTGCCGAACGGGCGCACCCAAATGCCCTGCGCCACGCAGTCCGCTTGAAAACGCGCCATATCCACGCCTTTTTCCAACTCTATCACCCCGATGGCACCCAAAACGCGCACATCTTTCACGCCGCGAATGTCCCACGCGGTTTTCAGACGACCTTTCAGGATGCTTTCGATGCGGCGGATATTCGCCTGCCAATCTTGGGTCAAAAGCAGCTTGACCGAAGCGCAGGCAACGGCACACGCCAGCGGGTTCGCCATAAATGTCGGACCGTGCATGAACACGCCCGCTTCGCCGCGCGAAATCGTTTCGGTGACTTTTTGCGAAGTGATTGCCGCTGCCAGCGTCATATAGCCGCCGCTCAAGCCCTTGCCGATACACATAATATTCGGTACGACGTCCGCATGTTCGCAGGCAAACATCTTGCCCGTGCGACCGAATCCGGTAGCGATTTCGTCAAAAATCAACACGATATCAAATTCGTCGCACAAATCGCGCAATCCGCGAAGATACTGCGGATGATAAAAATACATGCCGCCCGCGCCCTGTACGACCGGTTCCAAAATAAAGGCGGCGATATCCGCATGATGCGCTTCAAACAAGGCGCGGACAGGCTGCAAATCCGCCTCGTCCCATTCATCGTCGAAACGGCTTGTCGGATTATCGACAAAATAACGCTGCGGCAGAGCGCTGCCGAAAATATGGTGCATTCCCGTTTCCGGATCGCAGACGGACATCGCGTTCCAAGTATCGCCATGATAACCGCGCCGCACCGTCGCGATATTCTGCTTCGCGGTCAAACCCCGCGCCTGCTGGTATTGCACCGCCATTTTCAACGCAACTTCCACCGAAACCGAACCCGAATCCGCATAAAAAATACGGTCCAGTCCCTGCGGCAAAATCCCGACCAACAACTTGCCCAGTTCCACCGCCGGCTCGTGCGTCAAACCGCCGAACATCACATGCGACATTTGCTTAATCTGCGCCTCAACCGCCTGATTCAAAACGGGATGATTGTAGCCGTGTATCGCACACCACCAAGACGACATCCCGTCAATCAACCGCGTACCGTCCGCCAATTCGATATGCACGCCCTCCGCACGACGCACCGGATAAACAGGCAACGGGTCGGTCATGGACGTATAGGGATGAAGCAAGTGGGCACGGTCGAAATCGAGCAGGGAGGAATTTTTGGAAATCATAGGATGTTCTTTATAGCATGTTCTTTTGCTTAATCTGAATTTGACGGCATATATACGCAAACCGCCGTATTTTCGCGACAAATTTTATCATTAAGCCCCGGTCATATGTAAATTACCCTCATATCCTTGACGTTCACATGAATCAGACAGTAACATCGCCAAGACTGAATAATATATATTGATAATTGACTACTATGGCAAAACTGAAAACCATCGCCCTGACGCTGTCCGGTTTATCCGCCGTTTCCGGCGCGGCCGCCGCACAAAACGCCACTCCCAACCAAACAGGTATGGCAATGATGCGGCTCAATTCTGCCCTTCTCGACCAAGCCAAAGCCAAGACTTTCGGTTCCGGCAGCCTGTGGGCCTCGTTGAAAAAAGACTTCCGCATGGGCGAAGTCAATTCCGAGCTGGTCCGACGCCACGAAAGCAAATTCGCCGCAAACGGTGCCTATTTCGACCGCACCATCACGCGCAGCAAACCTTATATGTACCATATTGCAACCGAAGTTAAAAAACGCAATATGCCCGCTGAAATCGCGCTCCTTCCCTTCATTGAAAGCGCATTCGTCACCAAAGCCAAATCCCACGTCGGCGCATCCGGCCTGTGGCAGTTCATGCCGGCAACCGGCCGTCATTTCGGCTTGGAAAAAACACCTTTGTATGACGGCCGCCACGACGTATATGCCGCGACCGACGCCGCGCTGAACTACCTGCAATATCTACACGGGCTGTTTAACGACTGGTCTTTGGCATTGGCTGCATACAACTGGGGCGAAGGCAATGTAGGCCGCGCCGTCAACCGTGCCCGCGCACAAGGCTTGGAGCCGACTTACGAAAACCTGCGCATGCCGAACGAAACACGCAACTACGTTCCAAAATTGCTGGCTGTCCGCAATATCGTCGCCAGCCCCCAGACTTTCGGCATGAATATCAGCGAAATCACCAATCAGCCCTATTTCCAAACAGTCAGTATTGACAAACCCATCGACAACAGCACCATCGCCCGCCTTGCCAATATCAGCGAGAGCGAGCTGCTGACATTGAACCCTGCCTTCAACGCACCTGTCTTCATCCCGAAAAACAACCGCAAATTATTGCTGCCTGTTTCCGCCGTATCCGCATTCGAAAAAAATTACCGCAATGCAAACCCCGAGACACTGCTCTCTTTCAATGCCTATACATCGGCCCGCAATACCAATCTGAACAAGATTGCGACAGAAGCCGGGATGAGCGTTGCCGAAATCAAACGCCTGAACGGCTTAAACGGCAATTCGCTGTCTGAAGGACGTACCATTTTGGTTGCGCAGAATAATACTGCGACCAAACAGAATATGATTAATTTCATCGATACTGACAATACTCCGGATACCTACCGTTCGAATATGCCGACAATGGCGCCGATTCAAACGGCAGAACTCAAAACCGATACAGTCAAAACAGTCGTCATCCCTGCCAATACGGTTGCACAAGAACAAGCTTCGGCAAGCTTCGATTTTGTTGCCAATACCAAAGCTGCAACTGCCCCTGTTGCCGCCGATACCGTTACAACCGTTCAGCCCCGTGTAGAACGCGTTCAAACCGTACAATCCACGGAAGCAAAACCTGCTGCGGACACAACTGTGATTGCGGCAGCCGAGCTTGCACAACCTGCCTTCACCTTAACAGAGCCGCAGGTTGTGGCATCCGCAAAATCAGCTACCCCTTCCAATCCTTCGGCAGTCGAAGAACCTGACCAAATGATGGCATTGCTTGCCAATGTTGATTCACATCTGCAAAAAGCAGAAGAGGATCAAACAACTGTTGGTCAAAATATGACGCATCATCAAGAGGTTGACGCTACCAAGGCGCGCAGCGAACGCATTGCCGAAAATATTGCAAAACACCAACGTCGTACTGAAGCACGATTGGCAAGGGCAAATAATCAATCATCTGCCCAGCCGACAATTATGGCAGGTTTGCACCGCGTAGCTGATGGAGATACTTTGTTCAATATTTCCAAACGCTACAACTTGAGCGTTGCCGATCTGATTGTCGCCAACAATATCAAGGGCAGCAATATCCGCAAGGGGCAGCTGTTACGCGTTGGTGCGGCTCCGGTCAAAACCCGTAAAAACAACATCCAAAATGTTTCTTATACAGTCCGCAGAGGCGATACGCTCAATACGATTGCCAACCGCTTTAACGTAGATGTCAACGATATCCGCCGCTGGAATAAAAATACCCGAACCGTTACTCCGGGTCAGCGTTTGAAATTGATAGGCAGCTAACCGTGTAATCAAACAGCAAAGGTCGTCTGAAGTTTTCAGACGACCTTTTTATATCGTGAATCGTAATAGGAAATACCTAATCATATTTATTCTGCGCAAACAGTAATCCCGATCTCAGATTGTCAGTCATGCTTAAAATTGCCGTAGCTCAAACTCCTAGATATAGTGGATTAAATTTAAATCAGGACAAGGCGACGAAGCCGCAGACAGTACAGATAGTACGGCAAGGCGAGGCAACGCCGTACTGGTTTAAAGTTAATCCACTATACCTTACCCGCTAGCCCAATCCATCCATATTGAACCATGCAAAATATAAAAACGTCGTCTGAAACCTGATGTCCGGTTTTCAGACGACGTTTTTAATGCCGTTTATTTCGAACAGTCTTACTGCTGTGCGGCTGACTGGCTAACGGTTTCGCGTTTCAAACCGCCGCCGAGTGCTTTATAGAGGTCGGCGAGGTTTTCGAGGCGGGTGAGCTGGTTGGCAAGCAACGCGGTTTCTGCGCCATAGCTGCTACGCTCTGCGTCAAGCAGGTCGAGGGCGTTGGATACGCCGTGTTTGTAGCGCAGATTGATGAGACGCAGGGTGTCGTTGTAGGCGCGGCTTTGTTTGTTTAGCGCGGCGTAGCTCTTGTCGAGTTGCTCGCGTGCGACCAAGGCGTTGGATATGTCTTGGAAAGCGGCTTGGACGGCGGCTTCGTACGCGACGATTTGCGCTTCTTTACGCAGCGTGGCTACGTCGAGATTCGCTTTGTTACTACCCCAGTTGAAAATCGGCAGGGTAATGGAGGGGGCGAACGACCAGATGCCTGTACCGCTTTTGAAGAGGCCGCTCAACTCACCAGACGCCGTACCGACCGATCCGGTCAGGCTGATGGTGGGGAAGAAGGCGGCACGCGCTGCGCCGATGTTGGCATTGGCTTGTTTGAGCGAGTGTTCTGCGGCGCGGATGTCGGGACGGTTCAGCAGGACTTCGGAACTCAAGCCGGCAGGCAGTCGGGTGATTTTGAACTGTTTGCTTAAAGGCAGCGCGGCAGGCAGGTCTTCCGGCAGGGGTTGGTTAATCAGGGTCGCCAAGGCATTGCGGGCTTGTTCGCGGTTTTTGACGGCGTTCGCGTAATCGGCTTTGGCGGATTCAATCAGGGCTTCCTGTTGGCGCAAATCGACGGCGGAAATCACGCCTGCTTTGTGGCGCATTTGGGAAAGTTTGTAGGTGGCTTCGCGGGTTTTGAGGACGCGCTGCGCCAATGCCATCGATTCTTGGGCGTACAGTTCGTTGAAATGGGCTTTAGCAGCGGCGGCAATCAAGGCAAGGTGGGCGGCATCACGGTTCGCGGCTACGCTGAAATAGCCTTGCAATGCGGCTTGGCTGTTGCTGCGGACACGTCCGAAAAGGTCCAGCTCGTACGCTGCCGCGCCCAAACCGACGGTGTATTCGCTGCGGATAACGCCGCCACTCAAACTGCCTACCCGAGTTCCGGTACCGCTGGCGTTGATGCTCGGCAGCAGGTCGTTGCGGGCAATCATGTATTGTTTGCGGTAGATTTCGGCGTTCAATGCGGCGGTGCGCAAGTCGGTATTGCGTTCCAACGCGATGTCGATAAGGCGGTGCAGGCGCGGGTCGGCAAAGAAGTCCTGCCAGCCCAAGTCGGCTGCGCGGATACCGTCGTCAAAGGTGTCGTATTTGAAGGTTTCGGCAACTTCGACCTGCGGTTGTTCGTATTTCGGGATCATGGTACAGGCGGATAGCGCGACGGCTGCGGCGACGGTACTCAATACCGTTTTGTATGTCTTTTTGTTCATAAGGATTCCTTGAGGTCGTCTGAAATCCGTGTCTTAGGTTTTCAGACGACCTTTTTTGCTTAGTGCTTGTTGTCTGTATTTTGATCTTCGAGGGAAATCATGCCTGCTTCGGCAGCGTGTTTTACTGCCATTTCATGTTCATGCTGAGTTTCCTTGAAGAATTTGCGCACGATGACATAAAAGAGCGGCACAAGGAACACGGACAAAATCGTACCGATCAACATGCCCCAGAACACAGTCGTACCGATGGCACGCTGGCTGGCAGAGCTGGCACCGCTGGCAACATACAGCGGAACCACGCCCAAAATGAAGGCAAACGAAGTCATGATAATCGGACGGAAACGCAGGCGGGCGGCTTCCAACGCAGCTTCCAGTGCGCTCTTGCCCTGCGCTTGCAGGTCTTTGGCAAACTCGATAATCAGAATCGCATTTTTCGCACTCAAACCCATTACGGTTACGAAACCGACTTGGAAGTAAATATCGTTGCTAAACGACGGAACACTGCCCAACAAGGCTTCAAAAATATTGCGTCCGGTCACGCCCAATGCCGCACCGACCAAACCCAACGGAATCACAAGGATGACCGCCAGCGGAATCGACCAACTTTCATAAAGCGCGGCAAGTACCAAGAATACGGCTGCAATCGCCAAACCATACAAAATCAGGGTTTGAGAACCGCCTTTGGCTTCTTCGCGCGACTGACCGCCCCACTCCAGACTGTAACCGCCGCCCATTTCATCCACCATTTTCTGTACTTCTGCCATTGCCTGACCGGTAGATACGCCGGTGGCAGGGGAAGCAGAAAGGCTCATTGAAGGATAACCGTTGAAGCGTGTGCTTTGCTCCATGCCTGTCTGCCAGGAAACAGTGGCGATGGTAGAAAGCGGTACGGCGACTCCGGAGCTGTTGGGTACAGTCAGGTTCAGGATGTCGGCAGGCTGCATACGCGAACTTGCGTCAGCTTGCACCATCACACGTTGCAGACGACCTTTGTTCGGAAAGTCGTTGACATAAGACGAACCTAAAGCAGAAGCCAAAGCGGTACGGATGTCGGAGAAGGAAATGCCTTGTGCGGCGGCAGCGGCACGGTTGATGTCGATTTTCAACTGCGGCGCATCTTCCAGACCGCTAGGACGGACGGTACTCGGATTAAACAAACTGCTGGCACGCATCTTGCCGATCAACTCATTGCGTTTCGCCAGCAATGCGGCATGACCGGTATTGTTACGGTCTTGCAGGTTGAGGGTCAGACCCGAAGCATTACCCAGCTCCATAATCGGAGGAGGTGTAATAGCAATACCGAAACCATCTTTAAGCGAGCCCATCATCATACCGGTCAGCTTGTTTGAAATAGAAGTTGCATCACTGCCCGGAGTTTTACGCTCATTCCAGTCTTTAAGTATGGCAAAACCCATAGCCATGTTTTGACCGTTGCCTGAGAAGCTGAAACCGGAAACGGTAATAATGTTTTCAATTTCAGGGATGCTTTTTGCCAACTGCGTAACTTGTGCAAGCGTCGCATCGGTACGCTCTTTGGTCGCGCCCGCAGGCAGTTGCACGCTGACCATGATGAAGCCTTGGTCTTCGGTCGGCAAGAAAGAGGTCGGCAAACGCATAAACAGGAATACGCCGACGGCCGCCAAACCGATGTAAACAACCATCATGCGCAAAGTCTTACGCAAGACTTTGGCAACCCAGCCTTCGTAGCCGTGTGTCCACTTGTCGAATTTTTTGTTGAACCAACCGAAGAAACCTTTTTTCTCTTCGTGATGACCCTTCTGAATCGGTTTGAGCATAGTGGCACACAATGCCGGCGTCAGCGTCAGCGCGAGGAATGCGGAGAATGCAATCGCTGCCGCCATGGTTAAAGCGAACTGTTTGTAAATATTACCGGTCGCGCCGCTAAACATCGCCAAAGGTACGAATACGGAAATCAGGACGGCGGTAATACCGATCACCGCGCCGGAAATCTGACCCATTGCTTTTTTGGTTGCGGCTTTAGGCGGCAAACCTTCCGTCGCCATAATACGCTCGACGTTTTCAACGACCACAATCGCATCATCGACCACGATACCGATGACCAATACCATCGCAAACATGGTCAATACGTTAATCGACATGCCCATATATGAGATGAATGCAAAACCGCCCAACAGCGAAATTGGCACGACAATAGTCGGAATCAGCGTATAGCGGATGTTTTGCAGGAAGAGGAACATCACCAAAAATACCAATACGATGGCTTCCAAAAGCGTATGAATCACTTTTTCAATCGAAATATCGACGAATTTGGAAGTGTCGTAAGGCGTTTTCCAGCTCATACCCTGCGGGAAGTATTTTTGCAGGGTCTCCATTTTTTCCTTCACTGCGGTGGCGGTTGCCAAAGCGTTACCGCTGTTGGACAGCATCACCGCCATACCGGTGGTGTTCACGCCGTTCAGACGAGTAGAGGAAGAATAATCCTGCATACCCAAGCTGACTTTTGCCACATCTTTCAGATAAACATTAGAGCCGTCGGTATTGGAAACCAAAATGATATTGCCAAACTCTTCAGGCGTGCTCAGTTGCCCTTGTGCCGTAACGGTCGCCGAAATGGTCTGACCCTCAGCCGCAGGCAATGCACCGATAGAACCTGCCGAAATTTGGATGTTTTGTGTCGCAAGCGCATTGGTTACCGTAGCAAAAGACAGGTTGTAGTTTTGCAGTTTTTTCGGATCAACCCAAATACGCATAGCGCGTTGCGCACCAAACAGTTGCACCTGCCCTACCCCGTCGATACGTTGCAGCTCGGGAACGATATTGCGCTGTGCGTAGTCGTTCATTTCTTCGGTGGACTGCACGTCTGACGAGAGCATCACAATCATCAGGAAGTTGGAGCGTGCTTTGGATACGGTTACACCATATTGTTGCACGGTCGCAGGCAAGGTATTCAACACCTCGGAGAGTTTGTTCTGTACGTTCACCTGCGCCAAATTTTCGTTGGTTTCAGGTGTAAACGTCAGACTGACCGTACCTGAGCCATTGGAGTTAGCGGAAGTGGTCATATAGTCCAAACCTTCCACGCCGTTCATATTGCGTTCGATAACGGAAAGCACGCTGTCTTCCATTACCTGCGCGGATGCACCCGGATAAGTGGCGGCCAGCGTAATGGTCGGCGCGGCGACGGACGGATATTGGGAAACCGGCAGACTTCTAATGCCGATAATACCCGCTGCGATAATAAAAATCGCAATGACCCATGCAAAGATGGGGCGGTCGATAAAAAACTTAGCCATGGATGCCTTCCTTATTTAGCCGCGGATGCCGGTTTGGCTTCAGAGGTCGTCTGAACGTCTTTCTTCACTTCGGAAGCAGCTTTAGGCGCGGCTTCTGCGACACTTCCGGCAGGTGTCCACTCTTTAGGTGTCACCTTTTTCGCACCCATCATACCTGCGATACTGGTGCCGTCCACAACAACTTTGTCGCCGTCGTTCAGACCCGCAGTAATAATCCAGTTGGTTCCCTGCTGCTGGGCAACGGTTACTTCGCGCGGCTCCATTTCGCCTTTGGCGTTCACAATCATCACGGTATCTTTCGTACCGCGCGTTACTGCCTGCTGCGGCACGACAAAAGCATTGTCGGCAGCCACTTGTTCCATCAAGACACGCACATAAAGACCGGGCATCAGGATATTTTTGTCGTTCGGCACTGACGCACGCAAGGTAATTTGTCCGGTTGCTTCGTTCACAGACGGATCGGAGAACAGCAAACGGCCTTTATGCGGATAAACTTCTCCGTTGTCGAACTTGATGCCCACTTCAATCGCGCCGTCCACGCCCGACAGCTTGCCTTCGGCAACCTGTTGGCGCAGCTTCATCACTTCGGTCGCAGATTGAGTGATGTTCACATACATAGGATTGGTTTGGCGGATGGTCGCCAGTACGGTCGTATCGCCCGCGTTCAACAGCGTACCTTCGGATACTTTAGACTGACCGATGAAACCGGAAATCGGCGCGGTAATGCGCGCCCTGTTCAGATTGATACCGGCAGATTTGATTGCCGCTTGCGCCGCTTTGACGCTTGCTTCGGCTGAACGTTTCGCCGTTACCGCCGCATCATAGTCCTGTTTGCTGATGGCATCGGCGGCAACCAGCGGTTTGTAACGCGCCAAGTCGGCATTGGCTTTGGCGAGGGTCGCCTGCGCGCTTGCCAACTGGGCGCGAGAACTTTCCAGATTTGCTTCATAGGTGGAGCTGTCGATTTGGTAAAGCGGCTGCCCGGCGCGGACATAGCTGCCCTCTTGGAACAGGCGTTTTTGAATGATACCGCCGACTTGCGCACGGACATCCGCCGTACGCAGCGACTCCAAACGACCCGGCAGTTCGGTCGTCAGCGCAACGGTTTCAGGATGAACGGTAACGACGCCGACCACAGGAGCAGGAGCTTGTTGTTGTGCCGCTGCCTGCTGCCCTTTTCCATCTTTTGCACCCTGTGCCGCATCGGTTCCTTTGTTACACGCCGAAAGAGCCAACGCGGTAGCGGCAGCGATTGCCGCAATGCGCATCACCTTAGAAGCATCAAAAATCATTGATTTTCCTATCTAGATAATTGTTATGAAGTTTCACTATATACTTTGTTATCGGAGCCGATTTTTGGTTCCGAAAACGACAAGTGCCTGCCTCAGCATCTGAAGCAGGTCGTCTGAAAAAGAGTTT
>NZ_AEPF01000057.1 GCF_000193735.1 Neisseria sicca 4320
TGATTTCAGGTCGTCTGAAAAGCAAAAGCAACCTGCACAACCTATTTTCCTTACAGAACCCTTAACCCAACAGCCACCCCGTCCTCTCTCCCGTGGGAGAGAGCTAGAGAGAGGGTAACAAGCCGTAAGGCTTGTATTTGGGGCGGTAAGGGCGTTGGAAAGATTGCTGCAATTCGGAGAATGCCCTCTCCCCAGCCCTCCCCCACGGGGGAGGGAGCGGGTTGCAGTAGATTCAAGCATTAAAGGTCGTCTGAAAAAGAATGCCCGAAATATCAACAGCGGGAATTTTTCAGGTAGTCTTTATCGCAAAGCAGATGGAACAAACGCTGTGAACGTTTTTTCAGACGACCTTTGAACCCATCGGTAGGGTGTGTGCCGCAAAGCACGCACGCGGTGGGCTGGGATTGCAGGGAAAATGGAGAACGCGTGCGTGCGTACCGCATACACCTCACATGCGGGCTACGGCTTGCTACGCTTGCTTATTTTTAAATTAATTTTAGGGATTTCAAATGAGTCAAAAAACTTGGGAAATATACGCTGGACTACACTTGATTGGTATTATTATACTGGCAATTTTCTTTACATATTTAACATTATCAAGTATTCCATTAGGAAAATACCATTATATTGTTTCCTCTCTCTCTGGTATATTTGCAGCTTCTATGTTGAATTTTTTAAAAAAAGATGTACCTTATTTCAAAAAAATAAATACTTAAAATTATTGTACAGTTTTATATTTAAATTAATTTTAGGATATTTATTAATATGGGTAACATTTAAAATCACAAACGATTTCCCCCAGGATAAATTTTTATTTATAGGGTACTGTTCTTTCTGGTTCTGGTTTGCGAATATTTTAACTGGCGAGGTAATAAATTTTGTAAATAATGAAACCAATTTGAATAATGAAGAATCAGCATTTTTATTTGATTTTATAAGCTATTATAGAAAAGATTTTAATGATAATTTTCATGCCAAAAACAAACCTATTTCAAAAGAATTAAAAAAGCTGAAACCTTCAGCAGATATCAATGAACATAAAACTTTATCTTCCATTGAAGATAAACTTAAAACCACCGTAGTTGAAATTGTAAATCGAGAGTAATCCACCATGCCCAAACGTACCGACCTAAAATCCATCCTTATCATCGGCGCCGGCCCTATCGTTATCGGTCAGGCCTGCGAATTTGACTATTCGGGCGCACAGGCCTGTAAGGCTTTGCGTGAAGAAGGCTATAAAGTCATTCTGGTGAATTCCAACCCCGCCACCATCATGACCGACCCTGAAATGGCGGATGTTACCTACATCGAGCCGATTATGTGGCAGACGGTGGAGAAGATTATCGCCAAGGAGCGGCCCGATGCGATTCTGCCCACGATGGGCGGCCAGACCGCGCTGAACTGTGCACTGGACTTGGCGCGCAACGGCGTGCTGGCGAAATACAATGTCGAGTTAATCGGCGCGACGGAAGACGCGATCGACAAGGCGGAAGACCGCGGCCGCTTTAAGGAAGCGATGGAGAAAATCGGCCTCTCCTGCCCGAAATCTTTTGTCTGCCACACGATGAACGAAGCCTTGGCGGCGCAGGAACAGGTCGGCTTTCCGACACTGATTCGTCCGTCTTTCACGATGGGCGGTTCGGGCGGCGGCATTGCCTACAATAAAGACGAGTTTTTGGCGATTTGCGAACGCGGTTTTGACGCGTCGCCCACCCATGAGCTGTTGATTGAGCAGTCCGTGCTCGGCTGGAAAGAGTACGAGATGGAAGTGGTGCGCGATAAGAACGACAACTGCATCATCATTTGCTCGATTGAAAACTTCGACCCGATGGGCGTGCATACGGGCGACTCGATTACGGTTGCGCCGGCGCAAACGCTGACGGACAAAGAATACCAAATCATGCGCAACGCAAGCTTGGCGGTATTGCGCGAAATCGGCGTGGACACGGGCGGCTCGAACGTGCAGTTTGCGGTGAACCCTGAAAACGGCGAGATGATTGTGATTGAGATGAACCCGCGCGTGAGCCGTTCGTCCGCGCTGGCTTCCAAAGCGACGGGCTTCCCGATTGCGAAGGTGGCGGCGAAGCTGGCGGTCGGCTTTACGCTGGATGAGTTGCGCAACGACATCACCGGCGGCCGTACACCCGCGTCGTTCGAGCCTTCCATCGACTATGTGGTAACCAAAATCCCGCGTTTTGCGTTTGAAAAATTCCCCGCCGCAGACGACCGCCTGACCACGCAGATGAAATCGGTGGGCGAAGTGATGGCGATGGGTCGCACGATTCAGGAAAGTTTCCAAAAAGCCCTGCGCGGCTTGGAAACAGGTTTGTGCGGCTTCAATCCGCGCAGTGAAGACAAAGCAGAAATCCGCCGCGAACTGGCAAACCCCGGCCCCGAACGTATGCTGTTTGTGGCAGACGCGTTCCGCGCGGGCTTCACGCTGGAAGAAATCCACGAAATCTGCGCCATCGACCCTTGGTTCTTGGCGCAAATCGAAGACTTGGTGAAAGAAGAGCAGCAGGTAAGTGCAGGCTGCCTGCAAGATTTGGATTTCGCCGCCTTACGTCGTCTGAAACGCAAAGGCTTCTCCGACAAACGCATCGCGCAGCTTTTGGGCGTAAAAGAAAAAGAAGTGCGCGAACACCGCTACGCGCTGAAGCTGCATCCCGTGTATAAACGCGTCGATACCTGCGCCGCCGAGTTCGCCACCGAAACCGCCTACCTCTATTCCACTTACGAAGAGGAATGCGAAGCGCGTCCTTCCGACCGTAAAAAAGTGATGATTCTCGGCGGCGGACCGAACCGCATCGGTCAGGGCATCGAGTTTGACTACTGCTGCGTTCACGCCGCGCTCGCCCTGCGCGAATCGGGCTTTGAAACCATCATGGTCAACTGCAACCCCGAAACCGTGTCCACCGACTTCGACACCAGCGACCGCCTGTATTTTGAGCCGCTAACGCTGGAAGACGTGTTGGAAATCGTCCGCACCGAAAACCCGTGGGGCGTGATTGTGCATTACGGCGGCCAAACCCCGCTCAAACTCGCCAACGCATTGGTTGAAAACGGCGTGAACATCATCGGCACGTCCGCCGACAGCATCGACGCCGCCGAAGACCGCGAACGCTTCCAAAAAGTGTTGAACGACTTAGGCCTGCGCCAGCCGCCCAACCGCATCGCCCACAACGAAGAAGAAGCGCTCGTCAAAGCCGAAGAAATCGGCTATCCGCTGGTCGTGCGCCCGTCTTACGTCCTCGGCGGCCGCGCCATGCAGGTCGTCCACTCCGCCGAAGAGTTGCAAAAATACATGCGCGAAGCCGTGCAGGTATCCGAAGACAGCCCCGTGTTGCTCGACTTCTTCCTGAACAACGCGATTGAAGTCGATGTGGACTGCGTTTCAGACGGCAAAGACGTGGTGATCGGCGGCATCATGCAGCACGTCGAGCAGGCAGGCATCCACTCCGGCGACTCCGGCTGCTCGCTGCCGCCCTACTCGCTCAGCGAAGAAATCCAAGACGAAATCCGCCGCCAAACCAAAGCCATGGCCTACGCACTGGGCGTGGTCGGCCTGATGAACGTACAGTTTGCCGTGCAGGACGGCGTGGTGTTCGTGTTGGAAGTGAACCCGCGCGCCAGCCGTACCGTTCCCTTCGTCTCCAAAGCCACCGGTGTGCCGCTCGCCAAAGTCGGCGCACGCTGCATGGCAGGCATTTCCCTGCAAGAGCAAGGCGTGGAAAAAGAAGTCGTCCCCGATTTCTATGCCGTTAAAGAAGCCGTGTTCCCCTTCATCAAATTCCCCGGCGTGGACACCATCCTCGGCCCGGAAATGCGCTCCACCGGCGAAGTGATGGGCGTGGGCGCAAGCTTCGGCGAAGCCTACTACAAAGCCCAACTCGGCGCAGGCGAACGCCTGAACCCGACCGGCAAAATCTTCCTCGCCGTGCGCGACGAAGACAAACCGCTCATCGTCAAAACCGCGCAAAACTTCCAAGCCCTCGGCTACGGCGTCTGCGCCACACGCGGCACCGCCGAATACCTGAAAGAGCACGGCATCATCGTACAAGCGGTGAACAAAGTGCAGGAAGGCCGCCCGCACATCGTGGACGCGATTAAAAACGGCGAAATCGCGCTGGTGGTCAACACCGTCAGCAGCTCGGCGCAATCCATCTCCGACAGCCACAGCATCCGCCGCACCTCCCTTACCCAACGCGTGCCGCAATACACCACCATCGCCGGCGGCGAAGCCATGAGCGAAGGCGCAAAAAGCCGCGACCACCTAGGAGTGTACAGCGTGCAGGAGTTGCATGGACGGTTGAAAAACAGAGGCTGAATCTGAATCGGGTTTAGCTTGAACAAAAGGTCGTCTGAAAATATGACTTATCTTTCAGACGACCTTTTGCCATCCGTCTTACAAGCTGCTAAACTATTTACATTACTTTTACTTGAGACGTACGCACACATGAAAGACCCAGAGCAGAGCAGCATGACCGCCCGCCGTTTTTCGTGCGTATCGATATGAATCAGGCAGCTTGAGCGTTTCAGGCTGCCTTTTCGCGTTTGAACACAAAGGAATACAAAAATCATGGATTTCAGTTGGTTGGCAGAGCCGCATACTTGGATAGGCTTTGCCACGCTTCTGGTACTCGAAGTTGTCTTGGGGATAGACAACCTCGTTTTCGTCGCTATTTTGGCGAACAAAGTCAAACCCGCCCAGCGCGACCGCGCGCGTATTACCGGTCTGGGGCTTGCGGTCGTTATCCGCATCATCATGCTCGGCTTCATGGCACACATCATGACCCTGACGCGCCCGCTGTTTCATATCCGCGGGTTGGACGTTTCCGGCAAAGACATGATTATGCTCGCGGGCGGTATCTTCCTGCTCTACAAAGCCACCACCGAGCTGCATGAACGCCTCGAAGGGCATAACCAGTTTGCCGTTGCCGACAGCCAGAAGAAACACGCGCGGTTTTGGAGCGTGGTTGCCCAAATCCTGATTCTTGACGCGGTATTTTCCATCGATTCGGTTATCACGGCCGTTGCCATGGTCGATCACATCGTCGTCGCCATGGGTGCGGTTGCCGTTGCCATGACCGTCATGATTTCCGCCAGCAAACCGCTGACCGAGTTTGTAGACAGGCATCCTACCGTCGTCATGCTCTGCTTGGGTTTCCTGCTGATGATCGGTTTCAGCCTCATTGCCGAAGCTTTCCATTTCCACATCCCGAAAGGCTACCTCTACGCCGCTATCGGCTTCTCCATTCTGATTGAAGCGTTCAACCAAATTTCGCAGCGCAACAGCCGCAAAAACGACTACATCAGCAGCTCGTGGCGCAAACGCACCGCTGAGAACGTCTTGGGCATGATGGGCATACGCGAAAGCGTGCTTGCCAAAGCGGGCGATGAAGCAGAGGACGACGGGCATTTTGAGGAAAACGAAAAATCCATGATACGCAGCGTTCTCACGCTTGCCGAACGCCCCATCCTCGGCGTGATGATTCCCCGTCGCGACATTGAGCGTTTGGACATCTCTCAAAGCCGCGAAGAGCAACACGCCCAACTGCAAAATACCCCATACAGCCGCCTGCTTGTTGTCGGTAAGGCTGGTGTGGATGAACCGTTGGGCTACATCAACAAAAAAGACCTGCTCGCCCAACTGCTCGAAACCGGCGAGCTCAATATCCAAGCCGTCCTGCGCCAGCCGCTAGTCCTGCCGGACAGTACGACTGCATTGGGCGCGATTGAACTGTTCCGCCAAAGCAGCGCGGATTATGCTTTGGTGGTCGATGAATTCGGCGCGGTTTTGGGCATGGTCACCATGAAAGACTTGCTGGAAACCATCGCGGGCGAATTCCCCGAAGAGTTTGAACGCCAAGAAGAACCCGCCGTTCAAGAAAATGCCGATGAAAGTCTGACCGTGGACGGTTCGTTTGAATACGTCGACCTCGCCCCGCAACTGAACCTCCCGCCGCAGGAAGAAGATGCCGACTTCCACACCGTCGCGGGTCTGATTATGGAAGAGCTGCAAAGCATTCCAGATGTCGGCGACTTTGTCGACTTCCACGGCTGGCGTTTCCAAGTCGTTGAAAAAGACGGGCAACGCATCGAGCGGGTACAGATTACCAAGCTGCCTGATGAAGGGTAATCAAGCCCTCATTGTGAAATAAAAAGGTCGTCTGAAACAGCCAAATTCAGCTTTTCAGACGACCTTCTTTCATGCTTTCTAAATCAAACGCCTTTAAAACGCTTCGCCAACTTTCACGCCGCCTGCGGTGTCTTCAGGCGTGGCAAGTTGCGCGGTCATGGCTTGGGCGGCTTGGAAATCAGGGGTTTGCATCACGGCTTGGGCGGCTTCCTTACCCAATGTGTTCGCCATGTATTGCCAGCGGTTTGCCAAATCGGGATTGGCGGGGATTTGGAAGCCGTCGCGCAGTTCGTCGACCAGGTCGGGACGGTTGCAGACGAGGACGATGTCGCAGCCCGCCGTAAAGGAGGCATTTGCGCGTTCTTTGATGCCGCCCGCTGCGCCCGCGCCTTCCATGGTGAGGTCGTCTGAAAAGATAACGCCTTTAAATCCGATGTCTTGGCGCAGGATTTGTTTGAGCCATTTTTCGGAGAAACCGGCGGGTTTACCGTCAATTTGCGGGTAAACGACGTGGGCGGGCATGACTGCCGCCATGCCTTCATCGCTTAAGGCGCGGAAAGGGATAATGTCGGCAGCTTCGATTTCGGCAAGGCTGCGCGTGTCTTCGGGTTGAACCAAATGGCTGTCTCCTTCGACAAATCCGTGTCCGGGGAAGTGTTTGCCGCAGGATTTCATGCCGCCTCGGTTCAGACCTTTTTGCAGGGCAAGAGCGAGCTGGGTTACGGTGTCGGCGTTGCGGTGGAAGCTGCGGTTGCCGATGACGGGGCATGTTCCCCAATCGAGGTCGAGGACGGGCGTGAAGGAAAGGTCTATGCCGCAGGCGGTCAGCTCTGTTGCCAATACCCAGCCGACCTGCTCGGCTTTTTCTTTGGCGGCGGCTTCGCCTTCGGCGTCCCAAATCTGCCCTAAGGTATTCATCGCGGGCAGGCGGGTGAAGCCTTCGATGAAACGTTGTACCCTGCCGCCTTCGTGATCGACGGCGATGATGAGTTCGGGCGTGCGCAGTGCTTTGATTTCTTGAACCAGGGCTTTGAGCTGCTCGACGTTTTGGAAGTTGCGGCGGAACAGGATGACACCGCCGATGGACGGATCGAGCAGGCGTTGTTTTTCTTCTTCGGTCAGACAGTAGGCGGCGACGTCTGCCATGACGGGACCGCGCGGGAGGAAAACGAGGGACATATTTCTGAAACCTTAAATATTCAAATTCTTCTTTTGCTATTTATTTGACTTGAGAAATAATTTATAAATTCCCATAGCAATAAATACAGTAACTAAAAACAATAAATCCTTATTCACATTCCAACCCATAAAATTATAAATAACTCTTGTGAATAAAATATAATATAAACCGATTATTATCAAAATGAATATTTTCATTATAATTTTCCTTTACCTAAGCAGCATCCAACTTACTTTGAAGTATATTTTCTTACTTTATTAAATCTTGCCATTTTTTGCAAAATTAAAAAAATGATTCTCATTTATTTTAATTTGATGACAGTATGAATTCGTGTAAGTATCTCTATATTAAACAAAACAACTTTGTCAATTCATACTAGGAGTTTCTATTATGAAACCTTTGAACAATCATGATTTGGAAAAAGTATCCGGAGGATGGGGAGGCGTTTTTGCAAGAAATGCTCCTGCAGGATGGGCTTTAGGAAAATTTGTATTCGATCCTATTTATGGCAAATATATTAAAAGTATCCCCATAGCAGGGCAAGCCAATCTGAACAGATTGAATAAAGCAATGAGACACAACGGTGGTATCGGTTTTGTGGATTAAATCATAAAATCAACCGATAAACTCGCCAATTTCGATAATGAAATTGGCGAGTTCTTTTTATGTGTATTCAGACAGTTTTAGCTTTTTTGTCTTTCAGTATGAAGATGAGGGCGGTCATGACGACACCGGTTGCAAAAAAGCCCAGCCAAGCCGATTGTGTCATACCCAACACGAGGTAGCCTGCCGCTGCCGCGCCTGCGACGGTCAGGGCGTAAGGCAGTTGCGATGTAACGTGGTCGATGTGGTTACAATGCGCGCCGGTGGAAGACAGGATGGTGGTGTCGGAGATGGGCGAACAGTGGTCGCCGCACACCGCGCCAGCCATGACGGCGGACATACACGGGATAACCAACGAAGCATCGACTTTGACTGCCATCGCGGCGGCAATCGGCAGCATAATGCCGAACGTGCCCCAGCTTGTACCAGTGGCGAACGCCATCACGCTGGCGAGCAGGAAGAGGATGACGGGCAGGAAGCCAGGATGGATGTTGTCTGCAACCAGCGTGGAGAGGTAGTCGCCGGTGTGCATTTCGCTGACGACGGTGCTGATGAGCCAGGCAAGAATCAGGATGGTAATCGCGCCGAACATCGAAGATATGCCTTGAATGATGGCTTTGGGATAATCGGCAGCTTTGATGGTACCAAGCGTGCAGAGGATGACGGTCAGTACGCCGCAAGTGCCGCCGAACACCAGCGAAGTGTTTACATCGGTATTTTCAAACGCGCCCAAAATGGTGAAGGTTTCGCTTGCCTGCGCGCCTGTGTAAATCATGGCGGAAACGGTGGAGACGATTAACACCAAAACCGGAATAATCAGCGCGTAAACCCGGCCTTTAGGGTCGTCTGAAACGGTGGTTTCGTCGTGAACTTCCTGCAACGCCGCTCTCTCAAAGCGCGCCATCGAGCCGATATCGAAGGAGAACCATGCGACGATGAACACCATCAACAGGGCAAATAAGGCGTAATAGTTCATCAAGCTCATGGCGACGAACGTACCCATCGGCGTGTATCCGGTGATGTGGTAAGTAACGAGCAGACCTGCCAGCGTGGCGATAATCGATGCACCCCAGCTTGAAACCGGCATCAGTACGCACATCGGCGCGGCGGTAGAATCAAGGATATACGCCAGTTTGGCGCGGGAGACTTTGAATTTATCGGTAACGGGGCGGGCAATCGCGCCGACGGCGAGACTGTGGAAATAGTCGTCGATAAAGGTAACGAATACTAGGCAGGCAGTCAGCATTTTTGCGCCGCGCCGCCCTTTGATGTGTTGCTTCGCCCAGTTGGCAAACGCCTGATTGCTGCCGGAGAAGGTCAGCAGCGAGGTAAAAATACCGAGCAACAATAAGAAAATCAGAATTTTAGGTTTTCCCAAAGACCAATCGCCGTCTGCCCAGGTCAGTCCGACCACCATGTCTTTCAGATGCGTCAGCCCATCCAGCGGACTGCCGCCGACCAAAAAGGCAACGCCGACCAAAATACCGATGCCCAAAGACAACAGTACGCGGCGGGTAATGACGGCAAGTGCCAACGCCAAAAACGGCGGCACGACGGCTAAAAACGAATTCGAATAATCAATCAGTTGCATAATATTTTTTATAATAGGAAGTCAATCGGAGCGGAACGTTTTCAGACGACCTTTGTATTGGATATGATTGTTGACAAATATCCTAAAGAGTAAACAATCAAAACCTAAACAAATCAATCCGTTGTCAAAATTGCAAAATACCCGCTACCTAAGGATGGCGGGTATTCTATCATTGAATGGCGTTTGCGTTGCGTCTTATTGCAGGGTCAAGGCAAGGAAAAGTGTATTGCCGTCGCGCTGAACCAGCAGCGGCACGTTTTTGCCCGCGCCTGCCAACGCGCTGCGGAAGCTTGATTCGTCGTTGACGCTGATTTGGCTGACGGCAAGAATTTCATCGCCGCGCTTGAGTCCGGCACGTTCCGCCACGCCACTGACGCGGGAAACAATCAGGCGGCTTTTGCCTGCACCTTCATCGACGCGCAGGGTCAGTCCCGTATTATCGACGGTGAAGCCGTCCGCCGGATTTGCCTGCTGCGGCTGCTCGGTAGCGCGAGAAGACGTTTCGTTCTGCTCCGCCATGCTGCCGAGTTTGACTTTCACATTAATCTTCTCGCCTTTGCGCCACACTTCCAGCGTAACTTCCTTGCCTGGCAATATCGAGCCGACCATGACCGGCAAATCGCTAGACACGCGCACTTCTTCGCCGTTGACGCTGCGGACGATGTCGCCCACTTGCAATCCTGCCTGCATTGCGGGGCTGTTCGGCATCACTTTGGCAATCAACGCGCCGCTGGCTTTGTCCAAACCGAACGATTTTGCCAGATCGTAAGACACTTCCTGAATAATCACGCCCAGCTGACCCCGCTGAACCTTGCCGCTGGTTTTCAACTGCTCGGCAACGTTCATCGCCACATCAATCGGAATCGCGAAGGAAATGCCCATAAATCCGCCGCTGCGGCTGTAAATTTGGGAGTTGATGCCGACTACCTGACCTTTCAGGTTAAACAGCGGACCGCCGGAGTTACCCGGATTGATGGCAACGTCGGTTTGAATGAAAGGCGTATAGCTTTCGTTCGGCAGGCTGCGGCCTTTTGCGGACACGATGCCTGAAGTAACGCTGTTGTCAAAGCCGAACGGCGCGCCGATAGCGGCAACCCATTCGCCCGGTTTCAAATCTTTCGGATTACCGATTTTGACGACGGGCAACTCTTCCGACGCGTCAATTTTCAACAGCGCGACATCGGATTGCGTATCCGAACCGATCAGCTTGGCGGTGTATTCGCGTTTGTCGTTGAGCAGGACTTTGATATTGCCCATTCCTGCAACAACGTGGGCATTGGTCAGGATATAGCCGTCTTTGCTGATGATGAAGCCGGAGCCGAAATTCAAATCATCGTCGGCAGATTCGTCTTCCGGCATATCGGGCATATTCGGAACCAGGCGTTTGAAAAACTCGTAAAACGGATCGTTGTCCGGAAACTGGCTCAAGTCCATGCCCTGCTCTTCAGACTGCCCGCTGCCTGCGGCACGTCCGGCGGGGGACGCTTGGATATTGACCACCGCCTGACCTTCGTTTTGCACCAATTGTGCGAAATCGGGCAGCAGCATACCGACGCTGCCGTCATTTTTGGAGGGTTCGATTCTCTGTACGAATTCTTCGCTTTTATTGTCGCCGCCGAAGAAGCTGCTGATTTTGTCGCAGCCGCCCAAAGCCAGCGCAGAAGCTGTTACCAAAGCAAAGTAATTGTATTTGTTCATTTTTTCGCGCACCGCGTTTCCTTTTCCGAATAACGGATTGTGTTCTTGCATCTTAAAAACCGGGGTCGTCTGAAACTTTTATCGTTTTCCAACCCGATAAGGTCGAATTTTACCTTTTGCCCGTATTTTTTCAAGCATTTCATTTTAAATAAAAAAATGCCGTCAGAAATTTTAACCTAATGGGAAGGTTGTTTTGTTGATTGTTTACAATTTATCAACGTTTACATCAACTTCGCACCATACTCGCATAAATCATTAATCATACATTTCCCGCATTGCGGCTTCTGCGCTTTGCAGGTGTAGCGTCCGTGCAGAATCAGCCAATGGTGCGCATCCATCAAAAACTCTTTCGGCACAAAGCGCATCAGCTTATCTTCCACCTCGCGCACATCCTTGCCCGGCGCGATTTTGGTTCGGTTGGATACTCTGAAGATATGCGTATCGACCGCCATGACGGGATGACCGAACGCCGTGTTCAACACAACATTTGCCGTCTTGCGCCCTACGCCCGGCAACGATTCCAAAGCCTCGCGGTCTTCCGGCACTTCGCCGTTGTATTTTTCCAGCAGGATGCGGCAAGTCTGCATGATGTGTTTGGACTTGGTCTTGTAAAGCCCAATGGTTTTCGTGTATTCCATCACGCCGTCCAACCCCAAATCCAGCATCGCCTGCGGCGTATTGGCAATCGGAAACAGCTTCGCCGTCGCCTTGTTCACGCCCACATCAGTCGCCTGTGCCGACAGCAAAACGGCAATCAAAAGCTCGAAGGGGGAATTGAAATGAAGCTCGGTGGTCGGATGGGGATTGGCAGCGCGGAAACGCTCGAAAATTTCTTGGCGGATCTGTTTGTTCATGGGGATATGGGTGGGATTTGTGTGTGTCTTTATCGTTTGCCCGATTATATCGCAAAAGGTCGTCTGAAAACGCCAAATGCTTTTTCAGACGACCCCTTCCCTATCCCGCTTACGCTTCCTGCACATCCACATCCACCGACCATCTGATTTTGCCGTCGCGGTTTTGCTGCAACACCTGCACCCACAAACTCACGGCGCGGTGCAAATCCTGTCGGGATGTCGATTCGAGGAAGATTTGCGCGCGTTCGCGTTCGGCTAGGCGCACCATCAGCATGGGGGCGGCGCCGAACTGTGAGACGCTTTCGGGTAAAAGCGGGGCGAGGGTTTCTTTGGCGGCGTTGAGAAATTCCATCGCATCGGCAACGCGCGGCGCGTCGGCGCGGACAGCGGTCTGAAAACCGAAGGGCGGCATGGCGAACATTTGCCGCTCGTTCAATTCGTTTTCGGCAAACACGGCGTAGTCCTGTGCTTTGACGGCGGAGAAGACGGGATGTTCGGGCAGTTGGGTCTGTATCAACACCTTGCCGGGTTTGTCGGCACGCCCCGCCCTGCCGGACACCTGCATCAGCTCGGCAAACAGCCTTTCCGGCGCGCGAAAGTCCGCGCTGTACAGGCTGCCGTCGGCGTTCAACACGATAACGAGGTTGAGCCGCGCGAAATCATGGCCTTTGGCGAGCATCTGCGTACCGACCAGAATGTCGATTTCGTTGTCAGCGATGCGGCGGTACAAATCCGCCCAGTCGTTTTTGTGCGCGGTGCTGTCCCTATCGACGCGGACGACGGCGGCCTTGGGCAGGAAGGCACGCAGGGTTTCTTCGACGCGCTGCGTGCCGTGTCCGACGGCGGTCAGGTCTTGGTTGCCGCAGTCAGGGCATTTGAACGGGATGGGTTCGCGGTGGTCGCAGTGGTGGCAGCGCAGTTGGCGGGCACGTTGGTGCAACACCATTTTGGCGGAACAGTTCGGGCAGCCGAAGGTATGGCCGCAGTCGCCGCAAAACAGCGCGGGTGCGAAGCCGCGCCGGTTGAGGTACACCAGCGACATGCCGCCTGCTTCAAAGTTCTGTTTCAAAAGCTGCAAGGCTTGCGGCGAGAAGCCGTTGTCGAGTTTCAGACGGCCTACATTGAGGATGTCCACTTGCGGCAGTTGCGCGGCGGCATGGGCGCGCTCGGTCAGTTGCAGCAGGCGGTACGCGCCGCTTTGCGCCTTGTGCCAGCTCTCCAAGCTGGGCGTGGCGCTACCCAACACGACGGGGCAGCCGCTCTGCTTCGCCCGCCACACCGCCAAATCGCGGGCGTGGTAGCGCAATTCGTTGTCTTGTTTGAACGAGCCGTCGTGTTCCTCATCGACCACAATCAGCCCGACATCATCCATCGGCGTGAACACCGCCAGCCGCGTGCCGATGACCAGCTTCGCCTGCCCCAACATCGCGCGCAGATAATCCTGCGTGCGCCTGCCTGCCGCCATCTGGCTGTGCAACACGGCGGTCGGTACGTCGGCAAAACGGTTTTCCACCCGCTTCAAAAGCTGCGGCGTGAGGTTGATTTCGGGCAACAAAAACAACACCTGCCGCCCCTGCGCCAACACTTTCGCCATCGCATCGAAATAAACTTCAGTCTTGCCGCTGCCGGTGATGCCGTACAGTAGAAACGGTTGAAAACTGCCGAAGGTCGTCTGAATTTCATCGGAAGCCTTCTGCTGGTTGGCGTTGAGCTGAAATTCAGACGACCTCAATACAGGTTTCGCCGCTTCCGTCGTTTCAATCCAACCCTGTTCCGCCCAATCTTCGATTAATTTCGCCGCCTGCGCGTTTACCTGCTTCAACGCCGCCATCGTCATTCCGCCCGACAGCAACGCGTCCCACAGAGCCGCTTTTTTGTTGAACCGCGCCGGCGGCGGCGTTTGCGCCCTGCCCGCTTCGTTCAGCGCGTAAAACAACGGCGGCTGCGGCATTTCCACCGCGCGCGTTTCCTTCAAACCCTGCGGCAGCGCGGCAAACACCGCCTGCCCCGTCGGATAGTGGTAATAACGCGACGTAAACGAGAGCAAATCACGCCAGCTTTCGGGCAGCGGCGGCTCGTCCGAAAAGGTCGTCTGAATACTCAAAATCCGCGCCGCATCCATATCCGGCGCAATATCCGTTTCCCACACAATCCCGACCACGGTCTTGTTGCGGAAAGGCACAAGCACCCGCATTCCCTGCGGCAGCGGCTCGGAATGGGAATAAGTCAAAAGGCCGTCTGAAAGCGGCACGTTTACGGCGATACGGTGGTAGATCATACAGGCAAGCAAATCATTTTTTTGCGTATTTTAACAGCCGAAAGCTATTTTCAGACGATAAATTGAGCCTCAATACAATGCAGGCATGACAGAGGTTTGATACAATGGAGTTTTCTTGACACACGCTTATACTTAAAAATGAAAACCAAATTAATCAAAATCTTAGCTCCTATCGCTCTGATCTCTCTGACCGCATGCGGACAAACCCCCGTTACACAGGCAAATGCAGCGCCCTCTTCAGCCGCCGCCAAGCCTGTACAAGGCAAAGTCGGCGACGCCTTAAAAGCCCGCCTCGAAAAAATTTACGAATCCCAAGGGCTGAAAGTCATCAGCGTCAGCGAAACCCCTATTCAAGGCATTTATGAAGTCGTTGTCAGCGGCAAACAAATCATTTACACCGATGCCAAAGGCGACTATATGTTCGTCGGCGACCTCATCGACGTCAACACGCGCAAAAGCCTGACCGACGAACGCGCCGCCGATTTGAACAAAATCGACTTCGCCACCCTGCCTTTCGACAAAGCCATCAAAGAAGTGCGCGGCAACGGCAAGCTGAAAGTCGCCGTCTTCTCCGACCCCGACTGCCCGTACTGCAAACGCTTGGAACACGAGTTTGAAAAAATGACCGACATCACGATTTACAACTTCATGATGCCGATTCCAAGCCTGCACCCCGATGCCGCGCGTAAAGCCGAAATTTTGTGGTGTCAGCCCAACCCAACCCAAGCCTGGACCGACTGGATGCGCAAAGGCAAATTCCCGAGCGGCAAAACCAATTGCGACAACCCCGTTGCCGAAACCACTTCTCTAGGCGAACAATTCGGCTTCAACGGCACGCCGACCCTCGTTTTCCCGAACGGTCGCAGCCAAAGCGGATACAGCCCCATGCCGCACCTCAAAGAAATTATCGAGAAAAACCAGAAATAAGGTTGCCTCCCCTACGACAAAGGTCGTCTGAAAACCCCTACATAAGGTTTTCAGACGACCTTTGTCTTTGATTATCGGTTTGTTTATCGGACGAATCCCGTTATTTGACCTTAGTCGCCATCAGCGTATGCAACCGGCGGTTATCAGCGCGGGCGACGGTGAACTGCAAGCCGCCGATCACGACTTTTTCGCCGCGCACGGGCAAGTGTCCCAATTCCTGAATGACCAGCCCGCCGATGCTGTCGGCTTCTTCGCTGCTGTAATCCGTACCGAAAAAGGCGTTGATGTCTTCGATTTCGGTTACGGCGTTGATACGCCAGCGCTCGGTGGAAACGGCGTGGATATTGTCCGCGCTTTCGTCTTCGTCAAACTCGTCTTCGATGTCGCCAACGATTTGTTCGATGATGTCTTCAAAGGTTACCAAACCTGATGTGCCGCCGTATTCGTCGATGACGATTGCCATGTGGTTGCGCTGCTCGCGAAATTCTTTCAAAAGCGCATTCAGCGATTTGCCTTCGGGTACGAAAACGGCAGGACGAAGGATGGATTTGAGATTGAACTGCTCGGGATTGAACATGAATTTGAGCAGGTCTTTGGCGTGCAGGATGCCGAGGACTTCGTCTTTGTCTTCGCCGATGACGGGGAAGCGGGAATGGGCGGTTTCGATGACGTAGGCGGTGATGCGCTCGATGCTGTCGTTTTCTTTCAAAACGTTCATATGGCTGCGGGTAATCATGGCATCGCGCACTTCCAAGTCGGAAAAGTCGAGGACTTTTTCCAGCCGCAAAAGTGTATCCGCGTCAAACACTTCCTGCTCGTGCGCCTGCCGCAGCAGGCTGAGTACGTCTTCGGCGGAATCAGGCTCGCCGGCAATTCGGGAAATCAAACGTTCGAAAAATGTCGGTTTCGACCGGGTGTCGTCCATTTCAGTATTCGTCCTCTTGGTAGGGGTTGGGATAACCTGCCGCCTGCATCAGGCGGATTTCGAGTGCCTCCATTTCTTCGGCCTCGGTCTCTTCGATGTGATCGTAGCCCATCAGGTGCAATGTGCCGTGCATGGTCAGGTGGGCAAAGTGCTGCTCGGCGGTTTTGCCCTGCTCGGCTGCTTCTTTTAAGACGACTTGCGGGCAGATGATCAAATCGCCGCAGAGGTCGTCTAAAACTTGATCGGGCAGAATTTCGCCTTCGTTCAAGGCAAAACTCAACACATTGGTGGCGTAGTCTTTGCCGCGGTAATCGCGGTTGTAGGCGCGGGCTTCTTCTTCGTCCAGAAGAATCAGGCTGATGTCGGCGCGGCGGTATTCGCTTTTCAACGCCGCCCATGCCCAGCGGTAGAAATCGCGTTCGCTCGGAAGGTCGGCGGCGGTTGAGGCGTTTTCAAAATTCAGGCAGAAACGTTGCTGCTGCAACGATAAGAAAGGATATTTTTTGGCGCGCTTCATGCTGTAAGGCTGTTGGGTTTAAAATGTTTTTAGAGAATAAGTTTTATTTTACGGCAGTATGCACTACTATCATGCCAGTACACATTATAATTTATTTCGTTGCAACAGATATAGTGCAACGGCTTCCCCGACAGCTTCGCAGCGGAATACCTTTATCAACCACGGTAATTGCAAATGAACAAATTTCTTTTCCCCATACTGATTGCCCTGACCGCCTGCTCCCCGCAAAACAAAATCGAAACGTCGGCTGCCCGACCGACGGAAGCGACGGCAGAAAAAAACAGCGGCGATACGGTCAAAATGACTGGGACAGTCCATTATTCGCTCGAACAGGCTGAATTTACTGCCAATGGTAAAACCTATTTCCTCAACGGCGGCGAAAACCTGATGGACCAAGTAGAAAAGAACCGCCTGAGTTCCGGCTCATATAACGTTACCCTGAACAATGTCTGCATTCAGGGGAAAGTATTGACCAAAGAACAAAACCAAGGCAACGGATTCGGGCCCTTGGGCAAGTACAGTCAGGCGGTTACCGTAGAAAGTTTGTGTTAGACTGTCAAACTTCCCGCCTCATGAATTAGAAAATCAGAAACTGCAAATGAACCCGAAAAAACTTGTTATCGCCAGCCGTGAAAGCCTGCTTGCCATGTGGCAGGCAAAACATATCCAAGGTCGTCTGAAAACCCTGTATCCCGACTGCGAAGTCGAAATCTTGGGCATGACCACGCGCGGCGACCAGATTTTGGACAAAACCCTGTCGAAAATCGGCGGCAAAGGCCTGTTTATCAAAGAGTTGGAACAAGCCTTGCAAGACGGCCGCGCCGATTTGGCAGTGCATTCGATTAAAGACGTGCCGATGGATTTGCCCGAAGGCTTCGCCCTTGCCGCCATCGGCGAGCGCGCCAATCCGTTTGACGCATTCGTATCCAACCAATACGCGCGTTTGGAAGAAATGCCCAAAGGCGCGATTGTCGGCACATCCAGCCTGCGCCGCGAAGCCCAGTTGCGCGCCCGCTATCCGCACTTAGTCATCAAGCCCCTGCGCGGCAACGTACAAACCCGCCTGTCCAAACTCGACAACGGCGAATACGATGCCATCATCCTCGCCACCGCTGGATTGCAGCGTTTGGAACTGGACGAACGCATCCGCCTGATTCTCTCCGAAGCCGACAGCCTGCCTGCCGCAGGACAAGGCGCGTTGGGCATCGAAATCGCCGCACACCGCACCGACCTTCTCGACGTCTTGAAACCCTTAAACCACGACACAACACACGCCTGTGTGACCGCCGAACGCGCCCTTGCCCGCGCTTTGGGCGGAAGCTGCCAAGTCCCGCTTGCCGCGTATTGCACCGAAGAAGACGGCCTGCTCACCCTGCGCGGACTGGTCGGACACCCCGACGGCTCAGTAATTTTGCAGGCGCACGCGCAAGCCCCCGCCGCCTACGCCGACGCGCTCGGACGCGCGGTCGCCAAAAAGCTGGCGGACGACGGCGCGCAGGAATTGATTGAAGCCGTATTGAAAGAACAAGCTGAATAAAATCGGTTCGTAAGAAAAGGTCGTCTGAAAAGCTTCAGACGACCTTTTGCCATTTGCCGCCAAACTTGAAAGACGGCGCAAATAAGCGCAAAATGTTAACAAGTTAACCTACGAATCCTAGGGGCTGTCGGCATTTAATTTTCCAAGTGGATTTACGTTCACAAAGCGGAAGATTCAAGGCGGCAACCGCAACAAGATTGGACACCTTGTAAGGATTTACAACACAGAAGATGCCGCTTTGGGGATAAAAAGACACGGAAACTATTAAATGTCGACAGACCCTATAGCTTCCTTTCTTCATAAAATCAACAACCTTGCTGAAAACTGGAAGGCAAATGAGTAAAAAACTCCACCCGCAGACGCTCGCCATACGCGGCGGCAAAGAGCAAACCGAATACCGCGAACACAATCAGGCATTGTTCCTCACCAGCAGCTTCATGTGGGACAACGCCCAACACGCCGCCGATTTGTTTTCCAAAAAAATCAAAGGGTTCACTTATACCCGCACCGCCAACCCGACCATCGCCGCTTTTGAAAAGCGCATCGCCGCCTTAGAAGGCGCAGAACGCGCAGTCGCCACTTCGACCGGCATGTCCGCGATTCAGGCGGCGTTTTTCACCTTCCTGCAGGCGGGCGACCATGTGATTTCCAGCCGCAGTCTGTTCGGCACGACCGTCGGTTTTATCAATAACATCGTCACCAAATTCGGCATCGAAGTGAGCCATGTGTCGCCGACCGATATGGACGAATGGAAAGCCGCCGTCAAAGCCAACACCAAGCTGCTGTTTTTGGAAACGCCGTCCAACCCCTTGGGCGAAGTGGCCGACTTGGAAGCCTTGGCAGAATTGGCGCACAGCATCGGCGCGCTTTTGGTGGTGGACAACAGCCTGCTGTCACCCGTCGGCTCGCAGCCTTTGAAACACGGCGCGGATATTTCCGTTTCCTCCGCAACCAAAGCCATCGACGGACACGGGCGCGTGATGGGCGGCGTGTTGGCGGGTTCGGAAGAATTGATGACGCAGGTCGCCGTTTACTGCAACTCTTGCGGGCTGGCGATGTCGCCGTTTAACGCATGGCAGTTGTTGAGCGGCGTGGAAACCCTGTCGCTGCGTATGGAAAAACAGTTCGACAACGCCCTGAAAATCGCCCAATGGCTGCAAGCGCAGCCGCAGGTTCAAGCCGTTTACTACACCGGATTGCCCGACCATCCGCAGGCGGAGCTTATCCGCAAGCAGCAAAACGGCGGCGGCATCGTCATCGGCTTTGAAGTCGCCGACACTGACGCCGCGTGGAAAATCGTCGACAGCGTCGAACTCTTCTCCCGTACCGCCAACCTCGGCGACGTGCGCTCGACCATTACCCACCCGTGGACAACCACACACGGCAGGATGCAGCCCGAAGAAAAACTCGCCGCCAATATCCGCCCCGGACTGGTGCGCCTGTCCGTCGGTTTGGAATACGTCGATGATTTGATTGACGATTTGAAACAGGCATTGGCGCGTTAAGCCAAACGCCCGACGGACGGCATTTGCTGAACCATTACATTTCAGACGACCTCTTAGCGTTCCAAAGGTCGTCTGAAAACATTAAAATACACACCACATCAAATAAGGAAATTGATTATGAGTGAAGCAGAATTTTCCGACTGGGCAATGAAAATCTGCCTGACCGGGCTGGTTATTTTCTTGGGCTTTATCGTCTGGAACTTGGGCAAAGAATCCAAGGCGGGCAAATTCGGCATCGCGATTTTGTTCCTGGTCTTGGGCTTGGGCGTGTTCGGCTTTATTTTCAAAGAAGTGCTGATTAAATTCATCGCCCTGCCTTGATACAGCAAACAAAGAAGAATAAGGGGAAGGTCGTCTGGAAAAGCCCGTATCCGGGGTTTTTCAGACAACCTTTGCATTTTGACAGGAAAGTTTAAGGTAGGAGTTTGGTACATCATTAAAGTATTACTGCCCGGAATTTGGCATGGCAAAGTCAATCAGATGGGTGAAGAAATGTTGATACCCATAATACATGGCAACTTCAATAGAAAATCTCCTTACCGCTATTCCTGATTTGAATTCACGTCATATTTAGCAACGATGCCTGACAAAGAGGACAGATGAAACTTTGGTAACGCGCATCAATAAAGCTAAAATCGCGGGCAAAGCATTAAAAGATAAAAAATAAACCCTTACTTTTTAGTAAGGGTTTATTAAGAATTTGGCACGCCCACGGGGAATCGAACCCCGGTTACCGCCGTGAAAGGGCGATGTCCTAACCGCTAGACGATGGGCGCGGATAAATAAATTTTTTTGGCGCACCCGGAGCGATTCGAACGCCCGACCCTCTGGTTCGTAGCCAGATACTCTATCCAACTGAGCTACGGGTGCATTTTCATCACTTCGCTTCTGCGCTGTGAATCAAGAAGACCGAATATTATAGAAACCCTTCCCTATTGTCCAGCCTTTAAATTCAATTTTCCCAGATAAAACATTAACATTTTGAAAATTAAAGAAATTAAATTACCTTAAAATCCCGGTTCCAGACAAATCCTGAGCCATTTTGGCGGCGGCATTGTCTGTCATACCGCCGACAAAATCTAAAATTTTCATATATGCCTGATATAGGCTGTCCGTTTCAAGTATGGGATTATGGTTTTTCAGAAGATCCAAGATTAAAGATTGGCGGACATCTAATTTCCGCTCAACCAGCAAGGCATGGGCAGCAGGGACAAACAAATCGAGTATCGACCCTAAGCACGGGAAAGTGGCAATTTCAGTCATCAGTTTGGTACGGTGGCGAAAGATGCGCGTGCGTGCGAGTTCTTTGGCTTTTTCCAAAGTGTTTTGGACCTGCGGGCTGCACAAGGAAATCAAGTCTTTTCCTTTGAATTCGCCGCTTAATAAATCGGATTGGTGTTTCATGAAGGTTTGCGCGGCATCTTCGATGGCTTTGCCTATGGCAATGCCGCGCAGCATGGCGCAACGTTGGCGGCTGGATTGGGCATGCCATGTGCTTTCTTCGAAGGTCAGCTCAGACAAGACGCTTTCGACTTCGGTATCGGTCAGCAACTCAAGCTCCACTGCATCTTCCAAATCCAGCAATGCGTAACAGATGTCGTCTGAAGCCTCCATCAGGTATGACAGCGGATGGCGTACCCATTGGTCGCAGCCTGCTTCGAGCAATCCCAACTCTGCTGCAACTCGGCGGATAAACGGCAGCTCGGTTTGATAAATATTGAATTTGGAACGCCCGCGCGGACCTTGGCTTGTCCACGGATATTTTATCAATGCGCCGATTGATGCCGCACTCAAACGCATCCCGCCCGCATCGGGATACATTTCCAAATTGGCAACAATGCGCAGGCTGTGGGCATTGCCTTCGTAAGTTTGCACGTCGCTCAATTCGGCTTCGCTCAACGATGTCAGAAAGCGGAGGTTTTGTTCCTTTCTAAACCAATGGCGCAATGCGTCCTCACCCGTGTGCCCGAACGGAGGGTTACCCAAATCATGCGCCAAACAGGCGACTTGGACGACAGCGCCAATATCGCCCGGAGTATTGTTTTCAGGCAGGAATCCGCCGGCTTGCAACATGACGCCGACGCGGTTACCCAAACTGCGTCCGACGCTGGCGACTTCGACACTGTGCGTCAGCCGGTTGTGAGTCAGGTCATGTTCGGCAAGCGGGTGGACTTGGGTTTTCCTGCCCAACCGCCTGAATGCGCCGGAAAACACGACTCTATCGTAATCAATGTGGAAATCGGTACGCAGGGCATCGATACCCTCTTGTGTGGACGGCGTAACCGTAGGGATAATTTCGCCGTTTTTCGCGCGGAAACGTTGCGGGGAAAGCAGTTGGGACCAAGTCATTGCCATTGGGGTAATCCTGTTTGCGGTTGATTGAATATTTTTCAGGCGTTTTCAGACGACCTTTTAGGACGAAGGTTGAAGGAACCGTGCCGCTCCCCGGTTCGCCAAAGCGTCTGCTTTTTCGTTTTCGGAATGCCCCGCGTGGCCTTTCACCCATGTCCACCGTAATTCGTGTTTATGCGACAAGGCATCGAGTTCTTTCCACAAATCGTCGTTTTTCACCGGTTTTTTGGCGGCGGTTTTCCAGCCGTTTTTCTTCCAGCCGTGTATCCAACCTTCCATACCGTTTTTGACGTATTGCGAGTCGGTACAAATCACGACGCGGCACGGGCGTTTGAGCGCCTTCAACCCTTCTATGACGGCGGTCAGCTCCATTCGGTTGTTCGTGGTTTCAGCCTCACCGCCGCACAATTCTTTTTCATGATTTCGGTAGCGCATCAATACGCCCCAGCCCCCAGCTCCCGGATTGCCTTTGCAGGCTCCGTCTGTATAAAGGTAAACGGTATCGTCCATATATCGGTTTGTTTTGTAATTTGCACAATAAAGGCACTCATCTTATCACAAGGTTTGAATCCGCCAAGCGGCTTTGCCACAAACAGGCATATAATATGCACCTTATCGAAAACAGATTAAAAGGAACTGACGATGGACGGACAAATGGAACTTTTTTGCTATCAGGAACTGCCGGTTTGGCAGGCAGACGAGATTCCCGACGCGCTGCGGGCGGGTCATGCGTTTGACGAAGGGGAATGGGCTTGCCTGAACGTATTGCAAGGTCGTCTGAAATATTCGGAAGCAGACCATGCAACAAACACCGAGCTGACTGCCGAAGACGGCGATCAGATGATTGCGCCGCAGCAACAGTTTACGATCGAGCCTTTGACGGACGACACGGAAATCAAGCTCTCGCTTTATTGCGCGGCAAAAGATTATTTCAATAAGAAATACGGCATGAGTGCGACCCATTCGGCGGTAGTGGCGGCTGAAAATATCGTTCCTGCGGGCAAGGCTTTGGATATGGGCTGCGGTCAGGGGCGCAATGCGCTGTTTTTAGGCTTGAAGGGATTCGACGTCACCGCCGTGGACAACAATCCGCAGGCGGTGCAAAACGTCAACGAGTTGGCGCGTATCGAAGGCTTGGACGTGCGGGCGTTGGAATATGATTTGAATGCCGCCAACCTTCAAGACCATTTCGATTATATCGTGGCGACGGTTGTGTTTATGTTCCTGCAACCGCGCTTTGTGCCGCAAGTGATTGCCGATATGCAGGCGCACACCAACCCCGGCGGCTACAACCTGATTGTTTCGGCGATGGACACCGAAGACTTCCCCTGCCCTATGCCTTTCCCGTTTAAATTTAAAGAAGGCGAGTTGCGCGAATACTACCGCGGCTGGGAGATTGCCGAATACAAAGAAGAACTCGGCGCCATGCACGCGAAAGACGCGGCGGGCAATCCGATACAGTTTAAGTTTGTGACTATGTTGGCGAAAAAGCCCGAAGCGTAAACGAACGAGGTCGTCTGAAATGTTTTCAGACGACCTTTTGGTATCCGCTTTCTTACGGCGCTTTGAACTTTTCCTACCTGCCATCCGACCGGCAGCATCAAAGCCGGATTGTGTCGGCTAGAAGCGTTTTCCACCCAAACACGTCTTATCGTCAACTTCAAAAACAAAAAGATACTACTTTAGTTGACAATATCATCTTTACATTTAATTTACAAATCGTTGATTTGCATAATATTTAAATTGAGTGATATTTGCACACAACGATGTCACGGCGTTTCATTTTTTGAAATGCCGTGATTTTTTTTGGGTGCGGTCACGCCGCTTTGTAGCGGGTCGGGTCGTAGTCTTCGCCTTTTTTGTGGACGTGGTAGGCGATGACGGCAAGTTTTCGCATAATGGCGGCAATAATGACCTTTTTGGGTTTGTTCTTGGCTTCAAGGCGGGCGATGAAGTCGGGGAATGCCTTTATCCGATAGGCGACCATGGCGGGCATGAAGAGCATGGCGCGTAGTCTTCGGTTGCCGTATCTTGTCAGGCTTGGTTTGCCCCTTACTGATGTGCCTGAATCTTTGATTTGGGGTGTTAACCCGGCGAATGCTGCAAACTTGTTTGATGTTGGGAAATCCGCGCCTGAAAGGTAATTCAACAGCATGACGGCTGTCAGCCTGCCTATTGCGGGGATGGTTGCCAGTCTGTCGGTTTGGTCTTTCAATGCGGGTTGCTTCGTGAGTTTTTCTAGTTCTTTTTTGACTGCCTTTATTTGCCGCTGCAAATGCTTGATGTTGCTTTGGCAGATTTTGACGACAAAGGTGTCTTTTGCGGCTTCGAGTCTGTTTTTTTGGGCGGTGCTGTCTGCGGTCAGTTGGGCATAGAGAGCGGAGAGCCGTTTTAGTTTGTAGCCTTCGTTTATGACTGGTTTTCTGATCACGAGGTCTTGGGCTTTTGCTGTCTGACAGTATTCGGCTATCAGTTTGGCGTCTTGTTTGTCTGTTTTGGTTCGGGTAAACCTGCTTTCGGCGTATTTGCTGATTTTCAGCGGGTTGACGACTGATACTTTGTACAGGCTGCCTATGTAGTCGGCAATGCCTTCGTAGTAGTTGCCTGTCGCTTCCATGCAGATATGCGCGTCAGTACAGCCTAATTCTGTCAGCCAGCCTTTGAACTGCTCAAAGCCTTGGCTGTCGTTATCAAACTTGGCAGACTTTTCGATACCGCCAATGATGGCGGTTGCGTCAAATGTGGTCTTTGATATGTCAAGTCCTACGGCGTTTCGCATAGATTACCCTTACTTATTCAGAATCTAGGTTCTTTGATACTACTCAATTTCACAAACAATAAAGCCGTCCGCCTAATCTTTTTGACAGCCTTTGGGCTTGGTCGTTGTCAGGCTGGACGGCTTCGGCATAGGGTAGCTAATCCTTTGCCGAGTTTCAGTATAGCATTAAGTTTGCCTTCGGCGACCCTCCGGGGGCGTTCGCCACGTGGCAGGCGGGCAGGAAATAAAACCCCTTCCTGCCCACCTACCACAAGCGTGTTTCTTGAACTTTTGGGAATCAAGGGGGTATTCATAAAGATTGGGCAAAAGGCGCGCCCAATCTTTACAAACCTTCCCCCTTGACACCCAAAATTTCAATTCCTTAAAAACAAAGGTCGTCTGTATTTCAGACGACCTTTTTTCACTTAAATATCAAAATTCCTGCCATAAAAAGCAAAAATGTAATTATAAAAAAACCTATCACAAAAATGCCAAACTCTTTAAACAGCATTTTGAAATAAGACATTCCATGCTTTCTATGAATGTGAATTATCGCATACACAAATAGACACGAGATTATAAATTCTAATGCGTTCATCGTTTCCCTAATTTATTTTTCCGCCCAC
>NZ_AEPF01000056.1 GCF_000193735.1 Neisseria sicca 4320
AAACCGGAAATCAAACCGGCGGTACCGTCGATCACGAGCGGTTTGTTGCCTTTGCCTGCTTTGCCGACGGTAATCTTGTCGGCCAGCGAGAAGCCGATGCCGTTTTCGTCGGCGCGGGTCAGGATGTTGCCGTCGCCTTTGACGCTCAGGCTGTCACCCAGTTTCTTCGCACCGGTCGTGCCGTTGTCGGCGGCAAAGGTCAGACCTTTGTTGTCCACCGCGTCTTTCGCCGCTACGCCTTTGGCGATGTCGGCTTTGGCTTCGTCAGTCAGATCCAAAGCGTAATCGGTGACACCGTCGGCGTCTTTCGCACCTTCGCTGACTTTAACCGCACCATTAGCCGCTTGGCTGAGGGTGGTCTTGTCGGCGTTGACGGTGTACTCGGTGTTGTTGCCGTCCACTTTTTCGCTGACGGTCACGTTCTTACCGGCTGCGACGGTAGTGGTTTTTTCGGTTGCGGCGAGTTGTTCGTTCAACTGGGCAACGTTGACGGCGTCGGTGGCTGCCGTACCTTTGGCTACGTTGGCAATCTTGTTGCCGCCGTTGTTCAGACCGGCATTGGTCAAAGACACTTGGCTTGGCGAACCGTCCGCACCGATCTTCAGACCTTCTCCGCTCAGTACGCTGTTGCCGGAGATGAAGCTGTCGGCGAGTACGGTAGTAGCAGAAACCGTACCGAATTCGACGTCGTCTGAAGTCTCAATCGTCAGCTCTTTACCGCTGCGTTTCACTCGGATGTTCTTACCTTGTTTCACGGTCACGGTGTCGCCTGAAGCGATGTTTTCACTGTCGCTGTCGGCTTCGTCGTTGGCTTTCAGGTTCCAGCCTTTACCTACGGTCTCTTTCACTGCGGCAATCGCGTCGTGAACGTTGTCTTTGCCTGTACCGCCGATGTCGTTAGTGGCTACGTTGCCTTTGTCGTTGGCCGCGTTACCACCAAGGAGTTTCGCCAGGTTGGCTTGAGTTTCGTTCAACTGTTCTTCAGTTGCAGCTTGACCTTTGGTAGCGAAGCCCGCACCACCCAACGCTTGGTTGGTCAGTCCGCTGACAATACCTTCTTTACCGTCAATCACTACCGGTTTGCCGCCGTTCGCTGCGTCTTTGCCGATGGTAACTTTCTCAGCCAGACTAAAGTCGATCGCTTTACCTGTACCGCTTGTAGTAACGATGTTCTTGTCTTTGCTTGTGTACTTGACAGTATCACCCAAGTTCACTTTTTCAGACGACCCGTTGTCCGCAACAATGTTCAGACCTTTGCCGACTTCTTCGCCCACTTTATCCAAAGCGTCTTGAACGGTACCTACGGCATCATGTTTCGTACCGTCTGCTTTGGTTACAGTAAAGACAGGAGCTTCAATCGCGCCGGTAGTCGGGTTAATGCTGGTATTCAACGCTTTGGCAATCGGGTTCAGCTGGCTGACGTTAACCGCATCAGTGTCTGCCGCACCTTTGGCTACGTTGGTAATCTTGTTACCGCCGTTGTTCAGACCGGTAGTGGTCAGAGACACTTGGTTCGGAGAACTGTCTGCACCGATCTTCAGACCGTCGGTAGTCAATACGCTGTTGCCTGCGATGACAGTTTCTGCAATCGCAGTAGTAGCATTGACAGTATTGAACTCAACGTCTTCCGCAGTCGTTACGGTGATGTTCTTACCGTTGCGGGTCACTTTGATGTTTTTACCTTCTTTAATGGCTACTTCATCATCAGGACTGATTTTTTCAGACGACGTTTCTTCGTTGACTTTCAGCTTCCAACCTTTCTCGGCAGTCTCTTTCACTGACTTGATCGCCTCGTGAATGTTGCCTTTGCCTGTGTCGCCAATGTTGGCAGTGGTTACGTTGCCGTTGTTGTTCTCAGCTTCTCCGCCCAAGATGGTTTTCAGGTTCACTTGGGTTGCGTCCAACTGGGCTTCGGTCGCGGCTTTGTTCGAAGTCGCAAAGTCTGTGCCGCCCAATGTGGTGTTGGTCAGTCCGCTCACTGTACCGGTCGTACCGTCAATCACAACCGGTTTTTGACCTGCTTTGCCAACGGTAATCTTGTCAGCCAAGCTGAAGTCTATTTCGTTACTGCCTACAGTCGTTACGATATTTTTATCTTTGCTCGTGTAGGTTACGGTTTCGCCCAGGTTGATTTTGTCCGCATTGCCGTTGTCCGCTGCAATGTTCAGACCTTTGCCGACTTCTTCGCCTACTTTGTTCAATGCGTCTTGAACGGTGCCTACGGCTTCATGTTTCGTACCGTCCGCTTTGGTTACGGTAAAGGCAGGTGCTGCAACATCTCCGGTTACCGGATCAATGCTGGTATTCAACGCTTTGGCAATCGGGCTCAGCTGGCTTACGTTCACTCCGTCGGTGGCATCCGTACCTTTGGCTACTTTGGCAATCTTGTTGCCGCCGTTGTTCAGACCGGCAGTAGTCAGTGACACTTGGTTCGGAGAACTGTCATCACCAATCTTCAGACCATCGGTCGTCAGTACGCTGTCGCCCGCGGTAACTTTAGGCGTAGTCAGTCCGGCAGCGGTCAATTCGCTGTCGCCTGCCTTCAAAGTCTCGGCAGTTACACTGTTCAACGTAACGTCGTCTTTCAGCTTGACTTTAATGCCGTCTGTACCCGCTTCGGTAACCACATTTTTGTTGTCGCCTTTAATTGCCAGCGTTTCGTCCAGTTTTTTGGTTACAGGAGAGCCGCTGTTGCCACTGAAGGTAATACCTTTGGTGTCAACAATCTCTTTTGCATCCACGCCTTTTTGAATCTCGGCTTTTGCGGCGTCTGTAAGGTCAAGTTCGTAGTTGGTAGTTTTGGTTTGGTTGGCGTTTGCTTTTTCAGACGACTCCAACTTCAATTTACCGCCATCTTTCACGCTGACGGTTGTATTGTCAGCATGAACGGTGTAGGTCGTTTTATTACCTGCTTCCACAGCAGTAACATGGGTATTGTCGCCCTTTTCGACCACGCTGGTTTTTTCGCTGTTGGCAACAGCCTCATTGATGGCTTGTGCAACATCGGCAGCCGTGGCGAAAGCATCGCCCGCCTTTCCAGCATTAACCGTACCGTCCGTACCTGCTGTCAATGTAGATTTATTGACATTGAACGCAACGGCGCCCCCTTTGTTTTCGGCGGTCGTACCTGTGCCATTAACGAAGTTCAGCTTGGAATCAGCTTGATTCAACGTTTTAGCATCTTCGCCGTTAACTTGTACGCCGATGTTTTGCAATGCGCTGTCGGCTTTTGTCAAAGAGGCTTTGGTTTTGTCTGACAAATCCAAATTGTAGGTAGTGACATTGGTGGTTGTATTTTCAGACGACGTCAGTTTCAAACCGTTGTCTGCGCCTTCCGCAGAGACAGCCGCACCTTTGGCATTGACGGTGTAAACCGCATGCCCGTCAGTCAGGCTATCGGTTTTAGTAACACTGACGACGTTTGTACCTTTTTGAACCTCGGTTTTCGCGGCTTTAACTTGTTTGTAGCTTGCTGCGTCGGTATCTACTGCACCGTCGGCAATGTTGGTAACTTTATTACCGCCGTTGGAGAGTCCGTCAGCAGTCAGTCTCACTGGGTTGCTGCCGGAGCCAATGGTTACGCCGGAGCCGTTAACGGTCGTACCTCCAGTAGTAACGCCATCGCTGAAGGCTGCGGAAGTCAGGCCGGTCAATTCTTTTGCCAGTTTGACGTTCAATGTGCCGCTGTTTTTGTCCGCAACGACGCCGATATTGTTTTCAGACAATTTATCCGCATTGTTTTGTCCGCCTTTAACGGCTACGGTGCTGCCTAACAAGCGGTCGATTTTTTCACCTGAATCACCTTCGAAATATAACGGCGTACGTACAGCATTGCTCAAAGCGGTAAGCGCACTACCCACATTGTTGTAATTAGCTACGCTTGCTTTTGAAGGGTCGCCTGAAATGACGCTGTAAGTCGGCGCAGTAATCGTGCCGTCGGGATTCACTTTAGTACCGATGGCTTCAGCAATTTTGTTCAATTGGGAAACATTGACCGCATCATTGGCTTTAGCACCGTCCTTCACATTGCCGACTGTGGTCGGAGTAGTGGTTTGCGGATCGGTCGGGTTTAATGCGGCAATGGTTACATCGCCTGTGTATGTTGTATCGTCATCCAAATGTTTGAACGATACGATTTTTTGGCTTGTAACAGGGTCTCTGGTAACCTCGCGCTTCAGCAATCTGCCATCTTTATCAATATAAGAGAACGGCGCATCATTATTGACAGTCGTCAGCGTGCTGACGCGCAGGTTTGCCATTGCTTCTTGCAATTGCTCCAGATTGACCGCGTCGCCGGCAGTATCACCTTTGGCAACATTGGTAATCTTGTTGCCGCTCATATCCAATCCACCCTTAGCGGTAACTTTGCCCGCGAATTCCGGATTATCGACGGTATTGATGCTGACGGTTGCACCGTTTTGACGCAGGGAGATATTTTTGCCCGCTTCCAGCGTAATGGTCGAACCGCTGGTAATGTTTTGAAGCGAGTCATCTTGTACCGTACCGTTGGTATTAGCAGTTTTCGCTGTTGTCAGCTTGAACGGTTTGTACGCATTAGTATTCAGCTCACGGATAGCCGCATCGATGGTATTTTGACCTGTACCGCCGATGTTGCTCATTGTAAAGCTGCCATCTTCGCCGACTGCAGCATCACCACCCAATACATTTTTAACAGTTTTGGCAGTATTGCCCAAAACGTTTTGTACCGCGTACAGCTGGCTGCCGTTGATGGCATCGGTAGAAGTATTAGAGATTTCACCCGGAGCAACGTTTTTCAGTTGACGTTCGTAGCCTGCCGTACCGAAAGACACTTGGTCGCCCGGATTAATATTGTTGCCGCCTGCAAAACCTGAGTATTTCAGATTGTTGACAGTAGCTTCGTTGACTTTGGTTGCATCGGTTGCAGTCGTACTGCCCGCACCGATTGCCACAGAGTTACCTTTAGTAGCTTTCGCGCCCATACCGAATGCAGCAGAGGCAACGCCTTCGGCACGTGTACCCGTACCAAAGGCGGTAGACAATTCGCCTGTTGCCTTTGATTTAGTACCAATCGCTACCGCAGCTTCGCCTGAGGTCGTCTGTTCAGTAGCATTTTGACCGGTTATCATCACATCGCCGGTATAGTCTTGATAAACCTCTTTAACCGTTTTACCCGTACCGGCTACAGTTTTCACCGCAACGTTCTCCCAGTCGTCCGCACCGATGGCAATAGAAGAATTGCCTTGTGCTTTTACATTGTTACCAATGGCAGTGGATTGATCACCCCATGCATTGGCATATGAACCGATAGCAACGGTTTGATTGTAATCTTGTCCGGATGCGGACATTGCAGGATTGGTTGCAGAAGCGTTATAGCCGATAACGACAGAGCGCGAGTTATTGGATTGAGCCTGATCACCGATAACAACGGCTCTATATTTCAAAGCCTGTGCGTTATTACCGATAGCAATTGCCGTAGATTCAGCCGCATGGCTGGACGTACCAATGGCGATGCTATTACTATAATCGGCGTTTGCACCATTACCTAAAGCGATAGCGTTTTCCAAACGTGTATGGCTGTTCAAACCAAGCGCCAACGAAGCCGCGCCGTCTGCATTGGCAGCACGTCCTAACGCAACAGAATCTTCCTTCCAAGCATTATTGCCCGAGCCGATAGCGATAGCAAATCTTTGATCAGCCTTCGTAGCGGCACCGAATGCAATGGTGTCAGCACCATTAGCAACAGCCCCTTTACCGATTGCCATTGCCCGATTTTGCACAGCATCGGCACTAGTACCGATAGCAACAGTATCTTCTCCTTTTGCTTTGCTTTCATTACCTACCGAAACAGCATTCAAATTCAGAGCTTGTGCTTGTCGACCCACAGCCACAGAGCCTATTGCTTGAGCATTGGCATTGAAACCGAACGCTGACGCACCTGCTTTTGTAGCTTTGGCATATGGACCAACGGCAGTAGTAGAATCATCAGTAGCTCTTGAGCCGTCACCCACAGCCACGCTGGATTTACCTGATGACTCAGTATCCTGACCACCTGCAAACGAGTTTTGACCATAGGCATTTGCTTTCTGACCGATGGCGGTTGCATTCTTGCCGCTTGCTTTACTTAGAGCACCAACGGCGACCGAGCCTTCACCCGTAGTCTCGCCATTAATAGTGGAATTAGAGCCTGCGGCCGCCTCAACAGTAGCCTTATTACCAATTACAACCGCATTACTTGCAGCCGCTTTGGCCTCAGGGCCAGCGGCAATCGCGTTTTCGCCTGTCGCGCCGTCGTTGTTGTAGTTGGCTTTAGTTTGATCTTCGTTTTTGACGCTGTAAAAATGGGTTTGCGACGTACCGGTCAGCTTACCGTCAACAACCTTGATGGTTTTGTCGTCCACCTTAACGTCGTATTTGACTTTAGTATTACCATCTGCTTCGGTATCAACGGTAACGGTAGTCGCATTGCCGTCGGCAAATTGCACGCTTTCGCCGGGCGTAACAATGCCCTTCGCCGCGCCTGCATTATCTTTGACGGTAAAGCCTTGGTTGACGTAAGTATTGAGATTGGTCAGCGCATCAGCGACGCTCCGAGCAGGAGTTGCATTGAAGTTAGCTGTACCATTACCTGCCATATTCGGCGTAGCACTGCCTTTGAGCACGTTATAAGACGGTAACGTTACCGTACCTTGACGGTTTGTAGGATCAGTACTCACAGTCGCGCCGCCGCCCAATGCATCGGCAACCGCTTTGGCGATATTGCCCGAACCAGCATGAAGCGCGTAAAGCTGGCTGCCGTTAATCGCGTCGGTGGAAGTTGCAGTGATTGCACCTGGGGCAACATTTTTAAGCTGGCGTTCGTAGCCTGCCGTACCAAAAGAAACCTGTGACCCATGCGTCAAGTTGTTCGTACCCGCGAAACCACCATAGGTAATACCATTGACAGTTGCAGTAGTTATCTTTTCCGCATTAATGGTTGTGGTCGAGCCCGCACCGATGGCAACGGATTTATCTTGAGTAGCAGATGCGCCCACACCGAATGCTGATGCACCCAAACCGCTAGCTGTCGTTCCCGGACCAAAAGCCGTTGACAATGAACCGCTCGCAACTGCCCTAACACCGACCGCAACTGCCGCCGTAGCCGCTTCCGTACCTTTATAACCCCCGGCCATATCAGAGCCAGTCAATTTTTTGTACTGTGTATTGACGCTTTCTTTTGCAATATCCCAGTCATCACCGCCGATGGCGATAGACGAGTCCCCTACCGCACGGGTATTGTTACCAATGGAGGTTGATTGCTGACCCGAAGCAGTGGCATCCGGACCTATGGCAACCGCTTGATTCCTCCCTGTCGCCTTAGCTCCCGTACCGATGGCAATACCTTGTCTGGAGGTTGCTTTAATTTCTCCATAAAGAGGATCATCACTACCAATAACGATAGAAGCCTCTCCCGTTGCCTGTGTATTTTTACCGATAGCAATCGATTTAAGAATTGATGCATTTGCGTTCGTTCCAAAAGCAACCGCATCTATGCCCGTAGCCTTCGCATTCGTACCGAAAGCAAGCGTATCATCCCTCGTAGCCATCGCACGTCGACCAATGGCGGTACTGCGAGTCCCTGAAGCCAAAGTCGCGCCACTGCCGTCATTCAATTCTGTATTTTTATCTCGCCCAAAGCGGTCACTACCGCCAATAGCAACCGCGAATTGGCCTGTGGCCTGTGTCCAACTACCAATGGCTGTTGCACCCCTTGCCTTCGCCTCGGCACGACCACCCAAAGCAGTAGTCCATTGATCTGATGCAACAGTATCCGCACCAACAGCGGTTGCCTTAGCTGCGTTTGAATTTGAACCTGTACCAATTGCAATCGCATTATTACCATCAGCATATGTAGCTGTAGTTGGATCACTACCACCAATTGCAATAGCACCCGTGTTTAAACCATTAGGCGGCGCAGCCCTTGTTCCTGCACGCGCATAGGCACCAACTGCAACAGCGCCTGTACCATTAGCATGAGCGCCATTGACAGCAGTTTCACCACCTCCACCATTTGCAACCGCAGCGGTAGGCGCAACCACTGCCCAAGCTCCTTCGGAAAATCCCAATAATGCCGCGCTCAACGCCGTCAGCCTGAATAAGGTTTTCAGACGACCTTCCTCTAAGGCGCGCACATCCCCTTCAGCACATTCGCTGCTTGATTTGACACGTCCCTTCGCCAATTCGGAGGTAACGACGAAAGAGCCGATGGTACGGTTCCATACAACTTTGAAAATCTTATTCATAACAATCTCTCTGGGTTGGATTTATTAAAAATATCGGATTGAATTCAGGCATATATAATCAAAACAAGACGTACTCCCCGCACTGCCCCGCCGCCGGATCTTTTTCTTCAGGCACACGCGGATTTTATGAGACAGGCATTCATTTATTTTGTTTATATATTATTAAAAATCAACTTTCCTGACGTTAATTGTCACTTAAATACATTTTTTAGAACATTTCTATATCGGTAAAAATAGTATATAAGCTTCATTAAATTACCGCTTATATAAAATAAGCCCCGATAATCTCTAAAATTTTTTTATTTTTTGACGTATATTTACATATCAAATTGGAACTATACATGTCATACTGCAATTTTTATGCCAAACTCTCATATTGAATTTATTGCTATGTCGTTTTATAAAATATTTATACTTGAATGAATATGATGATAAATCCAAGATGCCGTTGCAACGGTATTGATTTGTAGAATTAATCCTTCACCCTGTGCTTATCACCTTCTATCGCAAGAAACTGAATTGATGACATGAACGTGCGCCAAACTTGGGAGAACATCACTTTGCTGCCGCCATGACTCACGACAACTGCATTTGTGTGCAAGCCTCACGTTACATTCCAATCTTTAAAACTCTTGACAGCAAACATGGGAACACAACGCAAAAAGGTCGTCTGAAAATGCGTGCATCGCAAACCCGATGCTTTTTCAGACGACCTTCTTAAAACAAACTGCTATAAACCGTAACGCGGACTTTGCCCGCGACAATACAACTTCCCTTCCACCATAAATTCCATCAACTGCACTCGCGGGCATAGCCCGCGCTACACTCCGGTCTTTCAAACTCTTGATGGCAGAAACGGGAAAACAACGCAAAAAGGCCGTCTGAAATATCCATAGCGGGTTTCGCTACTTTTCAGACGACCTTTTGAAGGTGGATTGCAATACAGCTATAAAATAAAAAAGAATCAACGCCCCATTTCGCTCTGCATGGCGCGGATGCTTGCCTGCCTGTCGCTGACATCACGGGTCAGGCGGTTGATTTTTGCCTGATCCCCCTGACGGCGGGCGGCGGCAAGTTGGGATTGGGCGCGCGCGAGTGCGGCCTGTTCGTTGCGGACTTCTTTTTGAAGGATTTGCTTACGCGACATTTGGGGCTTCGCAGGTGCGGATACAACGGGCGCAGGAAGGATTTTCGCTTTGCGGTTCATCTCTGCGGCACGCGCTTTGGCGGCTTTGGTATCCGGCTGGTTGCGCAGTCTCACATCCAGGCGGGGATTGGCGGCTTCTGCGGTGTTGGTTACGCTGCTTACTGCCGGACGCGGAAGGATTTTAATGTCGTCGATTTCGGGGGCTGCCTGACCGATGGCTTCTTTCAGGCTGACCGTTTCGGGAACGGCGCTGTCGGCTTCTTCGCTGCTGACGGTCGCGCTGCCGTCAACATGGGACACGGTACATTCGGCACCGGTTTTCTGGTTGGTAAAGACAATGCCGTTTGCGGTTTTGCAGATATAGGTAACGGGATTTGCGGATACGGCTGAGCTGCTGAGGCAGAGCGCAGCCGCAAGGATATGGGGTATCGGTTTCATGGCGGCCTGAAGGTTTTCGGTAAGCGGACATTATACTATGCTGCCGGTTAGAGAATTTCAACTTATCTTTTAAGAATGTTAAATTCGACGGATTACGGAAAATCAAGGTCGTCTGAAATCCGTTTTTCAGACGACCTTTTCCATATACGTGCGAGTAGCATTCACACTACCGATCAGAGAGACAATTTTCCGCCGCCTCGTCCCACAACTCCCTCTTCTTCCTTGCCGTCAGTTTTTTGATGGCGATTTCCTGTTTCAGCGCCTCGCTTTTGGAGAGGTTGTCTGAAACGACACGCATCGCCGTCGGTTTGTTCAGCCGCGTGTATTTCGCGCCTTTGCCGGCGAGGTGGGCGGCAAACCGTTCTTGCGGGCGGTTGCTGATGCCGCAGTAGAGTGCGCCGTTTTCGCACAAAATCAGGTAAACGCTCCAATTTTCCGCACTCATGCGTCTGCTTCCTTGGCGAAACTTTCCGTAAAGATACGGACGGCGGCTTCGGTTTTGGCAGACTGGACACGATAAGGCGTCACCAAATAGAGGCTGACCGGCGGCAGCGTCCATTCAGGCAAAACGGTTTTCAGACGACCTTGGGCGATTTTTTCCCGAACTTCGCCGCCCACTTGCAAAGACAAACCGAAACCGCTTTCGGTCAGGCTGCACACGGCGGCAAGATGCGTGCAGGCAATGCTGTCTGCGATGTCGAGGAAATAGCTTTCGCCGCCGTGTTGCAAGGTTGTGCGGACGGGCAGGAAGTGCAGCCAGCGGTGGGCATGAAGCTGCGAGGGATGGGTAATGGGCGGATGGCGGTCTAGATAATCGGGCGCAGCGCAAATGGTGTACTGCCAGGTAACGAGATGACGCGCGACCAGATTGGGATCGTCTAGGGCGCGGTCGCCGCCGCGTATGGCGATGTCGGTTTGGCTGTGTTGCAGGTCGTCCAAAGTATCGCTGAAATTGAGGACGGGGCGGATTTTGGGAAACTCGGTTTGCAATCGTGCAAACGCCGTCTGAAAAGCGCGGGACTCGATGACGGTGGAAGTCAGGGAAATACGCAGTTCGCCGACGGGTTCGGTTTTGAGGTTGTCGATAATGGTACGCGTATCGGCAAGGGTGGCGGCGAGGCGGCAGCAGTATTCGCCCAAGGCTCTGCCGGCATCGGTCGGCACAAGGCTGCGCGTACTGCGGTTTAACAGCTTGATGCCGTGCAGGGTTTCGAGGCGGTTGATGTGCTGGCTGACGGCAGACGGGGTCATGCCCAGCGCAGCGGCGGCGGCGTTCATGCTGCCGTGTTCGAGGACGGCGGCGAAAACGAGCAGGGGTTTGATGTCTTGCATTCTATTTCTATTACTTAGTTCAACTTAACAATAACAACAGCAAATCAGGGATTATCAAGCGTTTCAGACGACCTTACAATGCGTTCATCTAATCAATCACATCCCAACAAGGAGTCAAACATGAAAATCGCAGTCATCGGCGCAACAGGTTATGTCGGCAACGCAGTCGTTCAAGAATTAGCAGGTCGCGGTCATGAAATTACCGCTTTCGCGCGCAATACGGATAAAGTGTTCCAAGCGCAAAATGTTGCCGCCGTCTCCGCAGACGTGAACGCGGCAGATTTCGCCGACAAGCTGGCAGGCTTTGACGCTGTGGTCAGCGCGTTCAATCCCGGCTGGACCAATCCCAATATCGGCGCGGATTTTACACGCGGCGCAAACAGCATCGTCGAAGCGGCAAAAGCGGCGCAAGTGCCGTATCTCTTAATCGTCGGCGGCGCGGGCAGCCTGTATGTCGCGCCTGATTTGCAAGTTGTCGATACGCCCGACTTCCCCAAAGCCATTTACGACGGCGCCAATGCCGCACGCCATCTCTTGACCGCACTCCTGCCGCGCCGCGATGTGAACTGGTCTTTCGTTTCCCCTCCGGCACGACTGGGCGCGGACGGCGGGTTCGGCGAAGACAAAACCGGCAAATACCGCTTGGGCAAAGACGATTTGCTGATGGACGGTGAAATTCCGGCAGGCATCAGCGTAGCGGATCTGGCGGTCGCCATCGCCGACGACGCGGAAAACAAAACGCAATTGTTTGAACGCTTTACCGTTGCCGCCGCTTAACCGCTGTCTAGAGCAAAGGTCGTCTGAAAACCTTAAAAATCAAGTTTTCAGACGACCTTTCCCTCCCCCAAACCAAAAGGAAATCGAAAATAAAAAAAATCATCGCCGTCTTACTGACCGCAGCAGCTCTCTCATCGACCGCCGCATACGCCGCTTCCCAAGCCAAACCCGTACATACCAAAGCCGCGCAAACCCAAGAGGCACGCAACAAAGCCAACGCCCTTGCCTTCTACGACCTCGCATTCAACCAACACAAACTGCAAGAAGCCGTCAGCAAATATGTCGGCAAAACCTACATCCAGCACAATCCGACCGTTGCCGACGGCGGACAAGCCTTTATTGACGCCTTCGCCCCGTTTTTGAAAGAAAATCCCGGCTCGCGCGCCGAAGTGAAACGTATCGCGGCGGAAGGCGATTTGGTGTTCATGCACGTCTTCAGCCAAACCTCCGCCCAAGACCGGGGCGAAGCGGTCGTCGATATTTTCCGCTTCGACCGCAACGGTAAAATCGTCGAACATTGGGACGTGATTCAATCCGTACCGGAAAAAACAGTGGGCGGGCATTCTATGTTTTAAAATGCCTTGAAGCGATACGGCCAAATGTGCAAAGGTCGTCAGAAAACCCAATTTTTAAGGTTTTCAGACGACCTTTATAATTTTACGTCCGGTTTTACAAAAATCTTAACCTTGGTTAATTTACGAAAATATTTTGGAATTTACAATCGGCAAATCATTTGTATTTACAATGCAAATTTTTGTAACTAACGAAATAATATACATTAAAAACAACAAGATTTCTTTCTTTCCGTCATCATTGTTTTATAATATATGCATATATTATAATACTGCATTTTTTGTTCGCGCCGTTTTTATATAAGGCGTAAAACTTTTTTTCCCCTTTTACTCTAAACCTGCGAACAACTCCTCCTCTTTCCCTGAATGCCTCCACAGGCAGGCACGGCGCGAGTCCGACATGGTCGCGTCGGTTTGTTTTCCATCACATGAGACCTATCATGAAAAATACCACCATTCAGAAATTTGCAGATAAAACCGCCAAAATCGGTATCGTCGGCTTGGGCTACGTCGGCCTGCCTCTGATGCTCCGTTATGTGGACATCGGTTATCAGGTTTTGGGCTTCGACATCGACAAAACCAAAGTCGACAAACTCAACAAAGGCGAGACCTACATCGAGCATATTCCTGCCGAGAAAATCGCCGCCGCTTCAAACAGCCTGTTTGAAGCCACCACCGACTTCTCCCGCATCGGCGAAGTGGAAGCCGTGATTTTGTGCGTACCGACTCCGTTGAACAAATACCGCGAGCCGGACATGAGCTTCGTTATCGACACCACCGACGCGGTGAAACCTTACCTGCGCGCCGGTCAAGTGCTGTCTTTGGAATCCACCACCTACCCCGGTACGACCGAAGAAGAATTGCTGCCGCGCGTTGAAGAAGGCGGTCTGAAAGTCGGCAAAGACGTGTTCTTGGTTTACTCTCCGGAACGCGAAGACCCGGGTAACCCGAATTTTGAAACCCGCACCATCCCGAAAGTCATCGGCGGCCATACCCCTGCTTGTCTGGAAGTCGGTATCGCGCTGTATCAGCCTGCCATCGACAAAGTCGTACCGGTAAGCTCCACCAAAGCCGCCGAGCTGACCAAGCTTCTGGAAAACATCCACCGCGCCGTGAACATCGGTTTGGTGAACGAGATGAAAATCGTCGCCGACAAAATGGATGTCGATATTCACGAAGTCATCGCCGCCGCGGCAACCAAACCGTTCGGCTTCGTCGCCTACTATCCCGGTCCGGGCTTGGGCGGACACTGCATCCCCATCGACCCGTTCTACCTGACTTGGAAAGCGCGCGAATACGGCGTGAACACCCGCTTCATCGAGTTGGCAGGCGAAGTGAACTCCCACATGCCCGACTACGTTATCGGCAAAGTGGGACTGGCTTTGAACGAACACAACCGTTCCATCAAAGACAGCAAAATCTTGGTTTTGGGTATCGCCTACAAGAAAAATGTGGACGACATGCGCGAAAGCCCGTCTGTGGAAGTGATGGACCGCCTGCACAAATTGGGGGCAAACATTTCCTACTCCGACCCGCACGTGCTTGAGTTCCCGTACATCCCCGGCCACCACTACTTCGACCTGAAGAGCGAGCCGCTGACGCAGGAAACCGTAGCGAAATACGACTGCGTGGTGTTGACCACTGACCACGATAAGTTTGACTACGACATGATTGCCGAACACGCCAAACTGATTGTCGATACGCGCGGCAAATTCCCTGCGAAAAACCCGAAAGTCGTGAAAGCGTAATACCTTTGACGATTGAGGCGGACTGCCTGCCGACGGGTTTCGGCAGGCAGTCGGCTTTCTTAGGCCGTTTGTTTTCAGACGACCTAAGAAAGCTCTTATTTGCATGACGCGGCTGCGTTTTCAGGTCGTCTGAAAATCTCGGCTGCAACAAACCCCACCTATTTATGAATATAAAAAAAATACTCGGCTATGCCTTAGGCCCGATAGGCAGCGCGGCTTTCGGCATCCTCTCGCTTCCGCTGATTTCATGGTACTACCCTGCGGAAGACATCGGCCGCATCGTCTTACTGCAAACCATCTCCGGCCTGACCATCCTGATTTTGGGGCTGGGTTTGGATCAGGCGTATATCCGCGAATACTACGCCGCCAAAGACAAAGCGTCCCTGTTTAAATCCATCAGCCTGTCACCTTTCGTTTTGGCGATTGTCGTGATTTTGGCAGTGCTTGTATGGAATACGGCTTGGCCGGCAGATTTGATTTTTGATTTGCAAGATAAAACCCTGGGTTTATTGTTTTTAATTTTCCTGTTGACCAGCCTTTTTGCGCGGTTTCTCTCCCTGATACTGAGGATGCAGGAAAAAGCCGTCGCCTTTTCCCTCAGCCAACTTACACCGAAATTCCTGATTTTGGCGTTGGTTTTGTTATTCGTTTTCAGCGGTGTCGAAACTGATACCGTCAGTCTTGTTCTTGCCTACACCGTGGCGCAAGTATTGACTGTCGCCGTTTTGACATACCAAACCAGACATGAACTGCGCGCTGCTGCGCGCGCTCCTTGGTCGTCTGAAACCCATCATGCAAGCCTGCGCTACGGCTTGCCCTTGGCATTTGGAAATTTGGCTTATTGGGGATTGACCTCGATCGATCGTTTTGCGCTCAAACAGTGGGCGGGTTTGGATGAGCTTGGCATTTACTCGATGGCGGTCAGCTTCGGCGCGGTTGCCCTGATTTTTCAAAGCGTATTCTCAACCATTTGGGCGCCTTTGGTGTTCAAATGGGTGGAAAACAAAACCCATTTGGATAAAATCGGCGGCATCACTCTTTCGATGACCGAATTAATCAGTGCGATGATTTGTTTTATCGGCATTTTCTCGCCCGTCGTTACTTGGATATTGCCCGACAAATACGCTACGGTACAGTTTTTACTGCTCTCATGTATGTTATATCCGCTGTTCTATACGCTTACGGAAGTCAGCGGTATCGGATTGAACGTTGTCAAACGGACTTGGTTGATTACAGCAGTCAACATTGTTGCTTTTGCCATCAATTTCGGTCTGCTCTCGCTACTGGTTCCCCATTTGGGGGCGCGTGGTGCGGCCATAGCGAGCGCAATATCGTTTTGGGTGTTTTGCGTCATCAAAACCGAATTTTCATCTAGGGTATGGCGCTCTCTGCCGCGGCTGAAAATTTATACCAATACTGCTTTGAGCGTACTGCTTTGTGTGAGCTACACCTATTTCGGCACAAAGGAAAACTATCCGTTGTTCGCCTTGCTTTGGCTGGCAGGACTTTCTTATCTGATATGGTGTCGCAAGTCATCCCTTATTTCAGCAGCAGCTGCTGTCAAGAGTCGTCTGAAAAGATAATCCAAAGGAAGCAGCAGTTTTCAAACAGACACAAAACCATCGGAACTGAAACTTTTCGGCCGATATACCGCCCAATGCATTACCGACGCATTCAGTCGGATTCTGCGGTCAGACAAATTGTTTCTGCATATAATAATATTTCCGAAACCGTCCCACCTCAGGAAACAAAGTGAAACTCAAAACACAAACTTTATACATTACGCTGATATACACGATTTCAACCGCCTATATGCTGGGGCCGATGCTGTCGTACAAAGCCGGGATTCCGCGTATCGACAATCCCCTGACCATCCTGCTGCTGCCTACCGCCCTGCTGCTTTTTGCGTTAGAGTCCAAACGGTTCAACGGCAAAGCAGGCAAAATGCTGGCGGCGCTTGCCATCATGTGCGGTTGGGGCGGCATCCATCTGTTTATTACCACGCTGGATTCGGTCAGGATTATGGATACGTTTTTTTTCCTGTCCCTACCCAGCCTGTTTTATCTGCTGTACCTGGTATTGAGCCGGCATGAAAATCCGGCGGCGTTTATCCGCCGCCTACTGCTGTTTTTCTGCGCATTCATCATCATCCCGCCCGCTGTGGAGATTTTGACCGGCATCCAATTCGTTCAAGCAGATGAAGTATTGGCGATTGACGCGGGGATTATTAAAGGTTTCTTCTTTAACCCTAACAACTTAGGCACGACCGCCCTCTGTTTCGCACCTGCCGTTTTAGTATTTTTCAATATTGACGTCAGTAAAAAAGAATATTTGCTCGGCTGGATGCTTTTTTTATGTTTAGGCGTAGTCATTTTTGCCAGTGCGTCGCGTACCGCCACTTTGTGTTACATCATTTTGTTTATCCTGAACCTGATTTACCGTAACAACGGGCTGTTTACGCTGATGACCATAGGCGTTACAGGCGCGGGCTTGTCGATGATTCCGAAACATTACATTGCTGATTTCCTGCTCTCCCTGCACGGCAATGCCTTTTTGGAAAATATTTCCTCACGCCTGTATTTATTCCTATTTGATTTGGAAAGCGACAATTCGGTCGGCTATCGTCAGGAAATCTATAACTATTTCTGGGAACATCCGCCATTCCTGCTGTTGGGCTATGGTCCGAAAAAATTCCAAGAATATTTCGGCGGCCACTTGAGCGACAGTCTGGCCTTTGAAAACCCGCACAGCTTCCTTATCGAGCTATATCTCGGTTTCGGCCTGATTTCGTTGGCAGCTTTCTTTTTCTATGCCGCATACTATTTCTTCTGCGTCGCCGCAGGCAGGAATATGAAAAGCAAGCAGCGCGTCATTGGGTTGGCAGCAATGGGATTGTTCCTTTTGGCAGGTTTTATCCCGTCCACCATTTTGCGTATGCCCTTCATTTGGCTGCCCTGCTTTTTGATTTTCCTGTACAGCGTCCTGCCCCAGCGCGATGCGGCGTATAACGCGTACCGATACACCCCTTGATAGAAAACACGTTATGAAAAAAATTGTTTTGACTACTTCCATGTCCGGCCTCGGCGGCACTGAAAACGCGACCTTCCGCTTAGGACGGTTGCTCAGGCAGCGCGGCCACGAGGTCGTCCTTGCCTCTTCCGATGGCCCGCTCATCAAAGAAACCCAAGCCTTGGGCATCCAATGGCGTCCTATTGATTTTTATCAGGGCGGCATCTTGGGCTACATCAAGGGCATGTTCGCCTACATGAAGATGTTGAAACAGGAAAAACCCGACATCGTCCACTGCCAAATGGCGCGCATCGTTCCCGCCTGCGCCATCGCAGCAAAAATAGCTTCTCCCAAAACCAAAGTGTTCTACCACGCGCGCGGTCTGGATGCTGAAACTTATCCGAAAATCGCCAAACTTTTCGACAAGCTGGGCGTATATATCATCGGCAACTGCAGACACGAACGAGAAAAACTCATCCGCCACGGCTTCCCTGCCAACCGCATTGCCTACACCTACAACGCTTTGCACAAAGCTGATTACGTTCCTGAAAAAACCGCCAAAGAGTACGTCATGCTCGGCACCCTGTCGCGCTTGGACACCGTCCGCGCCGTGCATGTGATGTTGGACATCTTTAAGAAAATGATTGACCGCAATATGCCCGTACGCCTTAACGTGGCGGGCATAGGCGAAGAGATGGACAATCTGAAGGCGCAAGCGAAACGTCTGGGCATAGACGACAAAGTCAACTTTCTCGGCGGTGTGCGCGATTTGACCGGCTATTTCAAAGATGTGGATATTTTGGTGAACACGCCGCACTGTATCGGCGACCACGGCGCAGGCGTCGGCAACAACATCCTTGAAGCCGGTCTCTACGACACGCCTGTCGTGACCTACAACATGGGCGGCATTTCCGAAATGGTCATTACCGGCGAAACCGGATACTGCTACCCCTTCGGCGAAGACGAAGCCTTTATCGAAGCCGTCGATAAACTCATCAAGCAACCCGAGCTGCGCGAGAAAATGGGCAAAGCCCTGCATAAACACGTTGAGACCTTGTGTTCCGATGATGAAATCTATCGCACCACAATGGCCGCTTACGATATGTGAGGTCGTCTGAAAATATGAACATCACCATTGTCGCCCCCTACTGTTCGCTGCCGTCCGAGCCGCATTTCAACCGCTTCTGGTATCTTGCCGAGCTGTTGTCGCAGTCTCATGACGTGCTGCTGATTACCAGCAATTTCAAACACTACGACAAATCTTTCAGACGACCTGAAGATGCCGAATCTGCTTCGCAAGGTCGTCTGAAAGTCATGCTGCTGGAAGAGAGCGGCTACGGCAAAAACGTCTCGCTGGACCGTGTCAAAAGCCATCATGTGTTCGTCAAACATTTTGAGCAATGGCTGAACAACTGCCGTCCGGGCGAGCAAGACGTCGTCTTTTCCGCCTACCCGCTGATTGCCACCAACCTGCTTTTGGGCGAACACAAAGCGCGTTTGGGCTATAAACTGATTATCGACGTGCAGGACGTATGGCCTGAGTCTTTCTCCTCAGTCGTGCCGTTTTTGAAAAAAATACCGCACAACCTGCTGCCCTTCTCCTCCCGCGCCAACCGTGCCTACCGCTACGCCGACGCGCTGGTCGCCGTGTCGCAGACCTACCTCGACCGCGCCAAAGAAGCCAATCCGAACGTACCCGGCGAAGTCGTCTATATCGGTGCGGATTTTCCGAAACTCGATGCCGCGCCGGCAAAAGACTTCGGCGACAGCAAAACCCGTTTCTTCTACTTGGGTACGCTCAGTTACAGCTATGACGTGGAAACCGTGTGCAAAGGCATCCGCAAACTGTTGGACGACGGCGAAAATGTAGAGCTGCACATCATGGGCGGCGGCCCTGATTTGGACAGGCTCAAACAATACGCCTGCGACGGCATCCGGTTTTACGGCTACATCCCCTACACCGAAATGATGTCGGTCGCCAAAGGCTGCGACATCTCCGTCAACGCCATCCATTCCTACGCCATGCAGTCGATTACCAACAAACTGTCCGACTACATGGCATTGCAAAAACCGATTTTAAACAGCCAAGTCAATGACGAAGTTGCCGAAGTCCTCACCCTGCTGCCGCACGCGGACTACCGTTCCGGCGATGTGGACAGCTTCGTCCGAGCCGCCAAAGACATTCTGGCGCGCAAAAACGACCCCGTTCAATCCGACGAAATCGTCCGACGCTTCAAGCGCGATGTGGCGTATCAAAAAATCGTCAACCTGATTGAAAGATTAGCCCATGAGTAAATTCTTCAAACGCCTGTTTGACATCGTCGCCTCCGCCTCGGGACTGATTTTCCTATCGCCCGTATTTCTGATTTTGATCTACCTCATCCGCAAAAACCTGGGCGAACCGGTATTCTTCACCCAAGAGCGGCCGGGCAAAGACGGCAAACCGTTCAAAATGATCAAATTCCGCTCAATGCGCGATGCGGTCGATAAAGACGGCAACCCTCTTCCCGACAGCGAGCGGCTGACTCCTTTCGGCAAGAAACTGCGCGCGACGAGTTTGGACGAACTTCCTGAGCTTTGGAACGTCCTAAAAGGAGAGATGAGCTTGGTCGGCCCGCGACCGCTTTTGATGAGCTACCTGCCGCTTTACAACGAATTTCAATTCCGCCGCCACGAAATGAAACCGGGCGTAACAGGTTGGGCGCAGGTCAACGGGCGCAACGCGCTTTCGTGGGACGAAAAGTTCGCACACGATATTTGGTATATCGACCATTACAGTTTTTGGCTGGATATGAAGATCCTGTTTTTGACAGTCAAAAAAGTCTTTATCAAAGAAGGCATTTCGGCTGAGGGAGAAGCCACCATGCCGTATTTCACAGGGAATGACACAGATGAAAAAAAATAACGTACTTATCCTTTCCGCGGGAAGGCGCGTCGAATTGGTACAGGATTTTCAAACCGAAGCCGCCAAGTTTTCAGACGACGTCAAGATTTTGACGACGGATTTGGTACCGCGTATGTCTTCCGCCTGCCATGTTTCGGACGGTTCGTTTGAAGTGCCGCTGATCAGTTCCGATTCGTATATCGACAGCATTTTCAATTTGGCGGTACGCGAAAACATCGGTTTGATCATCCCGACCATAGATACCGAACTGCAAAAACTGGCGAATGAACGCGACCGCTTCGAGGCGGCTGGTATCCACATCGTCGTTTCCGATGCGGACTTTATTGCGCAATGCCGCGACAAACGTAAAACTGCCGACCTGTTTGCACAGTACGGCATACGCTCGCCCGAAATTTACGACCGCGAAAAATTGGTTTTCCCTTGCTTCGCCAAGCCTTACGACGGCAGCCGCGCCATCGGTGCCAAAAGAATCGACACGCCTGCCTGCCTGACACCTGAAATTTTGGATGACCCCAAACTGATGTTCTGCGAGCTTATCGATATCGAAAACGAATTTTCCGAATTTACCGTCGATATGTATTACGACCATGAAGGTCGTCTGAAATGCGCCATCCCGCGAAAACGCTTGGAAGTGCGCTCCGGCGAAGTCAGCAAAGGCATCACCCGCAAAAACAGCCTCTACCAAACGCTGCTGGAAAAAATAGCGGTATTGGAAGGCGCGCGCGGCTGCATCACGGCGCAGTTCTTCTGCAACGAAGAAACCGGCGAATTCTACGGCGTGGAAATCAACCCCCGCTTCGGCGGCGGCTTCCCGCTGACGTATGCCGCAGGCGGCAATTACCCGGGCTGGCTGATGCACGAATACTTCCGCAACGAAGAAATCCCGTTTTCAGACGACTGGGAAAACAACCTCATCATGCTGCGCTACGATGCCAAGGTCTTGGTTCATGAAAACGATTAATCCCGAAACCGCTGTCATTGTCTTCGACTTGGACGATACGCTGTATTCCGAATACGAATACAAGCTGTCCGGCATCCGTGCGGTCGTCGATACCGTTGTCGCACTGTATCCCGATTGGAATTCAGACGACCTATGGCGCAGCATCGACCCCGATGGCAAAGACTGGCTGGACAAGTTGTGCCGCCACTGCGGTTTCAACGAATCAGAGAAACAGGTTCTTCTATGGCAATACCGGCTGCACCGCCCGACGCTGACGCCGTATGCCTCTCAGAATTTCCTGTCCGAACTGACCGCGCCCTTCGCTGCACGCGCACTGATTACCGACGGCAGAAGCCTGACCCAACGTCTGAAACTGGAAGCCTTGGGTCTGTCTTCCCTGTTTGACGACATCCTCGTCTCCGAAGCCTGCGCTTCGGAAAAGCCAGACGGCAAACGCTTCCGCCATCTGCAAGACAAATATGCCGAAAAGGCAGACTGCTTCATCTATATCGGCGACAACATTTCCAAAGACTTCATCACGCCGAACGCTTTAGGCTGGATAACCATAGGATTGCGTCCCTCCGGGCAGAACATCCACCGCCACCTGCCTGAAAGTTTTAACACAGAATATCATCCCAACTTTTGGATTGATTCCCTTCAAGATTTAGCATCTTTGGGCAATTCAAGCATTTAAACATTACATAATCAAACGTACACTCACGATACTAAAAAGGACTATTTCATGACGAAAATATTATTCATGGGACGTAAACGGCTTTCCGCCAACCTACTCCGACTCTTATCCTCACAAGACGGCATCGAAATCGTCGGCGTTCTGACCGACAGCCACCTGCAAGGCTCGCCGACGACCGCCGCCGCTAAAGAATTGGGCTTGCCGCTCTACACTTTCGATACCGCCTTGGAAGCGATGAAGGAAGGTCGTCTGAAATACGATTTGGGCTTGTCCGTACTCTACTGGCGCAAACTACGCGACGAATTCCTGACCATCCCGCGCTTGGGTACGATCAACTTCCACCCTGCCCTGTTGCCCGAATACAAAGGCACGGGCGGCTACAATCTCGCCATCATGGACGAATTGTCCGAATGGGGCAGCACCGCCCACTACGTCGATGCGTCCATCGACACCGGCGAAATCATCGAAGTGGACCGCTTCCCCATTGACCCCGCCGCCGAAACCGCCCAATCGCTCGAACGCAAAACCATGCAGGCATTGGAGCCGTTCGCACAACGCATTATCGCCCGCGCCATTGAAGCGCAAGCCAAACTGCCGACCACGCCCAACATCGGCGGCCGCTACGTCAGCCGCGACGAGATGGAAGCCATGAAGCAAATCCGCGACGGCGACGATGTGGAGAAAAAAATCCGCGCGTTCTGGTTCCCGCCTTACGACGGCGCATACGTCGAAATCGACGGTCAAAAATACACCTTGATCAACCGCCAACTGCTGGAAGAAGTCGCCCCCAAAGACTCCACCAGCCTTTTCGCAGGAAAAGCCAATGCTTAACACATCCCTTTCCCCATGGCCGAGCTTCACCCAAGAAGAAGCCGACGCCGTTTCCAAAGTCCTGCTGTCCAACAAAGTCAACTACTGGACGGGCACCGAATGCCGCGAATTTGAAAAAGAATTCGCCGCCTTCGCCGGTACGCAATACGCCGTCGCCCTTTCCAACGGCACGCTGGCACTCGATGTCGCGCTCAAAGCAATGGGCATCGGCGCAGGCGACGACGTCATCGTTACCTCGCGCACCTTCCTTGCCTCCGCTTCCTGCATCGTTACCGCAGGCGCAAACCCCGTGTTTGCCGATGTGGATTTGAACAGCCAAAACATCAGCGCAGAAACCATCAAAGCCGCGCTGACGCCGAATACCAAAGCCATCATCGTCGTCCACCTCGCCGGTATGCCCACCGAAATGGACGACATCATGGACTTGGCAAAAGAACATGATTTGTGGGTAATCGAAGACTGCGCCCAAGCACATGGCGCGAAATACAAAGGCAAATCCGTCGGCAGCATCGGACACGTCGGCGCATGGTCATTCTGCCAAGACAAAATCATGACCACCGGCGGCGAGGGAGGCATGGTCACCACCAACGACAAAGAGCTGTGGAGCAAAATGTGGTCGTACAAAGACCACGGCAAAAGCTACGATGCCGTGTACCACCGCGAACACGCCCCCGGCTTTCGCTGGCTGCACGAAAGTTTCGGCACCAACTGGCGCATGATGGAAATGCAGGCAGTCATCGGCCGCATCCAGCTCAAACGTATGCCCGAATGGACGGCACGCCGCCAAGCGCACGCCGCCAAGTTGGCAGAAAGTTTGGGCAAGTTCGCCAGCATCCGCCTGATTGAAGTCGCCGACTACATCGAACACGCGCAATACAAGTTCTACGCCTTCGTCAAACCCGAACACCTCAAAGAAGGCTGGACACGCGACCGCATCGTGAACGAACTGAACGCACGCAAAGTCCCCTGCTATCAAGGCAGCTGCTCCGAAGTCTATTTGGAAAAAGCCTTCGACAACACGCCGTGGCGACCCAAAGAGCGACTGAAAAACGCCGTCGAACTGGGCGACACCAGCCTGATGTTTTTGGTGCACCCGACGCTGACCGACGACGAAATCGCGTTCTGCAAAGAACACATCGAAGCCGTATTGGCAGAAGCTACGGCATAAAGCAAAACCGCCGTGCCCGTATCATCGGGACGGCGGCGGTTTACCGCTTCAGCAAAATAAAAAAGGGAACCGGCAATCAGCCGACACATACGGAAAACCAATGCTCCGTAGCAACAAACGTCTTTTCAGACGACCTTTGCATGACCGAGGTCGTCTGAAACCCACCTACAACATTATTCAGAACATACCAAAATGAATTTGGAAACCCTGTTATCCCTGCCCCGCAACGTCAAAAAAACCTTCTTCGTCATCCACGACGTTTTGATGATTTTCATCGCCTTTTGGTTTGCGCAAAGCCTCCGTGCACAATACTCCGACGAATGGGCAAGTCTGGCAAACTGGCTGGCGTTCGGCTCGACCGCCATACTGACCATCGCCCTATTCGTCAGACTGGGGCTGTACCGCGCCGTTACCCGCTTCGTCAGTACCCGCGTCCTGACCGCCGCCGCATTCGGCAGCCTGATTTCAGCCGTCTTGTTCTGCCTGACCACCTTGGTTTTCGAACGTAAGCTACACCTTGCCCTGCCTGTCGTTTATTTCTTGCTGCTGGTCGTCTGTATCACCAGTTCGCGCATGATTCTGCGCGCCATCCTGACCGACCGGCACAAAAAACAAATGGCGCCCGTCATCATTTACGGCGCAGGACAATCCGGCCGCCAACTGCTGGAAGCCATCAAACAGGTCAACGAATATTCCGCCGTCGCCTTTGTGGACGACAACCCCAAAATCCGCCGCACCGTCATCTACGACCTGACCGTCTATGGTCCTGAAGACATCCAATCGCTCATCGACCGCTACGGTGTGGAAAAAATCCTGCTCGCCATCCCCAGCTCCACTCAGGAAGAACGCCGCCGCATCATCCAAAGCCTCGAAAAATACAAATGCGAAGTGCTGACCATTCCGGGCATGAAAGACTTGGTGGACGGTAAAATCAAAGTCAGCGCGCTGAAAAAAATCTCCGTCGTCGATTTGCTCGGCCGCGACCCCGTCGCCCCGCGACCCGAACTCATGGGCGCGGACATCACCGGCAAAACCGTCATGGTGACAGGTGCGGGCGGCTCCATCGGCTCCGAACTCTGCCGCCAAATCCTGAAATGCCGCCCGTCCAAATTGCTGCTGTTCGAACTGTCCGAGTTCTCCCTGTACAGCATAGACAAAGAATTGCGTGAAACTCAGGCAGCCGCCGGCAGTCAAATCGAAGTCGTGCCCCTGCTTGGTTCCGTACAAAACAAAGAACGCCTGATCAGCGTCATGACCGCGTACGGCGTTGAAACCGTCTATCACGCCGCCGCCTACAAACATGTCCCCATGGTCGAGTTCAACACTGTCGAAGGCATACGCAACAACGTCTTCGGTACGCTCTTGTGCGCCCAAGCCGCCGTCGAATCCGGCGTCAGCACCTTCGTGCTTATCTCAACCGACAAAGCCGTGCGCCCGACCAACACCATGGGAGCGAGCAAACGCATGGCGGAACTCTGCCTGCAGGCACTCGCGGCTGAACCCAACCAATATACCCGCTTCTGTATGGTACGCTTTGGCAACGTTTTAGGCTCCTCAGGCTCTGTCGTGCCGGTATTTGAAAAACAAATCGCCGAAGGCGGCCCCATCACTCTGACCCACCAAGACATCACCCGCTACTTCATGACCATCCCAGAAGCCGCCCAACTCGTCATTCAAGCGGGCGCAATGGGCAAAGGAGGCGACGTATTCGTGTTGGATATGGGCGAATCTGTTAAAATCATTGACTTAGCCAAACAAATGATTACGCTTAGCGGCCTGAAATTGAAAGATGCCCAACATCCCGACGGCGATATCGAAATTAAAATTACAGGACTGCGTCCGAGCGAAAAACTTTACGAAGAGTTGCTTATTGGAGACGAAGTACAAAAAACCACTCATCCCCGAATTATGACCGCCAGCGAAGTAATGCTGCCATGGGCACAATTAAATGACATAATTATGCGTATGGACTTAGCGTGCTCAAATTCAGACCAACAAACCCTGCGCGCCCTGCTGCTCGAAGCCCCCGCAGGCTTTAATCCCAAAGACGATATTTGCGATTTGGTTTGGCAGCAGACACATTAAACACCCTACCGATAAAGCAAAACATTCCACAAAAAGGTCGTCTGAAAGTTTTCAGACGACCCCGATAAGACTGACAAGGATACCGACATGAAAAAACAGCTTGCCCTCATCAGCCTGTCCCTGATGGCACTGACCGCCTGCAACAGCAGCACCGTCATTCCCGGCTCCACCATCAACACACGCAACAAAACCATCGTTTACGAAAACGGCGAAACCGTAGCAGACACCAAATTCGACAAGCGCGTCGCCATATATCCGATTACCTTCGGCCTCGTTGAAAAAATGCGCAAACCTCCAGTGTTGTCACAAAACAACGGTGTGCTTGAGCGCAGCAAAGCCGCCTACCGCTACCACATCGGCAAAGGCGACGTATTGAACATCATGGTCTGGGCGCACACCGACCTCAATTCGCCCGTACAACAAAGCAACCCGCAAACCAACCAAGTCAGCCGTGGCGCATGGGTGGACGAAGGCGGTTACATCACCTATCCGCTGGTCGGCAAAATCCAAGCGCAAGGCAAAACCATAGACGAGCTGCAAAACATCCTGACAGGTCGTCTGAAACGCTATCTTAAAAATCCCCAAGTCGCCATCAACGTAACCGAATTCCGCTCGCAACGCGTATCCGTTGCCGGGGCGGTCGGACAAGCCGGACAACTGCCGATTACCAACGTCCCCATGACCATCCTTGATGCCGTCAACCAAGCGGGCGGTGTGGCGCAAAATGCCGACACCCACAACATCAAATGGACGCACAACGGTGTCGACCGCACCATTTCCCTGCAAAGCATCATGCAGTACGGCGACATGTCGCAAAACCACCTCTTAAGCAACGGCGACATCGTTTACGTGCCGAACAACAGCAACAGCAAAGTGTACGTTATGGGCGAAGTCGGCCGCCAAGCGACCCTGCCTATCGGCAATCATGGCTTAAATCTCACACAGGCATTGGGTGAGGCTGGTGGCATGAACCAAACTCAAGCCGATGCAACAGGCGTATTCGTCATCCGCCGCGCACCTGAGGATGCTATCAAACCTATCCATATTTACCAACTTAACCTGAAAGACGCGACTGCTTACGCATTAGGCAACGATTTTGACTTGCGCCCCAACGACATCGTCTATGTAACTGCCGCGCCGGTTACCCGTTGGAACCGCGTAGTGTCGCAAATAACCAGCTTCGTTACCAACGTCAACTCTATCGACAGCACATTCAAATAACCTGACGGTCCGGCAACATCTGTTGTCAGGCGGAACAGCGGTTCGGGTATGAGTCGTCTGAATTCTGAATAATATATGAACGGAATCCCCATCCAGACCGATAAAATATCCGGCCGCAAACTGTTTTATAATGATTTGACCCTATACAAGAAAAATACCGCTTCCCTTATGTTTCAAAATATTTTAGTAGTATGTATGGGCAACATCTGCCGCTCCCCGACGGCAGAACGTATTTTGCAGAAAAAACTGCCCAATCACCGTATCAGCTCTGCCGGCATTAACGCATTGGCGGGAAAAGATGCAGATTTTCAAGCCATCAAAACTGCCCTCAAACACGGCGTTATCGTCGCAGGACATACCGCCCGCCAACTGACGCCGCAAATGTGCGACGAAGCGGATTTGATTTTGGTCATGGAGCCGGCACATATCGACATGGTTGCCGACATTCAACCCTCTGCACGCAGCAAAGCTATTTTGCTTGCCCAATGGCTACCGAAAAAAAATATACCCGACCCATTCAAACAAAGCAGTGAAATGTTCGAAGCAGTCTTCCTACAAATCGAGCAAGCCGCCGACACATGGGCGGATAAACTGAGCGGACAGGCAGAGCAATAATCTCCATCCTGCGCACAACAGAACCCGTTTAAGAAGAAAGTCTACTGATGTACAAACAATATCCCTCATCAGCCCCTGCCGGCAACGACGAAATCGACTTCGGCCAACAAATGCAAAGCCTGTGGCAAAACAAAAACAAAATCGCCGCTGCAATCTTAGCAGGCGGATTGGCAGGTGCCGTAATCGGTTTGGCCTCCACCCCGCTCTATCGTGCCGATGCCATGTTGGAAATCGAAACCAAACAAAACCAGATTCTAACCGAAATCAACAACATGCTTTCCAACGAACCCGCCCCGTCCGAAGCAGAAGTGGAGCTCGTTCAATCTCGTTTGGTATTGGGCAAAACCGTTGAAGACCTACAACTCGACCAAGAAGTCAAAGCCACCTATTTCCCGATTTTCGGAAATATAGTGCACAACCTCAGCGGCAGCGACGATCCTATGCTAAAAATCGGTTCGTTTACCGTTTCTGAGGACTGGATCAACAAACCTTTCAAACTGACCGTTAAAGACAGCAAAACCTATCTGCTGACGCTCCCTGACGGTACAACTAAAGAAGGCCGCGTCGGCGCTCCCCTTAAAGTCAATAACGAAACCGTTTTAAAAGTCGACCGCATTCTTGCTGAGGCAGAGCAAGATTTCGAGCTGACCAAATTCTCCAAACTCAGCGCTATCGAAAACCTAAAAAACAAGCTCTCGGTCATCAGTAAAGGTAAAACCAGCCCTATCATCAACCTGTCTTATACCGATACCGATCCTAAAAAAACCAGTACTATTCTTAACAGCATCGCCGACAATTACGTCTCCCAAAACCGTGAACGAGACGTTCAAGTCGCGTCCAGCGGCTTGGCGTTCATCAGCGAAGAATTACCTCGTCTGAAAGAAACCTTGCAAGACGCAGAAAACAAACTCAACGCCTATCGCGAACGCTCCGGTTCGCTCGATATTCCGCTTGAGTCCAAAGGCGCACTTGAAAGCCTGACCAGCATCGAAACCCAAATCACCCTGCTCAAAACCGAAGAAGCGGGTTTGGCAGAACTGTACACTCCGGAACACCCTTCCTATAAAGCCGTTTTGGATAAACTGGCTGTCCTCGAACGCGCCAAGAGCAAAATCAACCAACAAATTGCCGGCCTGCCCAACACACAACAGGAAGTCATCCGTCTGACCCGCGACGTAGAAACCAACCAAGCGACCTACGTCCAACTCTTGGCGAAACAACAAGAACTCAACATCATGAAAGCCAGTGCGCAAGGCAACGTCCGCGTCGTTGACCATGCCTACACGCCGGAAAAACCGATCGCCCCGCGTAAAGCCGTTATCGCCGCATTGGGCGCGCTGGCCGCAGGCGCACTTGCCTCCATGTGGTTCCTTCTGCAAGGCCGTATGCGCCGCGGCATTACGTCGTCTGAAGAAATCGAAGCCCTCGATCTCGAAGTCTCAGCCCTTATCCCGCATTCAAAAACCCAGCAAAAACGCGACCTTATCAAGCGCAAGTTCAAATCGCTCAAAGGCCGTTCCAACTATCTTTTGGCAAACGAGGACAGTACCGACATCGCCGTCGAAGCCATTCGCGCCCTGCGTACCAACATCTACTTCTCCATGCTGGACGCACGCAATAATATCCTCATGATTACCGGTGCGGCTCCTGAAGCAGGTAAATCCTTCATTTCCGCCAACCTCGCCACCGTGATGGCACAGTCCGGTAAACGCATCTTGCTGATTGATACGGATATGCGCAAAGGCTATCTGGATCAGTTGCTGAACGTAACACCCGAATTCGGCCTGTCCGATCTTCTTTCCGGGGAAGTTTCCCCTGCACAGGCTGTTACTCAAACCAACATTCCCAACCTGCACCTCATCAGCACCGGCAGCTATCCTAAAAATCCGTCCGAGCTGCTGATGGACAACCGTTTCAAAGAACTGTTGTCAAACGCGCAAAAACGTTACGATTACGTCATCATCGACACCCCGCCCGTTTTGGCGGTAACCGATGCCGTCGTTGTCGGACAACATGCAGGCACAGTCCTACTGGTCAGCCGCTACGGCAATACGACTACCAAAGAGCTGGCTATCAGTGCGGAGCGCCTGCGTCAAAACAAAATCACCATCAAAGGCGTTATCCTCAATGGTATGAAACGCGAGGCAAACAGCACTTACGACTACTACTATTCTTACATAACGCCTACCGAAGGCAAAAAAACAGCCAAGAAAACTACGTCAGAAAAACCAAAGGCCTGACGATAGGTAAGGTTTGTTGTCAAAAAGGTCGTCTGAAAATTTTCAGACGACCTTTTTTCTCATCAACACAGTCAATTCAAAGAAAAGCCCCAATCTCCATCATGTTTGCCATAGCCTGCCCCGCGTAAGCAGGGTGCAATGCCGAAACTATCAGCAAGGTACCATACTGCCATCAGATTTTGCTTAACGGCTTTTCAGACGACGTTTCAATACCTTGGTAAAACTGCCGATCAGCCCATCAGCCAAACCACCAAATGCACCATGCTCTGCCCGATGATGACCATAAACAGCCCCGCCAAAATCATAGTCAGGCTCGCCATCACGCCTTCGGTTTCGTGGCGTTGTCCGGCACGAGAAGTGCCGAAGCCGTGGGCGGCGTTGCCCAGTGCGACACCGTTGGCAGTATGGAAACGGATGCGTGTAAACGCCAAAAACAAATCGCCGAATATCATGCCGACGAAGCCGGTGATGATGGTGAACAGCGACACCAGCGATGCCGAGCCGTGGATTTCACTTGCCAATACGACGGCAAACGGCGTGGAAATCGAGCGCGCCATCAGGCTGTTGGTGACTTCGCTGTCGAAGTGGAACATATTGCCCATCAAAAACGCGCTGGCAACGCCGACGAACATGCCGACCATAATCGCTATTGACAGGATGGGAAGCTGGCGGCGGATGACTTCGCGGTTTTCATAAATCGGGATGGCGAAGGCGACCGTTACCGGCGTGAGCAGGAAAACGATGCTTTGCGTGTATTTGTGGTAAGTATCGTAGGAAATGCCTAAAAGCAGCATCAGGATGATGGTGCTGACCGAGACGGTAACGACGGGCGAGAAAATCATCAGCGGTTTTTTGCGGTAGATTTTTTTCGCCACAAAATAGGCGAAACAAGTCCAAGCGAAGCAGGCAAGCGCGGCGTAATCCATTTTAATTCCCTATCAGGCGTGCAATTTTTTATGCAGGCGGCGTTTCCAGCGGTAGCAGAAATTCAGCGTCAGCGCCGTGCTGATCATCACTAGCGCGGTGCCGACCGCAATCGTCAGCACAAGCCGCCAGCCTTCGGAAATCAACAAATCACGGTATTGCAACACGGATACCATAATCGGAATAAAGAAAAACACCAGTTCGCCCAACACCCATTTGGCGCCGCGCTCGACCATGCCGGTTTGAATCACGCCCAAACCCAGCAGCGCAAGCATCAAAAACAGCCCCAATACGCTCGAAGAAACAGGCAGATGGGCAAAAGCGCACCTCAAATCCGACACCAGCCACACCAAGCCGACCACGGCAAGCTGCAAGGTCGCCTGAAAAAATCGCGTCAGCGTATCCATAAGGTTTATCACTCTCTAATTCCAAAACGAAAATCATGCCCAAGAGAAATAATAGACTTCAAAAGCCTGCATTGTTTCGTCGAACTCGTGCGCCTGCAAAGTTTTTCCGCCGCCGCATCCGCGCTCAACCTGACCCAGCCCACCGTCAGCAAAACCATACAGGCATTGGAAGAAGAGCTGGGCGCGCCGCTGCTGGTTAAAGAAAACGGCCGCAAAAAACGCCAAGTTGCCACTACGCCCATCGGCGAAGAAGTGTACCGCCATGCGCTGAACCTCCTGCACGAACGCGACCTGCTGCTAGCCCCCGTCCACGAAGACTTCGACAGCATTACCCTTTGCGAGTACCCGCTCGTCGTCCTCATGCCGCGCGCCCAAGCCCGCCGCCGTTCTCAGCCTCAAAAGCCTGCAACACGAACCATTTATCCTGTTCGGCTCAGGGTTTTCCCTCAACGAAACCATCCAAACCGCCTGCCGCAGCAAGGTTTCACGCCCAACGTCGTCTGCCGCACCGGACAATGGGACCTGCTCGCCGCATGGTGGCGCACCATATCGGCATCGCCCTTCTGCCCGAATACTACGCCCGCAAAATCAACCCCGACACTTTCGCCGCCGTCCCGCTGACCGAACCCGAAATCCGCTGGCAACTGACGATGGCGTGGAAAAAAACACCAGCGTCCCACCCCCGCGCTCAGGGCTTGGCTGGGCATCGTCGGGGAAGAGTTCAGGAAATAGAAAAAGGTCGTCTGAAAAACCATAATCAGATTTTCAGACGATATCTTTGCGCTTTTCCGTCTATAACGCTTCACCAAAATGTCACTATAATCCACACCCCCATTTTTTCAGTTACGTCGTCTGAAAATGTCTGAAACCATTCAAAACCGCAAAATAAAATTCGCCTTAGTCGGTTGCGGCCGTATTTCCAACAACCATTTCGGCTCGTTTGAAGTGTTGCAAGAAGATTGCGGACTCGTTGCCGTGTGCGACATCGATCCTGCCGCGCTTGCAACAGCGGTCAAGCGCACCGGCGCGAAAGGTTATGCCCACTATACCGAAATGCTGACGGAAACCGATGCCGACGTAATCGTCATCACCACACCGTCCGGCTTACATCCCGAGCAGGCGGTTCAGGCATTGGAAGCGGGTTTTCACGTCGTCACCGAAAAGCCGATGGCAACCTGCTTTACTGACGGCGAACGCATGGTTCAAGCCGCCGACAAAGCGGGCAAACGCTTGTTTGTCGTGAAACAAAACCGCCTCAACGCCACGCTGCAACTACTCAAACGCGCGGTCACGGAACAACGCTTCGGCAAAATCTATATGGTGCATCTGAATGTTTTTTGGACGCGCCCGCAGTCGTATTACGACCAAGGAGGCGGTTGGCGCGGCACTTGGAAGCTGGACGGCGGCGCGTTCATGAATCAGGCAAGCCACTACGTCGATTTGATGGAATGGCTCATCGGCCCGGTGGCGGAAGTGCAGGCGATGATTGCGACCCACCGCAAAATTGAAGCCGAAGACACGGGCGTGATGAACCTCCGTTGGCGCGACGGCACGCTCGGTTCGATGGCGGTAACCATGTGCACTTATCCGAAAAACCTCGAAGGCTCGATTACCATTTTGGGCAAAACCGGCACGGTACGCATCGGCGGCATGGCGGTGAACGAAATTCAGGAATGGAATTTTGCCGACGAGCGCGATTACGACGAACAGGTCAAAACCGCCAATTATGAAACCACGTCGGTGTACGGTTTCGGGCATCCGCTGTATTATCGGAATGTTGTCGATGTCTTGCGCGGCAAGGCTGAGCCTGTTGTCGACGGGCGGGAAGGCTTGAAATCGCTGGAGCTGATTAACGCCGCCTACCTTTCTGCACACAACCGTCAAACGGTTTCGCTGCCGCTGGTGCTGCAAACTTTGCAAACGTTTGACCATTCTTACTATTCGAAAGGAAGTCCCTTTCATAATCAATCAAAGGAATCATCATGATACTTACCCGCGAACAAGCCCTCGAAATTTTCAAACGGCGCGTTTCCGTCCGCTATTACGATCCTGCACGCAAAATCAGTACCGAAGATTTTGCCGCCATCCTTGATTTCGGCCTCCTCTCGCCCAGCTCCGTCGGCTTCGAGCCGTGGCAGTTTGTGGTTGTGCAGAACGCGGCATTGCGCGAAAAAATCAAACCCTTCGCTTGGGGGATGCAGGCTTCCATTTCGGTTGCCAGCCACGTCGTTTTCCTGTTGGCACGGAAACACGCCCGCTACGACAGTCCCGCTTTTGAAGAAATGATGGACAGACGCGGTATGACCGCTGAAGAACGGTCAGGGGCACTTGAACGCTACCGCCGTTTCCAAACCCACGATATGCCCATCGCCGACGACGAACGCGCCCTGTTTGACTGGGCAAGCAAGCAAACCTACATCGCGCTGGGCAATATGCTCACCGGCGCGGCGATGCTCGGCATCGATTCTTGCGCCATCGAAGGCATGGAGTATGCCGAAGTGGAAAAAATCCTTGCCGAAGCCGGATTGCTCGATACTGAACATTACGGCTTGTCCGTCGCCGCAACCTTTGGCTACCGTGTGCGCGACATCACCCCGAAACCGCGCCGCGATGCATCGGAAACGGTGATTTGGGCGGAGTAGCGCCGATTAAATCTAAAGGGTTGAACAGAAATCACCGTATCGTTTCAAACAGATATTTTTGCAAGCCGTCAAAACAAATCCTGTGATTTCTGTTTCTCTCTCAAAAAATAAAAAAGGTCGTCTGAAATCTGTTTCAGACGACCTTTTCGATATTGATCCGAATAGTTAACGGATTTTCAGCGTACTCAATCCGATTAGCACCAAGACGATGGTGATGATCCAGAAACGGACGACGACTTGGGTTTCTTTCCAGCCTTTTTGTTCGTAGTGGTGGTGGATAGGCGCCATCAGGAAGATGCGTTTTTTGGTTTTCTTATACCAGCCGACCTGAAGCATGACGGATACGGCTTCTACGACGAACAGGCCGCCCATGATGACGAGGACGAACTCCTGGCGGACGATGACGGCAACGGTACCGAGTGCCGCACCCAACGCCAGCGCACCGACGTCGCCCATGAAAACGTGCGCGGGATAGGCGTTGAACCACAAAAATCCGAGACACGCGCCGCACATGGCGGTACAGAAAATCACGACTTCGTTCGCGCCTGCGACATAAGGCAGTTGCAGGTATTGGGCGAATTGCGAGTGTCCGCTGGCGTAGGCGAAGATGGAGAGGCCGGCGGCGACGAGAACGACGGGGAAGGCGGCAAGGCCGTCAAGGCCGTCGGTCAGGTTGACGGCGTTGGAAGTACCGACGATGGTCAGATAGGTCAGGACGACGAAGCCGACTACCCCCAACGGCAAGGCGACTTGCTTGAAGAAGGGAACGATCAGGATGTTGTTGGAGGAGTTTTCAGCAAGGAAGAACAGGGCAAGCGCGGCGATAATGGCGACGCTTGACTGCCACACCATTTTGAATTTGGGAGAAACGCCGTCGGGGTCTTTATAGACGACTTTGCGCCAGTCGTCGTAAAAACCGAGTGCGCCCGTGGCGAGCAATACGCCCAAAAGAATCCAAATATATGGGTTTGCCCAGTTGCCCCACAAGATTGTGGACACGGTGATGGCGGTCAGAATCAGCGAGCCGCCCATCGTCGGCGTACCGTTTTTGATAAGGTGGGTCTGCGGCCCGTCGGTACGCACTGCCTGCCCGACTTTTAACTGCGTCAGTTTGCGGATGGTCCATGGACCGAGCAACAGGGAAAACGCCAAGGCGGTCAAGGCTGCCATGACGGCGCGGAATGTGGTGTATTGAAAGACATTCAGACCGGACAACCAGTTACTGAAATGTGCAAGCCATAAAAACATGGGGCTTCCTTTTGTTTTTGTTGTTACATTGGGCTTATCGCCCGTTTTAAAGTTTGGTTTTGGGGTCGTCTGAAAAAGTTTCAGACGACCTTTGTAGATTATCAAGCAGGTTATGACAGTCAGGGCTTAATGAAGTTCACTTTATATTCAGGTTTTTAGGGAACTTTTATCCGTTATCCAGACCGCGGGCGGCGTTATGGAGCGGAGGCGGCGTTCGCGTCTTTCTCAATCACGCAAACCGGATAATTCCCCGGATTCTTGCCGCCGCCCAAGTCCAGACAAAGGTCATCATAAAGATACGCCTGCGTCTGCATTCCGGCATAAAACGCGCCAATCAGCGCGGCAATCAGCAATAAGGCTTTCACAAAACCGCGGCTGTTCATTTTCAGACGACCTCTTTATCCATCAACGCCTCGACCACTTCTTCCATTTTCATAAAGCGCGAACCTTTCACCAATACGGTGGCGCGTTCGGGCAAATCGTGGCTCAACACTTGAATCAACGGGTCTTTGGCGGCAAACCACAAACCGTCCGCACCAAACGTTTCCGCCGCTTCGACGCTGTTGTCGCCGACAAAATAAGCCGCTTCGATACCTTGGTCGCGGGCGTACGCGCCGACTTCAGCGTGCATGGCGGCGGCTTCGTCTTCGCCCAGTTCGCCCATATCGCCCATCACGAAAATACGCGGCGCAGGCATACGCGCCAACACGTCAATCGCAGCTTTCATGCTGTCGGGGTTCGCGTTGTAAGTATCGTCAATCAAGGTCGCTCCTTTGATGCCGGATTTGACGTTCAGACGACCTTTGATGTTGCTGAAACCTTTCAAACCTTCCGCCACATCGTTCAAACTCAAACCAGCCGCCAAAGCTAGCGCGGCGGCGGCGGCGGCGTTGTGGATATTGTGGTGACCGGGAACAGGCAGCACCACCGCAGCACGCTCGTTGCCGCACACCAAATCAAATTCGCACGACAAAGGTTCCAGCACGATATTTTCCGCGTGGACATCGCCGCTATCGACGCCGAAAGTCTGTTGCTGATGACCTTGGGAGGTCATCTGAAACACGGCGGCATGTTCGTCTTCGCACGGAATCAAAGCCAATCCGTCTTCGCCCAAACCTTGATAAATCTCGCTTTTCGCCTTGGCAATATCGAGCGTGCCGTCAAAACCGCAGCCGACATGGGCGCGCAGGGCGTTGTTGACCAAAGCGGCATCGGGTTTGGCAATTTGCGTCAAAACCGCCAGTTCGCCGAAATGGTTCATACCCATTTCGATCACGGCATAGCAGTGTTTTTCGTTTAATTTCAACAAAGTCAGCGGCAGCCCAATATGGTTGTTGAAGTTGCCCGCCGTCGCCAAAACGGCATCATCGCCGAAACGGCGGCGCAATACCGCAGCCAGCATTTCCTTCACCGTCGTCTTGCCACCAGAGCCGGTAATGCCGAACACAAACGGGTTCACATTCCCGCGCCACGCCTTCGCCAGCGTTTGCAATGCGGCAAGTGTGTCATCGACTTTCAATGCGCCATCCATTGCAGCGCAATCTTCGCGCGAAACCACAACCGCCGCCGCACCCGCTGCCAATACGTCTTCAACAAAATCATGCGCGTCAAACCGCTCGCCCGCCAATGCGAAAAACACATCGCCCGCGCGGATGTCGCGGCTGTCGGTAACAATGCGCGAAACAGGTTTGTTTTCAGACGGCAGCGGAAGGTTGAGGGTTTGGCAGATGAAATTTAGGTCTAGTGGTTTCATGGTTTCTTTCGTTTGTTTTTTTCAGACGGCCTTACATAACCATCCGTAAATGTTTCATCATAGATTTAGGTGTAACAAAAGTTAAACCGTACATACTGCCTAATGCTACTGCCTGGTTTTCCTCTAAATCGGCAGCCAATATCACAAAACGGTCATCCGGCAAATTCAATCGTTTTTTCAAGCGTACATATTTTTCAATGTCTCGTCTGAATTCCCCTGATTTACATTCCACCACAATCGGCTCTTTACCTATCGGCAATAATACGACATCCAACTCCTGTTTATCTTCATTGCCGAATTTGACTTTTACATTTCGCGCGCAAGAAAAAGCATAATCCTTGCCTTTTTGTTTTGCTTCTTCAAGCATTTTGCCCAACGCAAACCATTCAAGCCATCCACCACAAAAAAAGTGTTTGATGGCAGTGGCACGTTGCAGATTCAAGCGGACAATTTTTTCCTGTTTCTGATAAAAATACTTAGAAAACAGAGTATGGCTATAAAATTGTCGGCATAGATTATTCATTGTTTGCCCATCTTTTTGCGACATTTTGCCGACATCCAAACTAATGCTTGTATGGTTGTGGCTATATGCCCAACTGATCTGACCCAACATATTTTTAGTAATCTGATAATTGCTGCCCAATTTAGCGGCAGCCTCATCAAAAAAACCGCTCATATTTACCGCCTGTAAGTTAAACATTGGCACAATATTGGCTCGGGCAAACCATTGCCGTATTGGCTCATGCTGTTTTTCAGTAGCTAAAATGTCAGTTTCCGATAAATTGACGCCTGCCAGCGGATTATAATTTTGGTTTTCCGAACCGGTATCTTGCTGTACATTTTCCTCCCCACCGTCTTCCTGTTGCTTCAAAGCCTGCAATTCCCGGTTCACCGAAAAATAACGTTCTAACAATTTACTGATAAAAAATAAAGTGTCGTAAACCTTAACCGGAGCCGTGCATTTTGGACAAGTAATTTCACTCATTCCGGATTCGTAGTCATGCTCATTCATGCAGCCGCATTTATTGCAGCGAAAAATACCCATAATGTTCCCTCTTTATTTGTTTCAAAATTTATTTCAGACGACGTTTGAAAATTTTATCTTTCCTGATTAATCAACGGATACGGATTGATCGCACCGCTTGGCAAATAAACGCCGTAATGCAAATGGGCGGGTGTGGTTTTGGCATTGCCGGTTTTGCCGACATAGCCGATGACCTGTCCTTCTTTCACACGTTCGTACAGGCGGACGTTGGCGAATTTGTTGAGGTGGGCATAATAGTGCCATGCGCCCGGTCCTTGTATGCCAATGACTTTGCCACCCAATCGGTTGCGCCCGATTTTGGTTACGATACCGGGTGTTGTGCTGCGTATCGGCGTGTTTTTCTTAGCGAAAATATCCACGCCTTCATGTCTGCGTCCTTGACTGCGCGCTGCGCCCCAAGTGTCGTCAAAACGCTTGCCTTTGACAGGATTGGGCAGACTTTGCGCCGCCGGCGGCTCTTTCGCCCTCAGTTCGGCAATTTCAGCGCTCGGACGCGGCAGTTGTTTGGTGGTACAGCCCGCGAATAAAATCATGGCTGCAATGATTAAAAGGGCTTTTATCGGCATTTTTAGCATCAAATCGGTCTCCTCGTTTTTCAGACGACCTTTGAAATTCGAAATCAGTGTCGTCTGAAACAATTGTGATAGGTTTAATGGCTGACGTGCCGTAATGCGTGTGTCGTGTTGCTTTTATTGTGGGAGATAAACGTTTTCAGACGACCTTGATGGCCTTCAGGTCGTCTGAAAACTTTGGAACCCGTTGTTATATCCGCTCTGCCAATGCTTTCTCTGCCACTTCGAAATCAGAAAAATGATGCTTCACACCCTGCATGTCCTGATAATTTTCGTGTCCTTTACCGGCAATTAGAATGATGTCGTTTGCGGCGGCACGTTCGACTGCGTGACGGATGGCGGCGGCGCGGTCGGCTTCGACGCATTCGGGCGCGGGAACGGCGGGCAGGATGTCGTTGATGATGTCTTGCGGATTTTCCAAACGCGGGTTGTCGCTGGTTACGACGACTTTATCCGCGCCCTGTACGGCTGCCGCGCCCATCAGCGGGCGTTTGCCGCGATCGCGGTTGCCGCCGCAACCGAATACGCACCACAAAGCCGCGCCCTGCGGTTTGATTTCCTGCAAGGTGGAGAGTGCTTTTTCCAATGCGTCGGGCGTGTGGGCGTAATCGACAACGACCAAGGGCTTGCCGCTGTTCATAATGCAGTCCATACGGCCTGAGGCGGGACGGATTTTTGCCAGCACACCCAATACTTTATCAAGCGGATAACCGTTGGCACAAAGCAAGGCGATGCAGGCGGCGAGGTTTTGCGCGTTGAACCGTCCGAGCAGGCGCGTGCGGCAGCGTCCTTCACCCCACGGGGTTTGGAATACGGCTTCCATGCCGTCTGAAGAAGCGGTGAAATGAACAATGCGGATGTCGGCGTGTTCGCTGAAGCCGTAGCCGTAAACGGCCAAATCGGGACAGTCTTTTTTCAGACGACCTGCGAGTTCTGCGCCGTATTCGTCATCTACGTTGATGACGGCGTGTTTCAAGCCGTGCCAGTAAAACAGGCGAGACTTGATGGCACCGTAGGCTTCCATCGTGCCGTGGTAGTCGAGGTGGTCGCGTGTGAGATTGGTGAAGATTGCGCTGCGGAATGGCACGCCGTTGACGCGCGACTGGTCAAGACCGTGGCTGGAGACTTCCATCGCAGCGGCTGTTGCGCCTTGTTGACGGAAACGGTAGAGCAGGGTTTGGACATCGACGGGGGCGGGGGTGGTGTGCGTGGTTTCTTCCAATGCGCCCCAAAAGCCGTTGCCGACCGTGCCGATGATGGCGGTTTTTTCGCCCAACAAATCGGCGGCTTGCGCCAGCCATTGTGTGATGGAGGTTTTGCCGTTGGTGCCGGTTACGCCCCAGACTTTGAGGTCGTCTGAAACGTTGCTGTACACTTGCGCCGCCAACATACCGGCACGGTGTTTCAAATCTTTGATGCCTTGATTGGGGACTTTCCATTCGGGATCCCACGCAAATTTGCCGTCGTCGTCCCAAAAAACAAAAGCCGCGCCGTTGGCAATGGCAGCGGGGATATAACTGCGGCCGTCGGTATATTCGCCCTGGCAGGCAACGAAAATATCACCTTGTTTGATTTGACGGCTGTCTGAATGCAACAAACGCCCTGCTGCGTTTGCACACAGCAGAGGCGGAATGTTGGTTTCAGCTAAAGGGGTTAACTTGCTGAACATAAAATAATCTCGTTGATACTCGGATTAAGACGGTGTTTTGACGGCTGCAACATTAGTCAGAGGTTTGGTCGGAGAAACGCCCAAAATGTTCAGGCTACCGCCCATGACTTGCTTGAAGACCGGACCTGCCACTACACCGCCGTAGTAACCGTTTGCAGTCGGCTCATCGATGGTTACCGCCACAATCACACGGGGATTTTTGGCAGGTGCAAAACCGATGAAAGTGGCGACGTGTTTGTTATCGACGTAACGTCCGTTGACCAACTTACGCGCTGTACCGGTTTTCGCGCCGACGTCGAAACCATCTACCGCACCTGCCGTACCTGTACCGCCGGGTTCGGTTACAGAAACCATCAAATCACGAACTTCACGCGCGGTTGAAGCTTTAATGACGCGTTTGCCTTTTGGCGCAACTGCCTGTTTCTCAAAGCTGACCGGCAACAATTCGCCGTCATGTGTCAACATGGTATAAGCACGCGCCAATTGCAGCAGGCTCAATTGCAAGCCGTAACCGAAAGACATGGTTGCCTGTTCAATCGGCTGCCATCTGCGCCAGCTTCTCAAAAGACCGGCCGTCTCACCCGGGAAACCGGAGTGCATCCGCACACCAACACCCAAATCATGATAAAAATCATACATTTCTTTAGGTGTGAATTTTGCAGACAGTTTGCTGGTACCGACGTTGGAAGATTTTTGCATAATGCCGCGCACATCCAAAGTAGGATACACATGGGTATCGCGTACGGTAGCGGGGCCGATTTTATAAGGCATGGTGTTAAAACGATCAGCAACACCGACTTTGCCGGAATCCAATGCTTTGGCAATTGTAAACGGCTTCATGGCAGAACCCGGCTCGATCATATCGGTAACGGCGCGGTTACGGCGCTGTTCGCTATCTGCACTGCCCGGCTGGTTAGGATCATAGGCAGGGCTGTTGACCAGAGCCAAGATTTCGCCGGTTTGCGCATCCAATACCACAACCGTACCTGCTTTGGCTTTGTGATAAGCCACCGCCTTATTCAATTCGTCATAAGCAAGTGTTTGGATGCGTTGATCCAAAGACAAAACCATGTCCTGACCGTTTTTCGGATCGCTGTTGCGCGGAGAATCCAAACTATCGACGATATTGCCTTTATTGTCGCGCAAAACCACTTTCGCACCGTCCGCACCATGCAGACTGTCTTCACGCGACAGTTCCAAACCTTCCTGACCTTTGCCGTCGATATTGGTGAAACCGATAACGTGCGCGAACAGGTTGCCCATCGGATAATGGCGTTTCAGCTCTTTCTGGAATGCCAAGCCTTTAATACCCAAGGCAGTAACTGCATCAGCTTTTTCTTGACTCAACTGCCGTTTGAGATAAACGAAGTCCTTCTCTTTTTTTGAAAGTTTTTCCGAGAGTACGTCAACAGGCACATCGACAATATCCGACAATGCGGCCAATCGTTGGGCAGTCGGCATCTCCTCCATACCCGAAGGCATGGCATACAAAGATTCTGTCGGCGCACTCAAAGCTAGAGTTGCGCCGTTGCGGTCGGTAATCATACCCCGTGAAGCCGGAAGCTTCAGAGTGCGGACGAAACGCTGATCGCCCTGATTTTTCAAAAACTCATGTTGCGTCGTTTGCAGATAAATACCGCGCCCGAGCAATGCAGTGAAAGCAAGAGCCATACACCCCAAAACAATACGGATACGCCCGTCGCTGGTGACGGGTTTTTTTACCTTCTCGGTCTTAGGCAGCATCCGAGGCTTATATTCGTTCTTAATCAACATCTTAAAATTCTCATATTATGTATTTGCCGAACTACGTTCCGCAAACCCTCCAAATCCAAGATTTTTCAGGCTTATCATTATTAATATTATTTTTTTCTCTCCACCATCACAGTATTATCCGCGCCGGGCGGTTTGAGGCGCTGCTTCTCAGCCGCCACCTTAATCAGCTTGTGATTTGCCAGCCGCGCCTGATCCAATTTCAAGCGCGCATAGTCCTGATCAAGCTTGATTTCCTGCTTTTGCGCTTTATCCAAAGCGATGAAGTGCAAACGCGATTGGTCTTGCACAGTAACTACTGAAAAAGCAGATACCGATACCAAGACCAACAAAAGGATATTTAATTTATTCATTATTTTCAGACGACCTCAATATGTTTGTTCCGAGGACACCTGCCCCACGTAATGCTTATTCTGTAATCTCACCGCCCGTCCGCTCTGCGACTCGTAAAACTGCGCTGCGCGCCCGCGGATTGGAGACGGTTTCCCCAACACCCGGCTTTATCGCCTTTCCCACCGCTTTTAACGGCGGCAGAGGCAAATCCGCTTCTTTTACTGCCGCCCAGCGCGGCAAAGGAGGATGTTGCGAATACTTTTTAACGAACTGTTTCACGATGCGGTCTTCAAGCGAATGGAACGCGATAACCGCCAAACGCCCGCCCTGTTTCAGACGACCCATCACTTGAGGAAGAACCGCCTCTACCTCTTCGAGCTCGCGGTTAATAAAGATGCGAACTGCCTGGAAGGTGCGCGTCGCAGGGTCTTGCCCCCGCTCACGAGTACGGACGTTTTGCGCCACGAGCTGCGCCAGCTTGCGGGTTGTATCGATCGGACTTTCTGTCCGTTGCGCAACAATGGCGCGCGCAATCTGGCGACTAAACCGCTCTTCACCATAATTCTTGATAACCTCGTGCAAATCCTGTTCCGATGCTGTTGCAATCCACTCTGCGGCAGACATTCCGCGTGTCGGATCCATGCGCATATCCAAAGGTGCATCAAAACGGAAACTGAAACCCCGTGCGCCGTCATCTATCTGCGGGGACGAAATCCCCAAATCAAACAACGCACCATCTATTTCTTCAATACCCAGCTTATCCAGGGTCGTCTGAAAACTTGAAAACCCGTCATGGACTACTGTAACGCGCCCATCCTGCTCAGCCAGCTGTTGCGCCGCGTCAATCGCTTGCGGGTCTTTATCGAACACAATCAGACGACCTTGACTGCCCAGACGGGACAAAATCAATCGGGAGTGCCCTCCCCTGCCGAACGTCCCATCCATATAAATACCGTCTTCACGAACCGCCAGAGCATCAACCGCCTCGTTTAACAAAACGGTGATATGTTGATATTCAGCATTACTCACAATTGCAAATCCGTCTGACTTAATTGGAACGCCAACTCTTCAGGATCGTCATCCAAAGCCTGAGTCATTTCAGCTTCCCACTGATCACGGCCCCACAATTCCAAACGGTTGGCACGACCGACCAAGGTAACGTCTTTTTCGAAATCCACCCGTTTGCGCAGATTGGCAGGAATCAGTACACGACCGGCACTATCCCATTCCAGCGTATCCGCATTGTGCAGCAGCAGATTTTGGTAGCGCTGCAACATCTGGTTCCCCGCTGTTTTCAGGCGCAAAAGCTGCTCGACAACCTTTGCCCATTCAGCTTCCGGGTACATCAACAATTTTTCACGGGAATCCAAAGTAACCACAATCGACGGCGTATAATGGCGCAGCAAAATATCGCGGAACTTGGCAGGAATTGCCAACCGCCCTTTGCTGTCAATACTCAATTCGTGAGCGCCACCAAACACAATTTCGTCCTATCGGTTTAAATCGGAATTTTTTGGGCAATGCAGACACTTTTACCCACATCGCCCCACTAGCCCACACTATAAAAAATTTTAACGCCTCGGTCAAATCGCCTTACTTTAAAATCCCAGTACATATGCAACAACAAAATCATTAAAAAACAGTATTTTAACCAAACAAGCACACAAACCAAACCTCTCACTTTACCCGATTTGGTTTTTAAAAACACAATATGTAGTATTAAAAATCTCATTTATACACAATATATGGTATAAAAAAATGAAAAAACGCCCCTTTTCTGTTCACGTTATAATAGACAAATAAATTCACAAATTTTACATTATCTAACAGTTATGAAGGCACACCTCCCCCTCCCCTCCCCTGCCGCGCAAGCCTCAAGTTCCAAACTATTTGAAATCGTCACACAGGAAATAAAAGCCCAAAATAACTGGATTCCTTTCTCACGATTCATGGAGCTTGCACTCTACGCCCCCGAATACGGTTACTACACCGGGGGCAGCCATAAAATCGGTACAGACGGCGATTTTATTACCGCCCCCACCCTCACCCCATTGTTCGGACAAACTCTCGCCCGACAACTTGCCGAACTCCTCCCGCAAACCGCCGGCAACGTCTACGAATTCGGTGCAGGTACAGGACATCTCGCCGCCACCTTATTGAAAAGCCTTTCAGACGACCTCAAGCATTACTACATCATCGAACTTTCCCCCGAGCTTGCCGAACGCCAACGCCAATTCATCGCCGAACACACCACCCCGCAACTGGCACAAAAAGTCATCCACCTGACCGAACTGCCCGAATCCTTCGACGGCATCATCATCGGCAATGAAGTCCTCGATGCCATGCCTGTTGAAATCATCCGCTGCACTCAAAACACCTTTCAACACATCGGCATCTCCATCACCCCCGACGGACAGCTTGAACAAAGCCCTCAACCCTTGAAGCAACCCGACCTCCTCCGTTTAGCCACCACCTACTTTCCAGAAACCGAACACCCCTACACCAGCGAGCTACACCCCGCCCAATACGCCTTTATTCTCACCCTAGCGCAGAAAATCACACGCGGCGGCATGATATTTATCGACTACGGCTTTGACGCCGCCCAGTATTACCACCCGCAACGCGACGAAGGCACGCTCATCGCCCACTACCGCCACCACACCGTTCACGATCCGTTTTTCCATATCGGTCTGACCGACCTGACCGCACATGTCAACTTTACCGACATTGCCCAAGCGGGCACTGACGGTGGACTAGATCTCATCGGCTACCTGCCTCAGTCCCATTTCCTATTCAACCTAGACATTACCGACCTGCTGGCACAAACCGCTCCCCCAGGCACAGCAGACTACCTCCGCATCAGCACTGCCGTACAAAAACTGACCGACCAGCACGAAATGGGTGAACTCTTCAAAGTCATCGCTTTTGGCAAAAACATCGACATAGACTGGACAGGTTTCTGCTTCGGCGACATCTGCCACAAACTTTGAAATCCCCCACATCAAACCATCTCTCCAAATACACAGGTCGTCTGACCAAATACACAGGTCGTCTGAAACACAGTTTCAGACGGCCTCATCTATGCTTTATTCCATTAAAAAACAAAAACAAAACACAAAGTACAAAATAAAACTTGCCAAAAACTCAAAACAACATATAATAGCGACTTCACGAAACGGCGAATTAGCTCAGTCGGTTAGAGCAGAGGAATCATAATCCTTGTGTCCGGGGTTCGAGTCCCTGATTCGCCACCAAATTTCGGGGGTATAGCTCAGTTGGTAGAGCGCTTGCATGGCATGCAAGAGGTCAGCGGTTCGATCCCGCTTACCTCCACCAGATAAAAAAGACCTTGTTCAAACAAGGTCTTTTTTATTTATATATTTACCTACTTTATATATCTACCTATCCTTAAAGCTTGATAAGCAGCCGATACAATATTCATTGAAAAGACTGAAAACGATTGTCAAACCAATCTGCATACCCGCATCTATTCTTTTATTCATTTATGTTCACACAAAAGGTCGTCTGAAAACCAATCTTGGGTTTCAGACCTTTCGTGTTGGAAATTGCGCTTACTTCAACACTGCCAGACATTCCTTCACCAATGCCGGACCTTTATAAATCATGCCGCTGTACACTTGGACGGCGGTTGCGCCGAGACGGATTTTTTCGGCGGCGTCTTTACCGTTCATGATGCCGCCTACGCCGATAATCGGCAGCTTGCCGTCTATGTGTTCCGCCAATGTTTTCAGCACTTGGTTGCTTTTTTCGCGCACCGGAAGACCGCTTAGACCGCCCTGCTCGCCTGCGAGCGGATGGCTGCCGAGGCTTGATTTGTCGATGGTGGTGTTGGTGGCGATGATGCCGTCCATTTCGACGGATTTGACGACGTGGGCGATGTCTTCGATTTGTACTTCATCCAAATCGGGGGCGATTTTGACGGCGAGCGGGACGTATTTTCCGTGCGCGGCGGCAAGCTGCGCCTGTTTGTTTTTCAGGGCTTCGAGCAGCGCGCTCAGTTCGTCGCCGCCTTGCAGTGCGCGGAGGTTTTTGGTGTTGGGCGAAGAAATATTAACGGTAATGTAACTTGCGTGTGCGTAGGCTTTTTCGAGGCAGATTAAATAGTCGTCGGCGGCGTTTTCGATGGGTGTGACGGCGTTTTTGCCGATGTTGATGCCCAACACGCCTTGATAACGGCTTTTTTCGATGTTTTGAATCATGGCGTCGATGCCGTGGTTGTTGAAGCCCATGCGGTTGATGATGCCTTGGTGTTCGGGAACGCGGAAGAGGCGCGGCTGCGGATTGCCGGGCTGCGGTTTGGGCGTTACCGTGCCGATTTCGAGGAAGCCGAAGCCGAGCGCGCCCAATGCGTCTATGTATTCGCCGTTTTTATCGAGTCCGGCAGCCAGCCCGACCGGATTGGGCAGGGTGATGCCCATGAGTTTGACGGGCTTGGTACGGTTGTCGGAAATCGGAAGCAAACCGAGTTTGTATACTTTGTCGAGCGCGTCGAGGGTGAAATGGTGGGCTTTTTCGGCATCGAGTTTGAACAGCAGGCTGCGGGCTAGGGAATACATGGGTTTCTTTCGGATGATTGGCAAACCGCCGTATTTTACCCGAAACTGCCGTATTTTCCTGCCAGCCAAACAAATCTTCAAATGAAATGCCGTTTTGAACCGTCTTAAAATCCGCTATACAATCATATCGATAACGTCGTCTGAAAGGATTTCTGATGAAGCCTGAACTGATTATTTTCGACTGGGACGGAACGCTTGCCGATACGACTCGCCCGATTATCCGTACGTTCCAACAAAGTTTTGCCGACTGCGGCTTAAAAGCCCCCGATGCGGATGTCATCCGCGCCTTAATCGGTTACAGCCTGCCCGAAATCATCTTCCGCCTTGCGCCTAATGCGGGCGAACACCTGCGCGAAGAATTGGCAGAAACCTATGCCGCGCATTATCTGAATCCGAACAATCACAATATGACCTTGTTCCCCGAAGCCATTCCTTGTTTGAACACTTTAAAACAACAAGGCTTTTGGCTTGCCGTAGCGACAGGCAAAGGGCGTACGGGTTTGGACCGTTCTATTATGCAGACGGGGACGGCAGATTTTTGGATGGCAACCGCCTGCGCAAGCGAATATGCGTCCAAACCCGCGCCCGATATGGTTTTTGCCTTATGTTCCGAATTAGGGCTGGAGCCTTCGCAAACTTTGATTGTCGGCGATACGACCCACGATTTGGATATGGCGGCAAATGCGAAAGCCCCTGCCGTTGCCGTACCGACCGGCGCGCATACCGCCGCGCAACTGGCAACGCGGCCGAATTTGGCAATCTTGAACGATTTGTCCGAGCTGCCCGGCTTTATCGCGCGTTTATAATGCGTGGTCTTCATTTCGTTTTCTGATTTTGAACAAAGGTCGTCTGAAAACCCGCTACCTTTGTTTTCAGACGACCTTTTAGCATGAACTTCTTTATCGTCTGCCCGCGATAACGCGCTTTACCGCCTGCACCATATCGGCAACCGCGTTTTCCGCGGTATGCAGGTAAAGGGCGGGTTCGACGAGTTCCAATTCGTTGAGCAGCAACCTGTCGCCGATCAGCGTCCCGTCTATGCGGGCGTATGCCGGTATTTCAGGCAGCATGTCCAATATCTGCCATGCGGTTTCGATTGCTTTTTCCGGCGGCGCGGCGGGGCTGACGGCGACTCCGTAGGCGGAATTGGCGCGCCATTCGCCTTGGGGCGGCATACGCAGTACGGCATGGCTGAAATGCCCGTCAAAAAACACCAGCGAGGTTTCGCCCGCCGTTTCGATTTCGCGGATATAAGGCTGGACGATGACGCCTTTCGGATAATCCTCCGCCTTCAACGACACTTCTCCCGCCCTGATTTTCGCCACGCCGCGTCCGCTCTGCCCGATAACGGGTTTGACGACCGCTTCCCGCCAGCCCCGATTTTTTAAAATGTCTTCCAATTTTTCTTTTTCAGACGACGTCTGCACGCTCGGAATCACGTCCGCCCCCCATTCTGCCAAATCGCACAAATAACGTTTGTCCATGTTCCAACGCATCAGCCCGACGGGGTTGATAAACCTTTGCCCGCACGCTTCCGCTTCGGTCAGCCACTGCCCAAATGCTTCAGGCTCCGCCGCATAATCCCATGCGCACAAAGGCAGGATAAAGGCGGATTTCGGGCGGTTTTGCCAAGGCGCGAAGGCGGTGGGTATGCCGTTCCGTGTCAGCGCATCCGCCAACGGCAGCAGGTTGGACGGCGGCTCGGGGTAGGTGAGGTAGGTGGTAATCGTCAGCATGGCGGACTTTCGAAAAATGAAATGACATAATATTGACAAGGGGTTATGTCTTTGCTTGATATTTCAGACGACCTTTTATCGGGCAAACGGCAGGCGTCTTCTGAACAATAAACACCATCACGTTTGTAATAAAAACTTCCCTGAATAACGGAACTTTTCCGTTTATTTTAAATCTATTAGTCTCGCATATAAATAATAAAGATTCTTATTTATATATAAATTATATATAAATTATATATAACATTATTTATTAAAAGGATTTTACTCTAATGAAACTTTCGCGCTTCTCCTCCCTTGCCCTTGCCGCCGCATTGGCATTCGGCACTGCCGCCGCCCATGCCAAACCGGTTCAAATTACCGATGTCAACGGCCGCAAAGTAACCGTCGACCTGCCCGCCAAACGCGTGGTTTTGGGCTTTTATTATCAAGACTACATGGCCATCGGCGGCAAGGACGCGCTGAATAATGTGGTCGGCTTCTCCAAAGCGGTTTGGGCCGACTGGGCGCCGCCGAGCTGGGCGGCGTTCAGCAAAGCCGTGCCTAAGCTGAACCAGCTTGCCGACGTGGGCGAGGTGGAAGTCGGCACGTTCTCCGTTGAAAAAGTATTGGCGTTGAAACCCGATTTGCTGATTCTGGCGGATTGGCAGTATAAGGCTCTGGGTTCAGACCTTGCCCGCATCAACAAAGCGGGCATTCCGATTGTGGTGTTGGACTACAACGCGCAAACGGTCGCCAAACACATCCAATCGACCAAACTTATCGGCACGCTGACCGGCCAGCAACAAAAGGCGGACAAATTGGCGGCGGACTACAAACGCATCGCCGATACCATCCAAGCGCGCGTGAAAAAAGCCAATCTGCCCAAGCCTAAAGTGTATGTCGAGTTCGGCAACAAAGGCCCTGCGGAACACAGCGTAACCTTCGGCAAGAGTATGTGGGGTTCGATGGCGACGCTGGTCGGCGGCAACAATATCGCCGCTTCTTCGGTCGAGTTCTACGGCCCGATCAATCCTGAAAAAGTCCTCGCCGCCAAACCCGACGTCATCGTGATTACCGGTCGCGAAACCGAATTGAAGAAAAGCCCGACCGCCATGGTGATGGGCTGGGGCATTCCGAAAGCCGAAGCGGAAAAACGCTTGGCCGGTTTTGCCAAACGCGCCGGCTGGGCGAACCTGCCTGCGATTAAAAACAACCGCCTCTACGCCGCCTACCACGCCAATTCGCGCACACTCTCCGACGGCGCATCGATTCAATTTATGGCCAAAGCGATTTATCCGCAGTTGTTCAAAGACTTCAATCCTGAAAAGACTTATATCGACTTCTACCGCCAAAACCTGCCGGTTGTACCGAACGGTACGTTCTACCTGTATCCGAAAGGGCAATAAGGCGGGCTTCTGGGTTTCAGACGACCTTTTTATGCGGAAGGTCGTCTGAAAGCAGCGTGGGTTTTGTACAGAACCGTAGCGTGGGCTTTGCCCACGGGTGATGTTTGCGGGAATGACGGCTGGTAATAAGCTGTATCGATGTAAGAGGTTGATTGTATCTGTATCCGAAAGGGCAGCAAGGCGGGCTTATGGGTTTCAGACGACCTTTTTATACGAAAGGTCGTCTGAAAGTAACGTGGGCTTTGCCCACGGGTAATGTTTACGGAAATGATGGCAAGCGGTATGGGGTTTCCTGTTTTCGTGGGCGAAGCCCACGCTACGACTTTCCGTCGTGCCGAGTGGGGGGCTTCAGGTGGGTTTGACTGTTTTGGCCCTCTCCCTAACCCTCTCCCACGGGGAGAGGGGATCAGATAACTGAAGTCCAACCATTGTTTTGATTCCCTACAATTTGCCCCCTCTCCCACGGGGAGAGGGAACAGATGACTGAAATCCGACCATTGTTGTGATTCCCTGCCATTTGTTCCCTCTCCCCGTGGGAGAGGGTTAGGGAGAGGGCAAAGCCGTTTGGAATGCCGTTATCCCGATTTTCAAAAAACCACCCTTCAAAACGGATACAGACAAAAGAGATGGTTGGGCATGGATGTCCGGCCTTGTTCCTTAATTTCAAAGGCTTAAAAAATGAATGAGTCGGTTGTCGCCGAGATTGTGAGGAACCAGCGCAAGTTGGAAGGCAAGCGTTGGTTGATTGTTTTGATGTTTTTAATCATCGCGGCGGTCAGTTTTCTATTCGACATCGCCACCGGCCCTGCGATGACGGACACGCTGCCTGTCGGCGAAGTGGTCAATGTTTTGCTGGGCAAACCCGAAACAGACGAGATGAACCGCCTGATTGTGATGGATTTGCGCCTGCCGATTGCGGTGATGGCGCTGGTGGTCGGTGCGGCTTTGGGTGTCGGCGGGGCGGAGATTCAAACGCTCTTGAACAATCCGATGGCCAGCCCTTATACGCTGGGCTTGGCGGCGGCGGCGGGTTTGGGCGCGTCGGCGGTGATTGCGTTCGGCGGTTTCGGGCTGCCTGAAACGGTCGCCGTCCCCATCGGTGCGTTTGTGATGACCATGCTGGCTTCGGGCATCTTGTTTCTGTTTGCCTCGGCGCGCCGCTTTAATTCGGCGATGCTGGTGTTGGTGGGGATTGCGCTTTTGTTTCTGTTTCAGTCGATTCTGTCGCTGATTCAGTTTATCGCCGCGCCTGAGATTTCGCAGCAGATCCTGTTTTGGCTGTTCGGCAGCCTGACCAAGGCGACTTGGGAAACGGTCATCGTTACGGCGGCGGTTACGGCGGTATGCGTGTTTCTGCTTTCGCGCGATGTGTGGAAGCTGACTGCGCTGCGCCTGGGCGAAGAACGCGCCGTCGGGCTGGGCATCAATCTGCAACTTTTGCGACTGAAAACGCTGGTATTGGTAGCGGTGATGACGGCAACGGCCATCAGTTTCGTCGGCGTGATCGGCTTTATTGGATTGGTCGCTCCGCATGTGGCGCGGATTCTTTTGGGCGAAGACCAACGTTTCTTCCTGCCCGGCGCGATGCTGGCGGGAGCGGCGTTTTTATCGGTGGCGAGCGTGTTGTCCAAGGTGATTATCCCCGGTGCGCTGTTTCCGGTGGGCATCGTTACGTCGTTTGTCGGCGTGCCGTTCTTCTTCTGGATTGTGTTAACGAAACGGTAGGTCGTCTGAAATGTTGAAACTTGAAAACGTCCATATCCGGCGCGGCGATTATGTGGTCGCCGACAATATCGATTTGACGCTGGAACAAGGCAAAGTCTATTCCGTGCTCGGCCCGAACGGCACGGGCAAATCCTCGCTGATGAAAACGATTTTCGGCGAAGTGACGCACAAAGGCACCATCCGCTACGGCGACGAAGTGTTGAGCAAAATCCACCTGCAAAGCTGGCGCAAACGCATAGGCTATATGCCGCAGGACACCGCCGCCGAAGCCTCGCTGACCGCGCTGGAAGTCGTGTTGCTCGGCCGCATGGACGCGCTGCACATGCACGTCGGCGACGAACTGCTGCACGAAGCTGCAAGTATCATGGCGGAGCTGGGCATCGGCCATCTGGCGCACCGCGACGTTATGCGGCTTTCCGGCGGACAGCGGCAGCTCGTTATGTTTGCCCAAGTCATGCTGCGCCGCCCCGAAATCCTGATGCTGGACGAACCGGTCAGCGCGCTGGATATGCACCACCAGTTGAATCTCTTGGAGCGCGTGGTGCAATACACGCACGAACACAATCTGGTTACGCTGATGGTGTTGCACGATTTGAGCCTCGCCGCGCAGTTTTCAGACGGCGTGATTCTGCTCGGCGAAGGCAAAGTACAGGCGCAGGGCGCGCCGCAGGACGTGTTACAGGCGGACATGATCGGCAGATTGTACAAAGTGGACATCGAGCTTTTGTACGACAGCAAAGGCCTGCCCGTTATCCGCCCGATGCGGAAGAGTGCGTAACTTAACCGCTCCTGCAAATGTCGGATTTGAGCATCCGGCCTGCAAACTCCCTGCAATTTATCCCCTCTCCTGCGGGAGAGGATTAGGGAGAGGGCGGTAAATCCAAGGCTTGCCTCTCCGACTCATCAGCCCGCCCCATATTTTTTTATCCTTAGAAAGGACTTTCTCCATGAAAAAATCCCTCTTCCTCCTGATGCTGACTGCTTCCCTAAGCGCATACGCCGCCAACCACGAAATCAAAATGCTCGACAACGGCAAAGACGGCAGCATGGTGTTCGAACCCGGCTACGTCAACGCCAAGGTCGGCGACACCGTAACCTTCAAAGCCGCCAACAAAGGCCACTGGGTGCAAAGCAAAGCCCTGCCCGACGGCGTTGCCGACTTCCTCTCCGAAGACGGCAAAGACTTCACGCTCAAGCTCGACAAAGAAGGTGTGTATGTCTATACCTGCCCGCCGCACCGCATGATGAACATGAGCGGCGTGATCCAGGTCGGCAAACCGGTGAACAAAGCCAAAGCGCAAGCCGTTGTGGACGAACTGGAAAACCGCGCCATGCAGAGCAAGGGTCGTCTGAAAAAATACATGCAGCAGGTCAAATAAACCGCCGAACAAACAAAAGGTCGTCTGAAACCGTTTTCCGTTTTCAGACGACCTTTTTAGTTTTGAACGATGACCTTATTGCCCTTCCGCCGAAATCTTCTCGTTCAGAAAATCAATAAAACTGCGCACCTTCGCGCTTAAGAACGCCCTGTCCACATAAACCGCGTTTAATTGATCGGCCCGCACCCGATAGTCCGGCAGCAGGCGGACCAGTCTGCCTTCCGCCAAATCGCGTCTCACCGCCCACAGCGGCTGATAGGCGATGCCCGCGCCCGCCCTGACCAATTCGCGGATCATCAGCGTATTGTCGCTTAGAATCACCGGATTGAGCGTCAGAATGCTTTTTTCGCCCGTTTTCTGATGTGTGATTTCCAAATTGCGCTGGTCGGTGTAGGACGGCAGGATGGCGGGATGGCTCATGGCTTCTTCGGGCGTTTGCGGCTTGCCGTGTTTTGCCAGATAGTCGGGCGAGGCGAGCAGGACGAATTGGATTTGCGCCAACGGTTTGACAATAAGCGACGGCGACAGGGTTTTTGAGACGCGCAAGGCGAGGTCGAAGCCTTCGGCAATCAAATCGACGTGGCGGTTGTCGAGTACCAAATCAAGCGTGACTTCGGGATAGCGTTCGCGGTATTCCGCCAGCCAGTTGCTGATTAAATTGCCTGCAAACCAAAGCGGCATGGTCACGCGTAACATACCCTGCGGCGTGTCCGCCCCGCCTGCCGCCTTTTGCGCGGCGGTGTCGAGCGTGTCGAGCGCGTAGCTGCATTGGCGGTAGTATTCTTCGCCCGCTTCGGTCAGGTGGAGGTTGCGGCTGTTGCGGTGCAGCAGCTTGGCTTTAATCGAATTTTCCAGATGGCTGACGTGTTTGCTCGCCATTGCGGTGGAAATATCAAGCTGCTCGGCGGCGCGGGTGAAGCTGCCGCTTTGGACGACTTGGCGGAAAACTTTGAGGCTGAACAGGGTATCCATGTTTTCTTTTTGGGAAACGTTGTGTCAATAAAAGCAGTATATATCTACTGGCAGTAATTATCTATACTGCCCAGATAAGATTAGTTTTCATTCCGTTCTTACATTTTGATTAGGAGTATGCCATGTCTGCAACCTGCGCCCGTATCCAACCTATTTTATTGTCCGTATTGCGTATCGTAACTGCTTACCTCTTCCTCTTACACGGTACGGCAAAATTCTTCGGCTTCCCGACCGCCATGGGCAGCGGCTCGCCCGAAGGCTTGATGCTGGTGGCGGGTATTTTGGAAGTCGTCGGCGGCATCATGCTGATTTTCGGAATGTTTACCCGTCCTACCGCCTTCGTCCTGTCCGGTCAGATGGCGGCTGCCTACTTTATGGCACACGCCTCCCAAGGTTCGGCGCTGTTCCCGCTTGCCAACGGCGGCGAATCGGCAGTCTTGTTCTGCTTCGTGTTCCTCTATCTCGCAGCAGCAGGCGGAGGCTCATTGGCATTGGACAACCTGATTGGCAAAGACAAAGCCTGATGTACCCAAAGGTCGTCTGAAAACAAACAAAGCGGGTTTGGGAATCCATTTCCCAACCCGCCGACTGATTAAACATCAATCAAAGGAAAAACAAAATGACTTATCAAACTTTGCAACAAGCAGCCGAAACCCGCCGTTCCATTTACGCGCTAAACAAAAACCTGCCTATCAGCAACGAAGAAATCAGCGAAATCGTCAAACACGCCGTTTTGCACACGCCTTCTTCCTTCAACTCGCAATCCACCCGCGTCGTCGTCCTCTTCGGCGAAGAACACGGCAAAGTGTGGCAATTCGTTGAAGACGCATTGCGCGCCATCGTGCCTGCCGAACAATTCGAGCCGACCGCGCAAAAATTAAACCTGTTCAAAGCAGGTGCGGCGACCATTTTGTTTTTTGAAGACCAAAACGTCGTCAAAGGCCTGCAAGAGCAGTTCCCAGCCTACGCCGCCAACTTCCCCGTTTGGGCGGACCATGCGAACGCGATGATGCAATACGCCCTTTGGACAACACTTGCCGCCGCCGGCGTGGGCGCGAACCTGCAACACTACAACCCGCTGCCCGACGCCGCCATCGCCAAAGAATGGAATCTGCCCGAAAGCTGGCTTTTGCGCGCGCAAATGGTCATCGGCGGCATCGAAGCGCCTGCCGGTGAAAAAGCCTTCGAGCCGGTGGAAAACCGTTTGAAAGTGTTCGGCGCATAATTGCCCATCAACATTATAGTGGATTAAATTTAAATCAGGACAAGGCGACGAAGCCGCAGACAGTACAGATAGTACGGAACCGATTCACTTGGTGCTTCAGCACCTTAGAGAATCGTTCTCTTTGAGCTAAGGCGAGGTAACGCCGTCTTGGTTTAAAGTTAATCCACTAATAAAAAAGGTCGTCTGAAAACCAATTTAGGTTTCAGACGGCCTTTGTCATTCAAAACAGCTTGCGCTCATTCTTGCGGAGGGACATAACCCTGAACAGCATCCGCCCCGTCTCCGAAGAAATACTGCTCCATCTGCTGCGCCAAATATTCGCGCGCGCGCGGGTCGGCAAGGCTTAGGCGGTTTTCGTTAATCAGCATGGTTTGATGACGCGTCCACGCATTCCAAGCCTCTTGGGACACATTTTCAAAAATACGCTTGCCCAGCTCGTTGGGCAGCGGCGGAAATTTCATACCTTCGGCCTCTTTGCCGAGTTTGACGCAGTGAACCATACGGGTCATGGCGGCTTCCTTCATAATGGTGTTTCAGACAGCGCGTATTTTATCGTATTGCCTATTTATAGGAAAGGCTGCGAAAAACAGAAAAAACCTGCCAAATAGGCTGCTTTTTAATCCAATATAAAACATATATTTATAAAAATAATATACGGCGCATCGAAATAAACCTTGCGTTAAAACGCCGTTTTTGGTTTAATGCACATCTCGCAACGAAACAGCGAAGGCCAGATAGCTCAGTTGGTAGAGCAACGGATTGAAAATCCGTGTGTCGGCGGTTCGATTCCGCCTCTGGCCACCAAAACAAACCGCCTTTGGCGGTTATTTTTTACCTATTTCCTAGATATTATTTCTCAATTTCAAAAGTCGTCTGAAACAAGCTCTGCAGGTTCCGCCGAAAGAAATGTTCAGACGACCTTTTCTCTTCTTTATAAATCATTTCAATTAATCCATCACCAAAACATCTCTATATATTCTATATATAAGGACAGATTAAATTGCAGCGTGCGCCAACGCCAACCGTGTTTACTATGCTTCTTAACTAAAAACAAACATTCTTATCCTATTCTTATCTCATTCCAACGTTCTCCAAAACATCCGCTAATTCTCCTCTAACACTCCCAGCCTAGAATGACATCTAGACAAAAGAAAAACAAGTCTCCTCACATAACGAACGATAATCTGCTCACACTGACAGAACATTATTTTTCCCACCATCGTTTTCTTTTAAGGAGAGTATCATGAAACTGAATCTGCAAAAAACCACCGCTGCTGTTTTGGCTGTTTTATTCAGCGCAGGCGTATTTGCCGCCAACGATTACTACAACCCGTTTGATTATGGTTACAAAAACCACAAATACGGCAAAAAATGGGGCAAACCCGCATCTGAAGCCGAAGGCGAAAAAGTGATGAAACACGCTGCCTACCGTTCAGGCGTGTACTACACCAACGTGAACCATATGCCCGGCAATGTAGACCGTAACGGCGTGAAAACCGTACAGGTTAACGACGCATACTACCGCCAAAACCTCGGTCACTATGCATTTGACACCATTAAGAGCGGCGGCTCTGAAGTGTACTACGGCGAGTGGGTCGGTAAAGAATACGTTAAAGGCACCAACCGCGGCGTTTTCTACTCAGGCGACAAACGCGCTACCTCTATGCCGGTATCAGGCGTAGCCAACTACGCAGTTAAAGGTATCAACAACTACACCGGCAACAACCCGATGGTGGGTACTTTGCGCGCAGACTTCGGTCAACGCGTCTTGGCGGGTTCTATGAGAAACAACGCGGTAAACATGGATGTCCATGCCCGCATCAAACCATCCAGCGCATCGTTTGAAGGCTATGCCCGCGCCAACGGCCACTTCGGTAAAACCGAAGGCCACTTCTTCGGTCACAACGCAAGCGCGCTGGCCGGTGTTGCCAAATTTAAAACCGACCGCAACTTGGATACGGCATACGGCGGTGTAAAACGCTAAAATCCCTAGCTAAGTAAAATGAGTTAAGTAAAATGAAAGCCTGCTTCACGCAGGCTTTTTTAAACACCAGCCCGCCAACCTTCTCAAGGTCGTCTGAAAACCGCCGACCGGAAAGCCGACACCATGTACAAACCGTCTGCCTGCCTTCTCCTGTTTCTCGCCGCCCCCGTCCTTGCCGCGCCCCGTTCTGACTTTTCAGACGACCGTACCGCGCAACGCCTGTGGCAGAACACCCGCCAAACCATGCAAGAACAGGAACAAAAAGTGCGCGAATACCGCCTCGACATTCCCTCCGAAAACATCGGGCAGACAGCCGAAACCGATCCCGAAGCCGACCAAGGCGAAGCCCTGTTCAACGCCGTCAACCACAGCGACTGGCAGACCGTGCGCCCGCTGCTTGAACGTTATACACAGCAAACCGAATACGACCCCGACATCGCCCTCTTTGCCCGCGCCTCGCTCGCCCGCGGCGAAGGCAGATGGAAAGCCGCCAAACAAGACTACGAAACCCTGCTGCAACGCCACCCCGACTTCACGCGCGGACGGCTCGATTACGCCCGCCTGCTCTTTGAAGGTCGTCTGAACCGCGAAGCCACTTCCGAATTTATGCGCCTTCAAAACGAAGACCTGCCCGAAGCCGTCAAAGAAAACATCGGACATTTCCGCGATTCCTTAAACCAACGCCAAAGCTGGCAGGGCAGTCTTTCCGTCGGCGCCGTCCACAACAGCAACATCAACGAAGCCAGCGGCAAAACGTGGTGTAAAACCGAAATCGACAGCGAATGTTGGGAAGAATTTTCAGGCGACAAACCCATTTCCGCCAACGGCATCAAATACGAAGCCGCCGCCGTCCGCCGCTGGCAGATTAAAGGACACCACGGCATCGCCGCCCGCGCGCTCGGCTACGGCCGCTTCTACCGCGACCATAAAGACTCCAACGAACACACGCTCAACCTCAGCGCAGGCTATCAGTTTGAAAACCACCGCCACACCTTCGCCCTTGCCCCGCTTGTCGAATGGAACGGCAGCGGCGGCAAAACCCTCAACCGCGCCTACGGCGTACGCAGCGAGTGGAACCTCGACAAAGGCAGCTGGACGTGGAACACCGAAGCCGAGTGGAAACACCTCTCCTATTCCGACAAAACCCGCCTGCTCGACGGCAACCTCATCTCCGTTTACAACACCTTGTCCTACTTCCCGCGCAACGACCTCATGCTCTACGGCGGCATAGACTGGCAGCAGCGCAAAGCCAAAGAACCGGTGGACAGCTACCGCCTCATCTCCGCACGGCTGGGCGCGGCAAAAATGTTTGAAGCCGGTTTCGACGCCTCCGCCTCCGCCACCTTCGGCATCCGCAGCCACCGCGAAGAAAACGCCGTACTCGAACAACGCCGCCGCGACAAAGAGCAAACCTACCGCCTCAGCATAGGCGCGGACCGCTGGAAATTCGCCGGCCTCAAACCCGTCCTCAGCTACAAACACCGCCGCGTCCACGGCAATACCGACTGGCTGTACAGCTACAAACAAAACGAAGTCGGTCTGTCGCTGGTCAAATCGTTCTAACGCGGGACGCAGAAACACAAAGGTCGTCTGAAATTCAGTTTTCAGACGACCTTTTTTATGTTTTGAAAGCAGTTTTGTCCGGAGACGCATCAGTTGATAAACCCGTCATCTTTCATTTTCTTTTCGGAAAAATACTGACCGAACACCAGCAAGGCGGCGAGGATGATGACAAACAGCCCCGCCATGGTCAGGGTGATTTTGATGAACAATTCTGCTTCGATAAAAGAAAACCAAAGTTGCAAAATCAGCAGCAATACCCAGCCGACGAACAGCCCGAGACAGGCATAAACGCCGAGCTTAAACACGTTCCCGCTCCAAGATGACGAGATAGGCTTCACGCACAAAAAACAGCAGCATACGGCGTTGATCTTTTTCCATAGTAACGACACGCCAGCCTTCAGAGGTTTGGCTGTTGAGAAACGCGCTGAATTTGACAGGATTGACTTTGGCTGCGCCGAAAACCAGGCTGGACAACTGGTTTTCCTGATAAATGACGACTTTGTATTCTTTCATAGGATTCCTTTTAACATAAGGGATCATCTTTTCAGACCATCCCTTATGTTGCTAATGATGCAAAACAGCAAACCTTATTTCTTATTACCCAACTGCGGCAATACCGAACCTTCGCCCAGCGACAGCAAACCGCTTTGCGAGTAGATACCCAATTTGGCGCGGGTGTCGGTGATGTCGAGGTTGCGCATGGTGAGCTGACCGATGCGGTCGAGCGGGGTGAACGCGGCGTCTTCGACTTTTTCCATACTCAGGCGTTCGGGTTGGTAGGTCAGGTTGGGCGATTCGGTGTTCAGAATCGAGTAGTCGTTGCCGCGGCGCAATTCAAGGGTTACTTCGCCGGTAATGGCTTTGGCCACCCAGCGTTGGGCGGTTTCGCGCAACATGAGGGCTTGGCTGTCGAACCAGCGGCCTTGATAGAGCAGACGACCGAGGCGCAGGCCGTTGATGCGGTATTGTTCGATGGTGTCTTCGTTGTGGATGCCGGTAACCAAGCGTTCGTAGGCGATGTGGAACAACGCCATGCCCGGTGCTTCGTAGATGCCGCGCGATTTGGCTTCGATGATGCGGTTTTCGATTTGGTCGCTCATCCCCAAACCGTGGAGGCCGCCGATGCGGTTGGCTTCGAGGAAGAGTTCGACGGGGTCAGCGTATTCTTTGCCGTTTAGTGCAACGGGGACGCCTTCTTCAAAGCGCACGCTGACTTCTTCGGGTTTGACTTCGACGTTTTCATCCCAGAAGGCAACGCCCATGATGGGTTTGACGATTTTGATGCCGCTGTTGAGGAATTCCAAATCTTTGGCTTCATGCGTCGCGCCGAGCATATTGGAATCGGTGGAATAGGCTTTTTCAACCGACATTTTGTAGTTGAAACCGTTGGCAATCAGAAATTCGCTCATTTCGTGGCGGCCGCCGAGTTCATCGATAAATTGTTGGTCGAGCCAAGGTTTGTAGATTTTCAGCGCGGGATTGGTGAGTAGGCCGTAGCGGTAGAAACGCTCGATGTCGTTGCCTTTGTAGGTACTGCCGTCGCCCCAGATGTTGACGTCGTCTTCCTTCATGGCGGAAACGAGCATGGTGCCGGTAACGGCGCGGCCCAAAGGCGTGGTGTTGAAGTAGGCGATGCCGCCGGTGGAAACGTGGAACGCACCGCATTGGATGGCGGCGATGCCTTCATGTGCCAACTGCGCGCGGCAGTCGATTAAGCGGGCGTTTTCTGCGCCGTATTCCATCGCTTTTTTGGGAATGGCGTTGTAGTCGTCTTCATCGGGCTGACCGAGGTTGGCAGTGTAGGCATAAGGCAGCGCGCCTTTGAGTTTCATCCACAAAAGCGCGGCAGAGGTATCAAGACCGCCGGAGAAGGCGATGCCGACTTTTTGACCGACGGGGAGGGATTGCAGAATGGTATGGCTTTGACTCATGGGGAATCCTTCGGACTAAAAATAAAAGCAGAACGAGGCAAACCGCTCTGCACATGATTTGAACTTATTATCTTATAAATAGATGAGATAATCTAGTTTGATGCCGCCTGAAAAAGCATTCAGGTTTTCAGACGGCATTTGTCCGCAATTATTGAGACGCTATCCGTAGCTGAATACAATGAAGCATGCTGCCCAAACCGAAGCAGCTGCCAAAGGCCACAACAAGTAGCCTTTTTGCCCAGTCAAACGCCACATTTCATCTGCATTGGTTGCAACAAAAAACAACCACAAAAAACCAAGTAAAATATCCGTAAAGACTGCCAGTGAAAAAATCATACGGTTTGCAGGTAAGGAGCTGAATGCGCTCAGAACAACCCATTGTATAAAAAATGTGGAAAGCGTAGCATATTTGGCGCGAAAATTGACTGCACGTTTGTCTTGATGAATTTTACGGCGAATAATCAAATACTGAATAATCAGCACAAACGTACACACAAAAAGGCTGATAATGAACATGAAAAACGCAAAAATGCCGATTACAAACATGAGTCTCTCCTATCCGTTGCACCTAATAAGCAATATTGGAACAGTAATCATGGGAAATCATGAATAGCCTTTAAGCAGAAGGAAAGATTATGAAAGACCGACAGCATTTGTTCAACCTCATCATCATCGGCGACGAAATCCTGCACGGCAGCCGCCAAGACAAGCATTTCGCCTTTTTCAAATCCCTGCTGGAATCGCGCGGGCTGAAGCTCAATCAGGTGCAATACTTGCCCGACGAACCTGATTTGTTGATTAAACAACTGCGCCGCAGCTTTTCAGACGACCTGCCGACTTTCGTTACCGGCGGCATCGGCTCTACGCCTGACGACCATACCCGCCAAGCCGCCTCCGCCGCTTTGGATTTGCCCGTCGTCCGCCATCCCGAAGCCGCCAAGTTCATCGAAGCCGTTACCCTGAAACGCGGCGAACCGCTCGACGCCCCCGAACACGCCCAACGCCTGAAAATGGCGGACTTTCCCGCAGGCGCAGAGCTTGTACCCAACCCGTTCAACAACATCGCCGGATTTTCCATCCGCGAACATTATTTCTTCCCCGGCTTCCCCGTGATGGCGCACCCGATGGCGGAATGGGTTTTGGATACTTATTACGCCGACCGCTTCAACCAAACCGAACGCGGCAGCCGCAGCGTGTATGTATTCGGTCAGCCCGAATCGCGCGTCGCCCCGATTATGGAATACGTCGAACGCACCTACCCGGGCGTGCGCTCTTACAGCCTGCCCAGCGTCGGCTGGCAAAATGCAAACGGAACGGCGGTCAAACCGCATATCGAGTTCGGCATCAAGGCGGAAGGCGAGGCGTGCCGATCTTTAGAACAGGCGTGGGCGGAGGTATTGCAGCGCCTGAAGGATTTGGGCGCGGAGTTGAAAGATACGCCGGCTTGAAGCGCAGGAT
>NZ_AEPF01000055.1 GCF_000193735.1 Neisseria sicca 4320
TTGACAAACCGCCGCCCCTGCATATAGATTCATTAAAACATAACCAAAATGAACAGCAAATGAGAATAGAGATCACACCAATCAGCGAATCCGCTTTGGTCTGCCGACTGAATGCACCTTCCGAACTGGGCAAACAGCAAAAGTTGTGGGCGTTTGCCGCTGCGCTCGAGCAGCATGACAGGATTGAGGAAGTGGTGGTCGGCATGAACAATCTGACCGTGTTCACCCGTTTCGATACCGATTTGGCGACGCTTGCCGATGAATTGCAATATGTGTGGGAACACACCACCGTTACAGACCATCAGGGCAAACAGGTGGAAATTCCCGTCTGCTACGGCGGCGAATACGGCCCGGATTTGGCGGAAGTCGCTGCTTTCCATCAGACGGATATTTCCGAAATCGTCCGCCGCCATACGGCGCAAACCTATACCGTATTTATGATGGGCTTCCAGCCCGGTTTCCCTTATCTGGGCGGCTTGCCCGAAGCATTGCACACGCCCCGCCGTGCCGTGCCGAGAACGTCCGTTCCCGCCGGTTCGGTCGGTATCGGCGGCAGTCAGACCGGTGTGTATCCGTTCGCTTCGCCCGGCGGCTGGCAGATTATCGGCAGAACCGAATTACCCTTGTTCCGAGCCGATTTGAATCCGCCGACCCTGCTGGCGGCGGGCGACCAAGTCCGCTTTGTTGCAGAAAGGATTGAGCCATGATTCACGTTTCGGCAGTGCAGGCACCGGCGCATATTCAGGATACCGGACGCTACGGACACCGGCGTTACGGCATCGGTCATGCCGGTGCGATGGACACGGTTGCTTTGGCGGCGGGCAATATTTTATTGGGCAACGACGAAGGCACGGCCGCAATCGAAATCGCTTTGGGCGGGATAATGCTGGTGTTTGAACGGGATACGCCGTTTTGTCTCACCGGTGCCGTGTATCAGGCGGAATTGGACGGCGAACCGGTCTATTCGTATTGGCGTTATACCGCCCGCAAAGGGCAGACCTTGAAGCTGGTGCGTGCCGTGCAGGGCATGTACGGCTATGTGTGCGTGGCGGGCGGATTTGATGTGCCGGAAGTGATGGGTTCGAGAAGCACCGACCTGAAAGCCGGTTTCGGCGGCCATCAGGGCAGAATGCTGCAAAAAGGCGATTGTCTCCCCATCGGCAAAGGTGCGCAGGAATTGTCCAAAGTCGGCATCGCCCCGATACCGTTTACCGATACCGTCCACCTTGTTCCTTCGTCGGAATATGCCGCTTTCAGTGAAAAAGGGCGTCTGAATCTGGAACGGGAAACGTGGACGCTGCAAAGCGACAGCAACCGCATGGGCTACCGCTTCGACGGACAGCCGCTGACCCTGTCGCAACCTTTGGAAATGCTGTCCCACGCTGTTCAGGCAGGAACCGTGCAGGTGCCGCCCGGCGGCAAACCGATTATCCTGCTGGCCGATGCGCAAACCACCGGCGGTTATCCGAAAATCGCCACCGTTGCCGCCGCCGATTTGGGCAGGCTGGCACAGGTGCGTTTCGGCAGCAAAGTCAAATTCAAAATAATCGGCTTGAAAGAAGCCACCGCCCTGCGGCGCAAAAACCAAGCCTATCTGAACCAAATACGGAGAATCGCCCATGAAGCAGGTTGATTTAAACGCCGATCTCGCTGAAGGCTGCGGCAGCGACGAAGCCCTGTTGCAGGTGATTACTTCGGCCAACATCGCCTGCGCCCAACACGCCGGCAGCATTGCCGATATTCGGGCGGCATTGGCGTATGCCCAACAAAACGGCGTGCGCATCGGAGCACACCCCGGCTATCCCGATCGGGAAAACTTCGGCCGTATCGAAATGAATCTGTCCGAAGCAGATTTGCGGGCGTGTCTGAATTACCAGTTGGGCGCATTGCAGGCCTTGTGCCGTGATCAGGATTTGGAAATGGCTTATGTCAAACCGCACGGCGCAATGTACAACCAAGCGGCGAAAAACCGTGCGCTGGCGGATACTGTTGCCCGAATTGTGGCGGATTTCGACCCGAAATTGAAATTGATGGCACTTTCCGGCAGCCTGCTATTGGAAGCCGGAAAAGCCGCAGGCTTGGGCGTGATTTCCGAAGTATTCGCCGACCGCCGCTATATGCCCGACGGCACGCTGGTTCCCCGCAGCCGCCCCGATGCGCAGGTGGACAGCGACGAGGAAGCCATCGCCCAAGTATTGCAGATGGTGCGGGACGGGCAGGTCAAAGCAGTGGACGGCAGCCTGGTTGCCGTGCAAGCCGACAGCATCTGTCTGCACGGCGACGGGCCGCACGCCGTGGTGTTTGCCGAAAAAATCCGGCAGGAACTACTGGCGGCAGGCATCAAAGTTTCTGCTTTAAAAACAGTTCATAGGCCGTCTGAAAACCGCAGGTTTCGCCAAAACGAGCAAAGCGAGTTTCTGCGTAGCTAAAACCGCAGGTTTCGCCCAAACACAGTAACAGCCAATTTTATAGAGAATAAGCGATTATGTCTGATCAAAAAAACCGCAGAAATGCCTTAATCGGCGCTGCATTCCTGATGGCGACTTCCGCCATCGGCCCGGGCTTTCTGACCCAAACCGCCACCTTCACCCAAGCACTGGCGGCAAGTTTCGGCTTTGTGATTCTGCTCTCGATTCTGCTCGACATCGGAGCGCAGCTCAATATTTGGCGGATTGTCGCCGTTTCCGAAAAACGGGCGCAGGATATTGCCAATCAGGTCTTGCCCGGCGCAGGCTATTTCTTGGCTGTGCTGATTGTCATGGGCGGTTTGGCGTTCAATATCGGCAACGTCGGCGGCGCAGGCCTGGGGCTGAACCTGCTGACCGGACTGTCGCCGGAAACCGGTGCCGTGATCAGCGGCGTGATTGCCATCGGCGTGTTTCTGTTTAAAGAAGCAGGCAAAGTGATGGACAAATTCGCCCAAGTGATGGGTTTCGTAATGATTGCGCTGACGGTTTATGTGGCATGGCAGGCGAATCCGCCGCTGGCAGATGCCGCCGTGCATACCTTTATGCCGGAAAAACTCGATGCAATGGCGATTGTTACACTGGTGGGCGGCACGGTCGGCGGCTACATCACCTTCGCCGGTGCGCACCGCCTGCTGGACGCAGGCATCAAAGGCAAATCGGCGTTACCGGAAGTGAGCCAAAGCTCGGTGCGGGCGATTCTGATTGCCTCGATTATGCGGATTGTATTGTTTTTGGCGGTTTTGGGCGTGGTCAGCCAAGGCGTGCAGCTCAATCCCGACAACCCTGCTTCCACACCGTTTGAATATGCGGCGGGATACATCGGCCTGCTGATTTTCGGCGTGGTGATTTGGGCGGCTTCGATTACTTCGGTGATTGGTGCGGCTTATACTTCGGTGTCGTTCTTCTCCGGTCTCAGCCCGTCTATCGAACGCAATAAAAACAAATGGATTATTGCCTTTATCGCCGTGTCCACCGCCGTATTTTCCACCATCGGCAAACCGGCGCAGGTGCTGGTGTTCGTAGGCGCATTAAACGGCCTGATTTTACCGATTTCCCTCGGTCTGATTCTGATTGCCGCCTACAAAACCAAAATTGTCGGCGACTACAAACACCCGCTGTGGCTCACCGTTTCCGGCGTGATTGTGGTCGGTTTGATGGCAGTACTCAGCGCCATCACCATCAGCAAATATATCGGCGGCTTGTTCGGCTGAACCTTGTAGCGCAGATGTTTGATTTTGTATATTATCCGAAGTTTGCCGCCTGATATGGAAAATTCCTGTTTCAGACGATGTATCCGGTCTGAAACCTATTCACAACTATGAAACGCTTCACCTATTCTCTTTCCGACGGTTTGTGCATCGAAATCGAACTCAAACGCAGTGCCAAGAAAAATCTGATTCTGCGCCCCGTCAATATGCAGACGGTCAGCATCAACGTCCCACCCTTTTTTCAAGACCGCGCGTTGGCAAACTGGCTGGCGGCAAACGAAACGATTTTGCGGAACACGCTTGCCAAAACGCCCGTACATCCTGTTTCCCACCCAAACTTACCCGAGTGGATTTGGTATCGGGGAGTAAAGACCAAGCTGGATACCCACAGCCAAAGCCATATCCGCATCACGTCGTCTGAAATCCTGCTTCCCCGAAAAGAAACTGCCGCACAACTGAACCACCTGCGCCGCCTGTTGAACGAACGCGCCCGCGAATACCTGCTGCCCCGCCTTGAAAAACACGCAGCCGAAACAGGACTGACTCCCGCCGCCACAGACCTGAGCAACGCCAAAACCTTTTGGGGCGTATGCCGCCCGCGCACCGGCATCCGCCTCAACTGGCGGCTGATCGGCGCGCCCGAGTACGTTGCCGACTATGTCTGCATCCACGAACTCTGCCACCTCCGCCACCCCGACCACAGTCCGCGCTTTTGGCATTTGGTGAACACGCTGACGCCGCATACCGACAATGCTAAAAGTTGGCTGAAGGCGCACGGGAGGGAATTGTTTGTGCTGGGGTGAGGGGGAACCGTAGCATGGGCTTCGCCCGCGAGAATCCGCCCTCTCCCGTTCGACGGGAGGGGGTTGGGGAGAGGGTGGCTCTTGTCCCTTGTTCCGTATATTTGCAAGCCACCCTATCCCAGCTTTCCCTCGTCGGATAATGGGAAGGGATCAAGCTGCTGTAACTGAAAAAGGTCGTCTGAAAAACCTATTTCAAGCTTTTCAGACGACCTTTCATCTATATTTCAAACACTATCTAAATCAGCTTTTGCTGCTTCAACTCATTCTTCAGATACGCATAATAAACCGGTGCGACGATGATGCCGCCGACGCCGAAAATCCGTTCGAACACGACCATTGCCACCAAGAGTTCCCATGCGCTTGATTCGATTTCCGAACCAATGATTTTCGCGTTCAGGAAATATTCGAGCTTGTGGATGACGACCAGAAACACCAGCGAAGCGACTGCCACATATAAGGACGCGCCGAGGCTCAAGATGATAATGATGGTGTTGGAAATCAGGTTGCCCGCGACGGGAATCAAGCCGACGATGAAGGCAAGTACCAACACGGTCAGTTTAAACGGCAACTCGACGCTGAAAAGCGGCAGGATCAAATAGAGATACACGCCCGTCAGCGCGGTATCGATCAGCGAGATTTTGACCTGCGCCAGAAACACCCGCTCAAAGCTGGTTTCGAAATTCACAATCCGCCGCACCAGTTCTGCCTTGAAGGGCGGCATTTTGCAACGGTTTTTGCGCATATCGAGACGGTGGAAGCTGAGCATCGCGCCGATGATGATGCCGATCAGGATGTACACGAACGAGGTAAAGCTGTTTTTGCTGATGCGCGTCAGTGCGGCGCTGTATTCTTCAATCAATTTGACCGCAGAGGCTTTGATTTCGGCGGTATTGTTGGGCAGCATGTTCAAAACCGATGGCGGCAGGCTGCTGCTGTTTTTCGTGTCTTCCAAAATCGCCGCCAGCTTGGTCAGCATCACGGGGATATGCCCGCCGTGAATCAGGTGGTAAATCCCCAAAGACATCAAGAGGATAACCGTCAATACGATACTTATGGTAAGGGTGGTCGAAATCAGGTTGATATTGTGCGCGTTGAGCGATTTGTGCAGTAACGTACCGCGCGCAAGCATACGGCGGCGCATCCAAAGAATCAGGCCGTTGGTCTTGGTGATGAAGACGTAGGTCAGGATGACGGCGAGCATAAGGGGCAAAAAGTGGAAATACAGCACCACAAACAGGGCAAGCCCCATCAAAATGTAAGATGCATTGCGAAAGCGGGAGTGTTTCAAAATCATTGAACGTAATACCATGAAATATATAAATTTAAACAATCAAGCTATGAAGTACGATTAATAAAGCAGGACAGGGGGGTTAACCCGCCTTTTGAAACTTTATTTCAATTTCTCTTGACCTGACTTCGGTTTACAAACTAACCGTTACAATAAAAACTCAATCGCACCAAGCAGTTATGCGTTTGTCTTTACGCAAATTGCCATTTGGCATTTGACGGAATTATTGTATCAGACAAATTTCCCGAAAGGATATTACACATGAAAACATTGTCTAAATTGACCTCCCTCGTTCTTGTTTCTGCCGGTTTGATCGCTGCTCCTGTGGCTATGTCACAACCTGCTTCCGGTAAAGCCGCTACTAAAGCAGGACACGTTCACAAAAAAGCCAACAAAGCTAAAAAACAAGCCAACGAATTGAAACAAGACAAAGCTGCCGAAGCTGCAACAACTGAAGCCACTTCCGCCGATGCCGAAGTTAAAGCCATGGGCGAACAAGGCCAGGCTGCAACCCAGACCGCCCCTGCAGCAGATCTGGAACAAGCCCCCGCCAACCAAACCCCTGCTGCAAAATAAGCAGGATTATAGTGGACTGAATTAAAAGAGGGATTTTATTTCCCACGCACCGTTTTGACGGCTGTCGTCCTTTTTGAATTTAGGCCATTAAATGTCTACCGCAGGCAAAAGGTCGTCTGAAAAGTTTTCAGACGACCTTTTGCCGTTCACGATTCACACATATTCGCTTTTATCGTTTTCCTTCCAAGCCTGATGCGAAAAGAGCCAAAGCAACACAATCCCGCATACCGTCGAAGCCAGCATCATGCCCGCCATGACCAAGGCAGAACCATTGTGCAGCCGAGTTGCCAGCAATCCCACGCTTGCGCCGATGATGGATTGGAACACGCCCAATACCGCGTTCGCACTGCCGCTTTCCTGCTTGAAATAAGTCATAAAGCAAGCCTGCGTGTTCGCGCCGACCAAGCCTTGCGTGCCTACCGAAAACATCACACATGGCACCAAAGCCCACATCGGCGGCAGTCCCAGCAATAAGACCAGCAGAACCATCGTCAGATTCGCCGCAAACTGCACGATAATGCCCCATTTCAAAATACTTTGCGGGTGCGCCCCCGTTTTCAGCCGCCATGCCGTGATGCGGTTGAACGAAGCCATCGTGAGGATGTTCAGCGCAAACACCCAAGCGTATTCGCGTGGCGTAACATGGTACAGCTTTTGGTAAACAAAAGACGATTCCGTCAGAAACGCAAACATCGACGCAAAGCTGAACGCCTGAAAAAACAGATAGCCCATCGCCGCCCGCGTTTTCAGCACTCTGGCGAACCGTCCAGCCACCAGTCTGAAAATATCCATCCCGATTTTGCCCGTCTGCTTCGGACGCGGCAGGAAAGTAAACACCAAGATAAACAAAACAAACGAATACGCCGCCAAAAAGCCGAAAATAAAACGCCAGCCGCCCAATTCCTGCAACAGCGAACCGACCATGGGCGCAATCAGCGGCACGATCATCAGGATAATGCCGATTAAAGCAAACATCTGCGCCGCCTGCCTGCCCGAATAATAATCGCGCACCATCGCCCCGACGATGACCACCGTCATCCCCGCGCCGAACGCCTGTACCGCGCGCAGGTTCAACAGCCCGTCCGCCGACTGCACCATCGTCAGCGCGGCAACGGCCGCAAAATAAATGCTCAAACCGATCAAAGCCACCGGTTTGCGCCCCTTGATGTCCGAAACCGCGCCGCCGACAACCTGCCCGAACGCCACACCGAACATAAACAAAACCAAACTCTGCTCGATACGGTGGATATCCGCGCTCAAAGATTGCGCCATTTCCGGTATGGCGGGCAGGTAGGCATCGACCGAAAACGGCATCAGGGCAACCAACATCGCCATCAAAACCGCCATTTGCTTTTCACCCAGCGGAGAGGGGGTGGATTGGGACATAAGGGACTTTCAGAATGTTCAAACGAAACAAACCGCCCTGACATATCCTAGGCGGTTGAAATAAAAAGAAGTATATCATGTTTTCATACCAGGCCGCAGCATCCTCCCTATTCACAGAGAGGTCGTCTGAAAAACGTCCCGACAGATTTCAGACGACCTCTCCCGTTTTCCGTTACAATAAACACCCTAAGAATCACAACAAAAGACCGTCCATGTACGACAACATCCGCTTCCACCTAGACGAAGAATATCCCGAAGGACTGCCGTCCGAAAACGCCGCCACGCATATCGGCATGTACTGGATATGGGCGGCGCAGACAGGGCTGGCGAATCCCGTTTGGCAAACCGCCCCCGAAAGCGCGGAAGATTTCACCAATATGCTCAAAGGCAGAACCAGCGGCAGACGCTTCCTGCTCAAACACATGGACGGCGCGCTCACGCCCGACGACTTCACCGAACAAGGACGGCAATTCACTTCCTATTACTACGACGATGAAGAAGACGGCTACGGCGCATTTCTAGAAGACTACGTCAACACCCTAGACACCCCGTCGCTCGGCGGCTTCTACCACGTCCCCAACACTCCCGAAATCTACAAACGCCTCAAACCCGTCTTCCAAGCAGCGTTTGAGCAATGGAAAAACAATTTGGCATTCCCTGTCGGAGAGCAACCGTGAAACTCATCATCCTCGACCGCGACGGCGTCATCAACCAAGACCGCGACGACTTCGTCAAATCCGTAGACGAATGGATACCCATCGAAGGCAGCATGGACGCCATCGCCTTCCTGACGCAGGCAGGTTACAGGATAGCCGTCGCCACCAACCAATCCGGCATCGGCCGCAAATACTTTACCGTCCAAGACCTGACCGAAATGCACGCGAAAATGCACCGCCTTGTCCGTCAGGCAGGCGGCGAAATCGACGGCATCTGGTTCTGCCCGCACACCGCCGCCGACAACTGCGACTGCCGCAAACCCAAGCCCGGCATGATTTACGACATCCTCGAACGCTTCAAGGCCAACCCCGCCGAAACCTGGCTGGTCGGCGACAGCCTGCGCGATCTGCAAGCCATGCACGAAGCCGGCGGAAAAACCGCACTTGTCCTAACCGGCAAAGGCAAGAAAACCCTGTCTCAACAGGAAAAAGAATTACCCGAAAACACCCAAGTTTTCGACAACCTGCTCGCCTTTTCCCAATACATTACATATGAAGCTGCACAAGACCGTACAGACGGACAGGCAAAAACGTAACAGCCATATCCGGCAATCTGCCTCCTCCCGCCGAACAGAAGCAAGAACAAGATTACCGTTGCAATTAGTGAAAGAAGTCGTCTGAAACCTTGTCCGCGGCCAAATTTTCAGACGGTCTTCGCAAAAAAGAAACCTAAACAGCCGTCATTCCCGCGCAGGCGGGAATCCAGACTGTCAGTATTCAGAAATATTCAAAGGCTACTATAATCTCAAACTCTGAATTCCCGCGTGCGCGGAAATGACGGAATGAATGTTCCTGATTTGAAGCTTACTACATATTTTGCCCTCCCTATTTTTCAGACGACCTATCCGACAGATAAAAACATGCTCCTCATCCGCAACCTGACCTACTGGTTCATCCTCAGCACCAGCCTGATTTTACTTTTCCCCTTCATGCTCCTCGCCCTGCCCGTCCAAGGCGGCGCGCACAAAATGGCGCAAATCTGGGTTCGAATCCTCAACTGGTCGCTCAAACACATCATCGGACTCAAATACCGCCTCATCGGTGCCGAAAACATCCCCGACCGCCCCTCCATCATCTGCGCCAAACACCAAAGCGGCTGGGAAACTCTCGCCCTGCAAGAAATCTTTCCGCCGCAGGTTTACGTCGCCAAACGCGAGCTGTTCAAAATCCCCTTCTTCGGCTGGGGTCTGAAACTCGTCAAAACCATAGGCATAGACCGCAGCAACAGCCGCGAAGCCAACAAACAGCTGATGGAACAAGGCATGGCGCGCAAAAACGAAGGCTACTGGATCACCATTTTCCCCGAAGGCACACGCCTGCCGCCCGGCGAAAAAGGCCGCTACAAACTCGGCGGCGCGCGCATGGCGAAAATGTTTGAAATGGACATCGTCCCCGTCTCCCTCAACAGCGGCGAATTTTGGCCGAAAAATGCCTTCCTCAAACACCCCGGCACCATCACCGTCGTCATCCACCCCGTTATCCCCCACAGCAGCGGGACGGAGGTCGAATTGATGGCGGAATGCGAAAAACGGATTGAAACGCAACAACCCCTTATTGAAGGAAAAGGACCGTTTGCCGCAAAAAAATAGGAAAGCAACAGCATCGCCATCATGATAAAAGGTCGTCTGAAAATCAGTTTTCAGACGACCTTTTATCAAAGAAAAAAACCTGCACGGTTGTCCGTGCAGGTTTTTGTTTGCGCTCAGGTTGGGGCAAGCTTACATCATGCCGCCCATACCACCCATGCCGCCCATGTCAGGCATAGCTGGTTTTTCTTCAGGGATTTCAGCAATCATGCAATCGGTCGTCAGCATCAGACCGGCGATAGACGCGGCGTGTTGCAACGCGGAACGGGTTACTTTGGCGGGGTCGAGTACGCCCATTTCGATCATGTCGCCGTATTCGCCGGAACCTGCGTTGTAACCGTAGTTGCCTTTGCCTTCCAGCACTTTGTTCACCACTACGCTAGGCTCGCCGCCTGCGTTGGCAACGATTTGGCGCAGCGGAGACTCAACGGCGCGCAAGACGATTTGTACGCCTGCGTCTTGGTCGGCATTGCCGGTGTGCAGGTTTTCCAAAGCGGCACGGGCGCGCAACAAGGCTACGCCGCCGCCGGCAACCACGCCTTCTTCAACGGCTGCGCGGGTAGCGTGCAGCGCGTCTTCCACGCGGTCTTTTTTCTCTTTCATTTCGACTTCGGTAGCGGCACCGACTTTAATCACTGCCACGCCGCCTGCCAGTTTGGCAACGCGCTCTTGCAGTTTTTCTTTGTCGTAATCGCTGGTTGCGGTTTCGATTTGTTGGCGGATTTCGGCAACACGCGCTTCGATTTGGGCAGCGTCGCCAAAGCCGTCGATGATGGTGGTGTTTTCTTTACCGATTTCGATGCGTTTGGCTTGACCCAAGTCTTCCAGAGTGGCTTTTTCCAAAGACAGGCCGACTTCTTCGGCAATCACGGTACCGCCGGTCAGGATGGCGATGTCTTGCAACATGGCTTTGCGGCGGTCGCCGAAGCCCGGGGCTTTCACGGCAACGGTTTTCAGGATGCCGCGGATGTTGTTCACGACCAAAGTCGCCAAGGCTTCGCCTTCTACGTCTTCAGCGATAATCAAGAGCGGACGGCTGGCTTTTGCCACTTGTTCCAAAACAGGCAGCAGGTCGCGGATGTTGCTGATTTTTTTGTCGAACAGCAAAACAAACGGATTGTCCAAAGCAGCGATTTGTTTTTCCGCGTCGCTGATGAAGTAAGGGGACAGGTAGCCGCGATCGAACTGCATACCTTCGACGACATCCAATTCGTTTTCCAAAGATTTGCCGTCTTCAACGGTAATCACGCCTTCTTTGCCGACTTTTTCCATCGCTTCGGCGATAATCGCGCCGACTTGTTCGTCGGAGTTGGCGGAAATCGAGCCGACTTGTGCGATTTCTTTGGAAGTATCGCAAGGTTTGGCGATGTTTTTCAGCTCTTCAACCAAAGCGGCGACGGCTTTGTCGATACCGCGTTTCAGGTCGGTCGGGTTCATGCCGGCGGTAACGTATTTCATGCCTTCCGCTACGATAGCTTGTGCCAGTACGGTGGCGGTAGTCGTACCGTCGCCCGCTACGTCGTTGGTTTTGGACGCGACTTCTTTCACCATTTGCGCGCCCATGTTTTCGAATTTGTCTTTCAGTTCGATTTCTTTAGCGACGGTAACGCCGTCTTTAGTGATGTGCGGGCCGCCGAATGCGCGGTCAACCACTACGTTGCGGCCTTTAGGACCCAAGGTTACGCGGACGGCGTTTGCCAGAGTGTTCACGCCGCTGACCATTTTTTGGCGGACTTCGTTACCGAACTGTACGTCTTTTGCTGCCATGTTTTGATTCTCCAAAATTGTTTAATGTTGTCTGAGGTCGTCTGAAAACCTTGTACGTCTTTTCAGACGACCTGTTGTTCTGAATACACGGAATGTTTATTCGACAATACCGAAAATATCTTCTTCGCGCATCACCAACAGCTCTTCGCCGTCGGCTTTTACGGTTTGGCCGCTGTATTTGCCGAAAATAATTTTGTCGCCGACTTTGACATCCAGCGGACGGCGTTCGCCGTCTTTACCGATTTTGCCCGCACCCACGGCGATCACTTCGCCCATGTCGGGTTTTTCAGCGGCTGCGCCCGGCAAGACGATGCCTGATGCGGTTTTCTCTTCAGCTTCCAAGCGTTTGACGACGACGCGGTCATGTAAAGGACGGATGGTCATGTTTTATGCTCCGATAAATAGTTTGAAAACAATCATCTGCCTTCATCCGGCAGATGCGGTTTGAAAAAGAAGGCGGCAAGTTTGCCAACAAACTTACCTTAACACAGCGGCAAATTAGGGTTCGGCCCGATAAATTCAAGGGAAGAAGCAAAAATTTTCTATGCGGGGTCGTCTGAAAATGGGCATAACAGGTTGCGCAACATCCCCGCCCTACTTTCAATACTGATCAAGCAGGCAGGCATTTTCAGACGACCTTTTACAGACGGCGGGCTTCACATGCTTCAATCAACAAAAAACCAAACATTATTGTCGCAAACCTATGCACACCTTTACAAAATAATATCCCACCTTTAAAATAAATAAAAATTATTATTAATAAATAATTTATCGATTAATTGAAACTTGTCCAACAAAAGGACAAAAGGAAATTTCCATGACTTCACCCCTGTTCCGCTTCAGCCTGCTCTCGTTAGCACTCGCCGCCGGTTTTGCCCACGCGGAAAACGAAGCGAAAGAAAGCGTTACCCTTGATACCGTTACCGTAAAAGGTCAGGCTACAAGCGCCACACACCGTGTAACGACAAAACGTATGGAAGAAACGACTTCCACTGATTTAAAAGACGTATTGTTCAACGAACCCTCTATCAGCTTCGGCGGCGGTAATGGTCAGTCGCAATGGGTAACCATCCGAGGCATGGGACAAGACCAAATAGACTATAAAGTTGACGATACTTACACTGACAGCCAGATTTTCCACCACAACGGCCGCTTTATGCTTGACCCCGCATTGGTAAAAGTCGTTGCCGTACAAAAAGGTACGGGTTCAGCCTCTGCAGGTATCGGCGCAACCAGCGGCGCGATTGTTGCCGAAACGGTTGAAGCCAAAGATTTGCTGAGAGAAGGTCAAAACGTAGGGTTCAAAGTCAATGCCGGTATCAGCAGCAATAAAGGTTATTCACGCGGCGCAAGCGTTTACGGTCAAGCAGGCGGTTTTGATGCTTTGGTTTCAGGCAATTTCGTACGCGACAAAGAATACACGGCAGGCAAAGGCTACCGTAATCTGCTCGGAGACGATAAGGTTTTGAACAGTGGATTGGGTTCGCGCGGCTTGCTGGGCAAAATCGGCTATCGTTTCAACGAAGACAACCGTATTGAATTGAGCCACCGCCAAGAGAAACAATATGGCGAACGCGCCCTGCGTGAAGAATTCGATTTCTCGCAAGTCTTCCAAACCGACCGCAGCACAGGTAAATACGTTTTGGATGCCAACGGCAACCGTATTCCGAATGTCGCCACCAACTCGCCGCGTTACCGCACGCTGACCCAAGACACCACCAACTTGGAATTCAAAGGCGGAAACTTGGGCTTTATCGACAAAATCAAAGCCAATGTTTACCGTTTGAACACCAAACGTGATGAAGTCCCCAGTCCAGATTATGAATTGGACGGCGAAGTACGGACATACGGAGCCAACCTGAATCTTGACAGCCGTCTATTTGACCGCCATACCTTGAAATACGGAGTAAACTGGCGCACTCAAAAAAGCAGCTCAAACGGAGAAAACAACGAGAAGAAAAGCGATGCCGGCGTATATGTAGAAGGCATTTGGGATTTCTCTCCGGTTACGCTGACCACAGGTTTGCGCTATGACCGCTGGAAAATGAAAACCAGCAGTAATACAGAAAATTCAGACGGCAACCTCAATCCAAGCATCGGGTTGGTTTATGACATTACCCCTGATTTTTCCATCAACACCAGCCTGAACTATGCAACCCGCAGCCCCCGCCTGTACGAAGCAGCTTTAATGAATATCAGATCGATTAAAGCATCGCCTGATTTGAAAGCGGAACGCTCGCGAAATGCAGAAATCGGCTTTAACTACCACTGGAATTCTGCCCTTACATTATCCGGCAGCTATTTCCATCAACAAATCAAAGATGTACAAGCCATCCGCCAAGAGGGTAAATACTATGTTTGGTATAACGGCGGCAAGCTGAAAAACACAGGTTACGAACTGAACGCAGCCTACCGCTGGAAAGGTCTGACCGCACGTGCAGGCGTAGCCTACAGCAAACCTAAGCTGAACGGCGATACCGCCGACAAAGTAACGACCGCTATCCCGATGGGACGCACATGGACAACCGGTCTGTCGTACCAATTCGACAATCCTAACCTGGAAATCGGCTGGCGCGGGCGTTATGTCCAAAATGCAGGCTACGCCCCGACCTCGCGCGGATCTGACGTAGCTCTGAATGTTGTCCGTGCGGGCTACGGCGTCAACGATGTCTTCGCCAACTGGAAGCCGACGGGCAAAGACGATTTGAACGTCAACTTCGCTGTCAACAATGTCTTGAATAAAAACTACAAGCCGCACAGCCAACGTGCAGGTGCCAACACCCTGTCTGAACCAGGCCGCGATGTTCGTCTGAGCGTTAACTACCGCTTCTAAAAAGAGCGGGTAAAATACGGGCAGGTCGTCTGAATCAGCTTCGGTTTTCAGACGACCTGCCTGTCAATCAGATTTCTCAATCTGGCATTTTCCAAACTTTTTTGACAACGGCAGGATTGGATCAGGTGTTTGATACGAGCATCCGCTTTGCGGATTTTCAGACAACCCGTCCATATTATCTGCCCCGAACCCGACAACGGAGAAATTATCCCATGTTACGTTTAACTGCTTTAGCCGTATGCTGCGCCCTTGCTTTGGGTGCGTGTTCACCGAAAGATTCCGCTTCAAACCAAAACGCCCAAACCGCTTCCGCAGCCCAAACCGAAGGCGCGGGCTTGACCGTCAAAACGACGCGCGGTGATGCGAAAGTGCCGCAAAATCCTGAACGTATCGCCGTTTACGATTTGGGTATGCTCGATACTTTAAACAAATTGGGCGTGAAAACAGGTTTGTCCGTCGATAAAAACCTGCTGCCTTATTTGGACGAATATTACAAAACAACAAAACCTGCCGGTACGCTGTTCGAGCCGGATTACGAAGCACTCAACGCTTACAAACCGCAGCTCATCATCATCGGCAGCCGCGCAGCTAAAGCGTTCGACAAGTTGAACGCCATTGCGCCGACCATCGAGATGACCGCCGATACCGCCAACCTCAAAGAAAGTGCCAAAGAGCGTATCGACGCTTTGGCGCAAATCTTCGGCAAACAGGCGGAAGCCGACAAGCTGAAAGCCGAAATCGACGCATCTTTCGAAGCCGCGAAAACCGCCGCGCAAGGTAAAGGCAAAGGTTTGGTGATTTTGGTCAACGGCGGAAAAATGTCCGCCTTCGGACCGTCTTCACGACTGGGCGGCTGGCTGCACAAAGACATCGGCGTTCCGGCCGTTGACGAAGCCATAAAAGAAGGCAGCCACGGTCAGCCCGTCAGCTTCGAATACCTGAAAGAAAAAAATCCCGACTGGCTGTTTGTCCTCGACCGAAGCGCAGCCATCGGCGAAGAAGGGCAGGCGGCGAAAGACGTGTTGAACAATCCGCTGGTTGCCGAAACGACTGCATGGAAAAAAGGACAGGTGGTTTACCTCGTTCCCGAAACCTACTTGGCGGCGGGCGGCGCACAAGAATTGCTGAACGCGTCCAAGCAAGTTACCGACGCGTTTAATGCGGCGAAGTAAGTTGATTTGATTTAAAAAAGGTCGTCTGAAACCACAAATCAGGGTTTCAGACGACCTTTTTATTATCCGCAAATCCTACAAATAGAATTTTTCAACTACTTTCAAATTGTCGTCCAATTTGTACACCAGCGGCTGACCGGTCGGGATTTCCAAGCCCATGATGTCTTCGTCGGAAATGCCTTCGATGTGTTTTGCCAAGGCGCGCAGGGAGTTGCCGTGTGCGGCGACCAGGACGCGTTTGCCGCTTAGAAGCGCGGGGGCGATTTGGTCTTCCCAGAACGGCAGCACACGCTCCAAAGTGACTTTCAAATTTTCGCCGTCGGGTACGACATCGGCGGGCAGGTTGGCATAGCGGCGGTCGTTGTGCGCGGAGAACGGGTCTTTCGGGTCGAGCAGCGGAGGCAGGGTATCGTAGCTGCGGCGCCAGATGTGGACTTGCTCGTCGCCGTATTTTTCGGCGGTTTGTTTTTTGTCCAAACCTTGCAGTTGGCCGTAGTGGCGTTCGTTCAGCCTCCAGCTTTTGATTTGCGGCACAAACAGTTGGTCGGATTCTTCCAAAACGATGTTGCAGGTTTTAATCGCGCGGGTCAGGACGGAAGTGAAGGCGATGTCGAACTCGTAGCCTTTTTCCTTCAGTTTTTTACCGGCGGCGGCAGCTTCGGCAAGCCCCTGCTCGCTCAGTTTCACGTCGCGCCAGCCTGTAAACAGGTTTTTTGCGTTCCATTCGCTTTGTCCGTGGCGGATAAATACCAATTCCATGTCGTATGCTCCAATTTGAGTGCGGTAGAAGGGCTTATTTATAACATATTTCGGCTGTTTCTGCCGAACCACCTCCCCTACCCTTGCCTTCAGTCAAACAGCTGCTTTTCAAAATATGAAACCTGCCTGTTAAGACGACCTGCTTTATAATGTTGCCAAAATACGCTTTTACGAAAGACTTTCATGACCCGACGTTTGATTATCGGCATCAGCGGAGCCAGCGGTTTCCAATACGGCATCAAGGCCTTGGCACTTTTGCGCACACACGATGTCGAAACGCATCTGGTGGTATCCAAAAGCGCGGAAATGACGCGCGCGCTGGAAACACCATATGAGAAAGACGAACTCTACCGCCTTGCTGATGTCGTCCATCCGATAAACCATATAGGCTCCGCCATCGCCAGCGGTTCGTTTAAAACCGACGGGATGCTGATCGCCCCTTGTTCGATGCGCACGCTGGCCGCGGTCGCAAACGGCTTCGGCGACAACCTGCTGACACGCGCGGCGGACGTAGTCCTGAAAGAGCGCCGCCGCCTTGTGCTGATGGTGCGCGAAGCCCCGCTCAACCTTGCCCATCTGGACAATATGCGCCGCGTTACCGAAATGGGCGGCATCGTCTTCCCGCCTACCCCCGCCCTCTACCAGCAGCCGCAAACAATAGACGACATCATCACCCACAGCACCGCCCACGCGCTTTCACTTTTAGGCTTCGACACCGGCACCGTACCCGAATGGACGGGTGGAACATCTTCCTAAACATCAAAGGTCGTCTGAAACCCGTTTTCAGGCTGACAGAAAGCCTCCCTCCATATCAAGCTGATATAATCCTCGCCAATCATATTTACACGGAGTCATCATGCAGTTCTCGGCATTCGGCGAAAAATTCACGCAACTCAGCGGCATCCTGCAACTTATGGACGACCTCGGCGACGCGCTCAAAAGCGACAAGCCCGTCAACATGCTCGGCGGCGGCAATCCGGCGCGGATTGCCGAAGTCAACGCCGTGTTCGCCGACGTATTTTCAAAGCTGGCGGTGGAACACGCGGTCGAGAACATCGGCAACTACTCCAATCCCCAAGGCGATGCTGCGCTGATTAACGCGCTGACCGCCTTCCTCAACCGCGAATACGGCTGGAACCTGACCGCTGACAATATCGCGCTGACCAACGGTTCGCAGAACGCGTTTTTCTATCTTTTCAACCTCTTCGGCGGAAAATACAAGGTTTCAGACGACCTTTCCGTAGAGAAAGCCATCCTGCTGCCGCTCGCGCCCGAGTACATCGGCTATGCCGACGTGCATGTCGAAGGGCAGCACTTTGTTTCCGTGAAACCCAAAATCGAAGCTGTCGAACACGAGGGCGAAGCAGGCTTCTTCAAATACCGCGTGGACTTTGACGCATTGGAAAGCCTGTCCGAACTCAAAGCGGGCAAAATCGGCGCGATTTGCTGTTCACGCCCGACCAACCCGACCGGCAACGTGCTGACCGACGGCGAAATGGCGCGGCTGGACGCTTTGGCGCAAGAACACGGCATTCCGCTGATTATCGACAACGCCTACGGAATGCCGTTCCCCAACATCATTTACAGCGATGTGACGCTGAATTGGCACGAAAACATCATCCTCTGCTTCAGCCTTTCTAAAGTCGGCCTGCCGGGCGTGCGCACCGGCATCATCGTCGCCGCGCCCGAAGTCGTCAAAGCCGTCAGCAGCCTGAACGCGATTGTGAACCTGTCGCCCACCCGCTTTGGCGCAGCCATCGCAACGCCGCTGTTGCAGGACGGTCGTCTGAAACAGCTTTCAGACGACGTCATCCGGCCGTTTTACCGCAATCAGGCGCAAACCGCCGTCTCGCTGCTCAAGCGCGAGCTGGGCGCGTATCCGCTGAGAATCCACAAACCCGAAGGCGCGATTTTCCTGTGGCTTTGGTTTGAAAACCTGCCCGTTTCGTCGCAAGCCCTGTACGAAATGCTCAAAGCCGAAGGCACGCTGATTATTCCGGGCGAACATTTCTTCGTCGGCATCGACACGCAGGATTACCCGCACGCCCACGAGTGCATCCGCATGAGCATCGCGCAGGACGCGGAAACGCTGGAAAAAGGCATCGCCGCCATCGGCAGGGTGGTGCGCGGTTTGTACGATGAGGCGTAAACGGTAAAGCTGATAGAAGTCAAAAGGTCGTCTGAAAACAGTTTCAGACGACCTTTTTTACTTTTTTATTTGGTGTTCTTGCGTGATAATGGAAACTCGGCGAACAAGCAATTTTCATCAATAATAACAATATTAAATTGAATCCATAGTTCCAATAGCAAAATCCTTTCTGTATATTATATATTTTAGTTTAAATAAAACATAATTTTAATATCGATATATTAAAATTATTCACACAAACAAACCGACTGCGAATATGCCTTTGGGCAAATCGTTTCATAAACCACTGACCATTTCATAAAGGAAATCATCATGACTGACTCCAAATGCCCGGTAACCCACCTGACCATGGGCAACGGCGCACCCGTTGCCGACAACCAAAACAGCCTGACCGCCGGTCCGCGCGGTCCGTTGCTGTCTCAGGATTTGTGGCTGAATGAAAAACTCGGCGATTTCGTGCGCGAAGTGATTCCCGAACGCCGCATGCACGCCAAAGGTTCGGGCGCGTTCGGTACGTTCACCGTGAAGCACGACATCACGAAATACACCCGCGCCAAAATCTTCAGCGAAGTCGGCAAGAAAACCGAGATGTTCGCACGCTTCACCGCCGTGGCAGCAGAGCGCGGCGGTGCCGATGCGGAACGCGATGTCCGCGGCTTTGCGTTGAAGTTCTATACCGAAGAAGGCAACTGGGATATGGTCGGTAATAACACACCCGTCTTCTTCATGCGTGACCCGCGCAAATTCCCCGACCTGAACAAAGCCGTCAAACGCGACCCGCGCACCAATATGCGCTCCGCAAAAAACAACTGGGATTTCTGGACGCTGCTGCCCGAAGCCCTGCACCAAGTCACCATTATCATGAGCGACCGCGGCATCCCCGCCAGCTACCGCCATATGCACGGTTTCGGTTCGCATACTTACAGCTTCTGGAATGAAGCGGGCGAGCGTTTCTGGGTGAAATTCCATTTCCGCACCCAACAAGGCATTAAAAACCTGACTGACGATGAAGCCGCGAAAATCATCGGAGACGACCGCGACAGCCACCAACGCGACCTGTACGAAGCCATCGAACGCGGCGAGTTTCCGAAATGGACGATGTACATCCAAGTTATGCCTGAGGCTGATGCGGAAAAAGTGCCGTATCATCCTTTCGACCTGACCAAAGTTTGGCCGAAAAAAGACTATCCGCTGATTGAAGTGGGCGAATTCGAGTTGAACCGCAATCCCGAAAACTTCTTCGCCGATGTGGAACAATCCGCTTTTGCACCGAGCAACTTGGTTCCCGGCATCGGCGCCAGCCCCGACAAAATGCTGCAAGCCCGTCTGTTCAATTACGCCGATGCGCAACGCTACCGCCTAGGGGTGAACTTCCGCCAAATCCCCGTTAACCGCCCGCGTTGCCCCGTACACAGCAACCAGCGCGACGGACTAGGACGCGTCGACGGCAACTACGGCAGCCTGCCGCACTACGAACCCAACAGCTTCGGCCAATGGCAGGAGCAGCCCGACTTCGCCGAGCCGCCTTTGAAAATCAACGGCGACGCAGCGCACTGGGACTACCGTCAAGACGATGACGACTACTTCAGCCAACCGCGCGCCTTGTTTAACCTGATGAGCGACGCGCAGAAACAGGCTTTGTTCGACAACACCGCCGCCGCAATGGACGACGCGCCCGACTTCATCAAATACCGCCATATCCGCAACTGCCACAGTTGCGACCCCGCCTACGGCGAAGGTGTGGCGAAAGCCTTGGGACTGAGCGTTAAAGATGCGAGAGCCGCCCGCGCAACCGATCCTGCATTGGGACAGCCCGGTCTGCTGTAAATGGGAGGGGTTATGTGGATAGAGATTGAAGAATTGTTATCCCACACAATCCGATACCGCAAACCGCCGACTTGGGCGTGATACGCAAATAAGGAAGTATTGTTAAACATCCTTTGGGGATTGATTAAAAAGGTCGTCTGAAAACTGGGAAATCTAAGTTTTCAGACGACCTTCTTTCAATCTCAAACCTGCCCTCTTAAGCGACCTAGTAAATGAATAAATATTGTCAAAGCAAACCGTAGCGCGGGTTCTATAGCGAGCATACTTAACTTTAAATACAGCATATCATCAAATCCCGTCATTCCCGCGCAGGCGGGAATCCATCGTAAAACCTGAGAAACCTTGATTTAAAGAACAGTTTCTGAATTTCAAAAATGGATTCCCGCCTGCGCGGTAATGACGAAAGTCGGTAAGTTGCGTATCGAAGATAAAGTAATTCAGCTATACCCACAAAACAAATGCAAGGACCAATACCCGACTCAGACTGACGGACAACCAATCTAGCGGGCAAAGCCCACGCTACGGGTTCGGCTTATCTCAGGCGCGCATCGACTTAAAAAAGGTCGTCTGAAACTTGGATTTCCCAGTTTTCAGACGACCTTTTACCGTTCAAATCAGGCTTTATTCAACCGTAACCGATTTCGCCAGATTGCGCGGTTTGTCCACGTCCGTGCCGCGTGCGAGGGCGGCGTGGTAGGACAGGAGCTGCACGGGGATGGTGTGCACGATCGGCGAGAGTACGCCGACGTGGCGCGGGGCGCGGATGACGTGCACGCCGTCGGTGGCGTTGAAATTGCTGTCCAAATCGGCGAAGACGAAGAGTTCGCCGCCGCGTGCGCCGACTTCCTGCATATTGGCTTTGACTTTGTCCAGCAAACCGTCGTTCGGCGCGATGACGACGACGGGCATGTTTTCGTCCACCAATGCCAGCGGGCCGTGTTTCAATTCGCCTGCGGGATAGGCTTCGGCGTGGATGTAGGTGATTTCTTTCAGCTTCAACGCGCCTTCGAGGGCGATCGGGAAGTGGATGCCGCGACCTAAGAACAGTGCGCTGTTTTTCTTGGCGAATTTTTGCGCCCACGCGGCGATTTGCGGCTCAAGGTTGAGGGCGTGTTGGATGCTGCCGGGCAGTTGGCGCAGCTCTTCGACGTATTCGCGCGCTTTTTCGGCGGAAACCAAACCGCGCTGTTTGCCCAGCGTTACCGCCAAGCCAAACAATACAACCAGTTGCGTGGTGAACGCTTTGGTGGAGGCGACGCCGATTTCCGCGCCGGCGCGGGTGTACAGCACCAATTCGCTCTCGCGCGGCAGGGCGGATTCCATGACGTTGCAGATGGACAGGCTGTGTTTGTGTCCCAAAGACTGCGCGTATTTCAGGGCTTCCATCGTGTCCAAGGTTTCGCCGGATTGGGAGATGGTGATGACCAATTGTTTCGGATCGGCAATCACGTCGCGGTAGCGGTATTCGCTGGCGATTTCGACGTCGGTCGGGATTTTGGCGATGGATTCGAGCCAATATTTGGCAGTCAGCGCGGCGTAGTAGGACGTGCCGCAGGCGAGGATTTTGATGCTGTGAATATCGTCGAACACCTCACGTGCGTTCGCGCCGAAGTTTTCGGGTTCGAAGCCGCCGTCAAGGAAGACTTCGGCGGTATCGGCGATGGCGCGCGGTTGTTCGTGGATTTCTTTTTGCATGAAGTGGCTGTATGGGCCCAACTCCAGCGAAGCGAGCGACAACTCGGATACTTTGACTTTGCGTTGGGTGTCGGCACCGGTTTTGTCGATCAGTTTTTCGATGCCGTTCGCGCTCAATACGGCGATGTCGCCGTCTTCCAAATAGGCGATGCGGCGGGTAAAGGCGATGACGGCGGAAACGTCGGAGGCGATGAAGGTTTCTTGGTCGCCCAATGCCACCAAGAGCGGGCAGCCCATGCGTGCAACGACCATTTCTTCGGGTTTGTCCTGCGCCATCACGGCGATGGCGTATGCGCCGTGGAAACGGGCGGTGGCTGCGCGGACGGCTTCAAACAGTTTGCCGCCGTTTTGGGTGTATTCGTGATTGACGCTGTGGGCGATGACTTCGGTGTCGGTTTGCGATTCGAAGGTGTAACCCAAGGCTTTGAGGCGTTCGCGTTCGGCTTCGAAGTTTTCGATGATGCCGTTGTGGACGACGGCAATCATGCCGCCGGAGATGTGGGGGTGGGCGTTGGGTTCGGTTACTCCGCCGTGGGTTGCCCAGCGGGTATGGCCGATGCCGATATGGCCGAACACGCCTTTTTCGCGCGCCGCATCTTCCATCAGCTGCACGCGGCCGACGCGGCGCACGCGCTTGATTTTGCCGTCTGTGTTCACGGCGATACCCGACGAGTCGTAGCCCCGATATTCAAGGCGTTTGAGACCGTCGGTCAGAAAATCGACTACATTGTGATTGGCGCGGATGGCGCCGACGATACCGCACATATAAGTTCCTTAGTATCTAAAAGTTGAAAAAAGACAAGACGCCGGCTTCCGTACGCCTTGCCCGCACATTATATCAGAGCGAAACTTATCATACTGAATTTTATAGTAATTAACATTTTTAAACTTTAAACACGCTCGTTATTTCGTCATATTCAAAAGTTTAAAAAACTTTTTCAGAATTTCGGACCGTCTCCTGTCTCATGCTCTAATCATCAAAACTGGAACCAGCTTCGATTCTGAAAACAACCCAAAACCCAATCATCAGCCTATTTTTTACGCAAAACCCATTTTACGTCCTGCCCGATCAACTCTACCGAACGGCTTTCCCACTCGCCTTCCGAAGTCAAAACGGCAGGGTTGGCGGGGAAGGTGAGCAGGCTTCTGCCTTCGCCTAATATTTTCGGCGCTTGGTACAACACGATTTCGTCTGCCAAGCCCGCTTCGATAAAGGCGGAGGTCAGCGTCGCGCCCGCTTCGACCATAATCTCGCCGTAGCCCAGTTCTGCCAACTGAGGCAGCAGGGCGGCAAGGTCTATGCGTCCGGCGGCGTTTTCAGACGACCTTAAGATGCGGATATGAGGAAATGCGCGGTATGGTCTGAGGCATTCTTCGTCATCGACGGCGGTTACGATGACGGTGGGGCTGAGGTCGTCTGAAACCATGCGGCTGTCCAACGGCGTTTGCAGTTTGCTGTCCAACACGATACGGGCGGGCTGGCGCAGCGTCGGAAAGGTGCGGACGTTGAGGCGCGGATTGTCGGCAAGCACTGTGCCGATGCCGGTTAAGACAGCGCAGCTTTCCGCGCGTAAGATTTGTACGTCCGCCCTTGCGGCTTCGCCGGTAATCCAGTAGCTGCGTCCGTCGGCAAGCGCGGTTTTGCCGTCCAAGCTGGCGGCGCATTTGACGCGGACAAACGGGCGGCCGCGTTCGATACGGGAAAGGAAGCCGCGGTTGAGTTCGCGCGCTTCGGTTTCCAGCAAACCGCTTTCGGTGCGGATGCCGGCGGCTTCCAGCATTGCCAAGCCTTTGCCTGCCACCAGAGGGTTGGGATCGGTCATGGCGGCGACCACGCGCGATACGCCCGAACTAATTAGGGCTTCGGCGCAGGGCGGCGTACGGCCGTAATGGCTGCACGGCTCGAGCGTTACATAAGCCGTCGCCCCACGCGCCATTTCTCCTGCCTGCCGCAGCGCATGCACTTCGGCATGCGGTTCGCCCGCTTTGACATGAAACCCCTGTCCGACGATTTGGCTGCCTTGTGCAATCACACAGCCGACGCGCGGGTTGGGTGAAGTGGAAAAACGCCCGAGCCGAGCAAGGGCAAGGGCGTTTTGCATCATTTGGGTATCAATACAATCAAACATAATTTGGATTTCTTAAAGTTTTCCGTTTTCAGACGACCTTTTCTTTCGCCGTATTCCGTTCGTTAAAGCATTAACGCGACAAGCTCAATTCTTTCAATACTTCCGACAATTCCTTCTGACCCGCGTGATGGCTGTACGCGCAAACGGTATAGATATTGGCTTCGTGAATGGCGATGCAGTATTGGTGGAACGTACCTTGACGGTCTTCGCGGTCGGTTTGGTAATTCATGCGGTTGTCGGTGGCGATGCCGACGCGGACATTTTGAGTCTCGTCAGATTGCAGGGCGTTTTGGAGTTCGGTGAAATAGGCTTTGGCATCCGTTTGGACAGGACCGTTGTTTGCCGCATAAATGGTAATACGCGCTTCAGGATCGTGTTGGAGCAAAATCAGGCCGGAAGCGGGAACATTTTTCGGATGGCGGGCGGAATCGGCGATGATGTCGGTGAAGTGGCTGTTGTGGACAGAAATGGAAATTTTGCCGTCTTTACTCGTCAGCGTTTGAACCGTATCAGATGCGGCTTTCGGTACCGCATCACCTTGCTCGGGGCTGCAGGCGGCAAGGTGGAGCAAGGCGGCGGTTGTAGATAAAATCCTCTTCATATACATCCTCTTCATTAACGATATACTGCTTTCAGACGACCTATTTGCCGTCGGTTTGCACCAGCGTGGCGATTGCCTGGGTAAACTCGGACACGTCATTGAAACTTTTATACACGGAAGCAAAGCGGACATAGGCGACCTGATCGATTTTTGCCAATTCTTCCATCGCCATTTCGCCTACCATGCGCGACGGCACTTCCTTTTTGCCCGACTGATACAGACGCTGCTCAATCAGCGCGACCGTTTCGTCGATTTTTTCCTGCGCAATAGGACGTTTGTGTAAAGCCCGTTCCAAACTGGTTTTCAGCTTGTGCGGATTAAACGCCACGCGCGTACCGTTGGATTTAATTACCTGCGGCATCCGCATTTCAACCGTTTCAAACGTACTGAACCGCTGCCCGCACTCCACGCAACGGCGGCGGCGGCGGATACTGTTCGTCTCTTCCAAGAGCCGCGAATCGGTGACTTGAGTATTGGGATGCTGACAAAACGGACATTTCATAAGTTTTTGAATTTATTTGTTTGTGAAACGGAATTGTAGCCGATTGAGTTATTCCCGTATAGTCGGTGGGTTTATTATGGATTGAAGAGGTCGTCTGAAAACCTTGAATCTGGCTTTTCAGACGACCTTTCTTTTGCCGCGCCGCGTTAACGGATGTCCATAGGCGTAAAGGATTTGACGGTTTCGTCTACGGCTTTGACGCGGGTCAGGAAGTCTTCCAGTTGGGCAAGCGGCAGTGCGCTGGGCCCGTCGCATTTGGCTTGGTCGGGGTTGGGGTGTGATTCGAGGAAGAGGCCTGCGAGGCGGGTTGCCATGCCGGCGAGCGCCAAATCCAACACTTGCGCGCGTCGTCCGCCGGATGCGGCGGCACCGGATTCGCGGGTTTGCAGGGAGTGGGTGACGTCGAAGATGACGGGCAGGCCGCCGCAGGTTTGTTTCATGACGCCGAAGCCGAGCATATCGACGACGAGGTTGTCGTAGCCGAAGTTGGCGCCTCGTTCGCAGAGGATGATTTGTCCGTTGCCCGCTTCTTGGAATTTTTCGACGATGTTTTTCATCTGCGAAGGGCTGAGGAACTGGGGTTTTTTGATGTTGATGACGTTGCCGGTTTTTGCCATGGCGACGACGAGGTCGGTTTGGCGGGCGAGGAAGGCGGGCAGTTGGATGACGTCGCAGACTTCGGCGACGGGGGCGCATTGGTAGGGTTCGTGGACGTCGGTGATGACGGGCACGTCAAACTCGCGTTTGACGGCTTGGAAGATTTTCATGCCTTCGTCCAAGCCGACGCCGCGGAAGGAGTGGATGGAGGAGCGGTTGGCTTTGTCGAAGGAGGCTTTGAAGACGTAGGGAATGCCGAGTTTGTCGGTTACTTTGACGTATTGTTCGCAGGCTTTGAGGGTGGAATCGAGGTCTTCCAGGACGTTGATGCCGCCGAACAGGGTAAAGGGGAGGTCGTTGCCGACGGTGAGGTTGTTGATGCGGATGTTCATGATGATGGGGCTTTCTCGAAGGTCGTCTGAAAATGGCTGAAAGGTCGTCTGAAAGCGGATTTTGCGGTTTCAGACGACCTTTGTGTTTTATAGGACGGTGTGCGGCGGCTCGTAGGAGAGGATGTCGCGGATTTTGTTGTGTTCGTCCACGAGGACGACTTTCGGTTCGTGCGCGGCGATTTCGGGTTCGGACAGCATGACGTAGGACATGATGATGACGATGTCGCCTTTTTGGACGAGCCGTGCGGCAGCACCGTTGAGACAGACGACACCGCTGCCGCGTTCGCCGGGGATGGTGTAGGTTTCGAAGCGTTCGCCGTTGTTGTTGTTGACGATGGCGACTTTTTCGTTAACGAGGATGCCTGCCGCGTCGAGCAGGTCTTGGTCTATTGTGATGCTGCCGACGTAGTTGAGGTCGGCTTCGGTAACGGTGGCGCGGTGTATCTTGCCGCCGAGCATGGTGCGGAACATGGGTTTCCTTTTGGTTTGGGATTGCGGATGCAGACGTATAGTGGATTAACAAAAATCAGGACAAGGCGACGAAGCCGCAGACAGTACAGATAGTACGGAACCGATTCACTTGGTGCTTCAGCACCTTAGAGAATCGTTCTCTTTGAGCTAAGGCGAGGCAACGCCGTACTGGTTGAAAGTTAATCTACTATAAGGTCGTCTGAAAATCAAAAGCCGTCATTATAGTGGACTTCCCTGTAAATTCATAATGATGCTTGGGCGTTTTTCAGACGACGCGGCTGTTTTATAAACCTAAACTCTGCTTCAGCCAGCGCAAATAGGGAGCGTATCCGCGCGATACGTTTTGCATCAGGATTTGCGGGCATTCGTAGCTGTGGTTGGCGAGGATGGTTTTTTTGGATTTCGCGGTAGCAGTGGCGCGAGGTTTTGATGGTGATGCGGATTTCGTCGTCGCGGCAGATTTCGCCGTTCCAAAGGTATTGGCTGGTGATGACTTCGTATTGCACGCAGGCGGCGAGTTGCTTTTCCAAAAGCAGGCTGCCGATTTTTTGGGCTTCTTCGCGGGTCGGGGCGGTGGTGGTAACGATAACGGGTTTGAACGCGGACATTTCAGACGACCTATTGGTTTTTAAACTCGATGGTTCCTTTATATTTCACCCAGTATCCGGCGGCATCGTATTTGTCTTTTTTGGCGGTTGCCACGGCTGTTTCGTCGAGCCCTTCATATCCGCTGGATTCGAGGATGCTGACTTCTACGGCTTTTCCTTCTGGGGAAACTAGGATGGACAGTTTGACGGGTTTGATGGGCTGTGCGGGATTATTGGATGCGGGGGCGTATTCTGCCGGATTGACGGTTTGCGCGGTTGCGGGTAGGACGAAGGCAAGCAGCAGGGCGGGGATGATGGCGCGGATGGACATATTGTTTTCCTTATTTGTAGATTTGTAGCGGGTTTAGGGGGTTGTTTTTGATTTGTTTTCAGACGACCTTTGTTTTTCGTGGGCCAAGCCCACGCTACGGGTTTGCGCTTATTTTCAGACGACCTTTTGTTTTTCGCGGGCGAAGCCCACGCTAAGGTATTGCGCCCGTTTGGGCGGCGGGCGCGGTTTTGATTATTTGAAGTTCAATATCGGCCAACCTTTTGCTTTGGCTTCTTGTTCCAACTCGGCATCGGGATTGACGACGACGGGTTCGTTGATGAGACGCAGCAGCGGCAGGTCGTTTTTGGAGTCGCTGTAAAAATAGGTTTTGCCGTAGCTTTCGAGCGTTTCGCCGCGTTCGGCGAGCCATTGGTTCAGGCGGGTGATTTTGCCCTCTTTGAGACTGGGCGTGCCGATGTAGTTGCCGGTGTAGCGGCCGTCGGTACCGGTTTCGAGTTGGGTACCGATGATGTTGGTGATGCCGAAAAGGTGGCAGATGGGGGTGATGATGAACTCGTTGGTCGAGGAGATCACGAGGGTTTCGTCGCCCGCCATTTGGTGGCTCTGCACAAGCATGCGCTGCATGGGCGAGATGTGGGGCGTGATGAACTGTGCCATAAATTCGCGGTGAAATTCCGCCAGCTCTTCTTTGCTGTAACGGGCGAGCGGGGCGAGGTGGAATTTGAGGAAGGCGTCGATGTCGAGGCAGCCGTTTTGGTAATCGCGGTAGAATTTTTCGTTTTGCGCTTCGGTTTCGGCAGCATCAACCAGCCCTTTTTTAATGAGGTATTGCGGCCAAGAGTGGTCGGAATCGGTGTTGATGAGGGTGTTGTCGAGGTCGAAGATGGCGAGGTTTTTCATTGGGTTTCCTGTTGTTTCAAAAGCTGGCGCAGAAGCGGTAGGGTAATGCGTTTGCCCATGGTAACGGCGTAGTTGTCCAGCGTGTCGAGCATCTGCATCAGGCTGTCCATATCGCGCCGCCAGTGGTTGAGCAGGTATTCGAAGATTTCGGGGTCTATGGTAACTTGGCGTGCCGCCGCCATGCTGACGAGCGCGTCGATTTTTTCTTGATCGGTCAGGGGTTTGACTTCGTAAACGAGGCAGTACGCCATGCGGGTGCGCAAGTCTTCGCGGATGACGAGCTGTTGGGGGGTGTGTTCGGAACTTAACAGCAGAAAGCCTTTGCCGCTGTTGCGGAAACGGTTGAATACGGCAAATAGGAGGGCTTGTTCTTCGTTGCCCAGTTTTTCGATTTGGTCGATGGCGAGGTATTCGGCCTCAAAGGCAGCTTCGGTCAGTGGTGTGGCGGCGGCGTCGATATAGACGGCTTTTTTCCCCGCGTCGAGCGCTTGGGCGACCCACGCGCGCAGCAGGTGGCTTTTGCCCGCGCCTTCTTCGCCCCAGACATAGATAAACGGGTCGTGTTTATGCTGTAACACATAGACCAGTTCGGCATTTTCCGTTCCGAGGAATTTGTCGAAACCGGGATAGCCGCGTTCGGCGAAGTCGAAAATAAGCTGGTTCACAAAGGCATACCGGATGGGTTGGAATCGGGTTTATTGTACGTTGTTTTGTCAGGGCGCATCAAGGCGCAGGGTCGTCTGAAAAAGGGGCGCGCGACATGGGTTTCATATACAATGGCGGACATTTGGCGACGCGTCTGTTTTCAGACGACCCCTGTCTTTTTTATTTCAGGAAAATCTCGTGATTTCGACCCTTATTGATTTTATCCTCCACATCGACCAGCATTTGGTCGAGATTTCCGCGCAATACGGCGTATGGATTTACGCGGTGTTGTTTTTGATTATTTTCTGCGAAACCGGCTTGGTGGTTACGCCGTTTCTGCCGGGCGATTCGCTGCTGTTTGCCGCGGGCGGGATTGCCGCGGTCGGCAGCATGAACATTCATGTCATGGTCGCGCTGCTTTTGGCCGCCGCGATTTTGGGCGATGCCGCCAACTTCATGATCGGCAAGTTTTTCGGGCGCAAACTCTTCGCCAACACCGATTCCAAAATCTTCCGCCAGTCTTATCTGGAGAAAACCCACGCGTTCTACGAAAAACACGGCGGCAAAACCATCATCATCGCCCGCTTCGTCCCGATTGTGCGCACGTTTGCCCCGTTTGTCGCGGGCATGGGCAGCATGCACTACGGCACTTTCATCCGCTACAACATCATCGGCGCGGTATTGTGGGTAGTATCGTTTTCTTATGCCGGCTATTTCTTCGCCAATATTCCGGTTGTCAAAAACAATCTGGCTTTGGTCATGGTGGCGATTATCGTGATTTCCATCCTGCCGGGCGTGATCGAAGTCATCCGCGCGAGAAGGGCGGCGAAGAAATAAAAATTATTTGAACCATAAGAAAAGGTCGTCTGAAAACGTTTTTCAGACGACCTTTTGCCATCGTTCCAAGCTTTTATTGATAAACCCGACCGTCGTGTTTCAGCCAGCCGTCGGTATGGCGGCCTGCGGGGTCGTGGTGCGTCCAATGGAGGACGCCGCCCTGCTCCGACCATTCGTATTCGCCGTAGAAGCCGACTTTATCGCCTTTTTTCAAGCCTTTGATTTTGTCGGCGAGGTCGATGTTGTGCGCCACTAAAAGCGTTTGCCCGCTGGAAAGTTTCAAGATAAACCGCTGATGGCGCGTGCCTTGGTTGTCGTCGGGCAGCGTTTTGAGAACCGTACCTGCGCCTTTCACTTGAATATCGCTCTCTTGGTTTTCAAAGGCTTGCTGCAATATTTGTTCCGCGCTGCCTTGTCCTGCTTGGCGATCGGACTTCGGCTGCTTCGGTTGCGACTTTTTGGATGGAGACTGCTCAGGCTGGGGCTGTTCGGATGGGCGTTTTTCCGCTTGGGTTTGAGTCTGCGTTTGGGTTGGTACGGCATCCGCTGCCTGCCCCTGCCGCCCCTGCTGCATTTTTTGATAACCGATTGCCACAGCGGCAACAATCAATATCCAAATCCATTTGTTTTTGTTCATAAAATCCATGCCCAAAAAAATGCCCGACGGTGTATCGGGCATAAGTTATTTGAAAGGAGTTAAATCACGATAACGTGAGTCACCATTATATACAAAATCGGCGGAAAAATCAGCATTTTCAGGCTAATACCTGAAGCTGCGGCTGCGTTATCACGCTTTTTTGTTTCCCTGACTGTATTTCATTTCGTATTTGATGTCGTTCAGGATTTTTTTCACGTTGTAATCCAAAAGCTGTTCCACCAAATCGGGCGCCTGCTCGCTGAGGGTTTGTTGGAGCTGATAGGTAAACAGTGCCATTTGTTTCTGAATGGCGGTGCGTATCATGCCGTTGACCGCGTCGGCGACGTGCGGGCGCAGGCGTCTGATTAAACGCTCGCTCAGGTCTTGCTCGGAAATGCAGAACACTTCCCTGCGGTTGATAACCTGCGGGTTCAACACGTTGATATTGACGGTAATCGGCGGCGTTTCTTCTTTGAGGTCGTCTGAAACCTGCTCTTGCGCCTGCGGATTTTCGTTTTCAGACGACGTTGCTTCATCTTTGGCAGGCGCGTCTTTTACAGGCGCGTCAAATTCGACCGTTTTACGTTTCGGATTCAGCCAAACCGTACGCGTGGACTCGATTTGTCTGTCTGACGCGCTCATTTGCAGCGAAGACTGCGCGTTCAGCCAGTTTTCCTGCAAAATCACCATCGCATCGGTCTCCGCCGTTTCGGCAGCGTCTTCCTCCAGCATGGCGTTATGCTCCTCCTGCCACTTGCGCAGATATTCCGTCAACACGGCATCGCGGTTGGCATCGTCAAGCTTGACCGACTTGGCTTTAGGCTTCTGCTCGAGAGCAGGCTCTTGAGATTCGCGCACCAAAGGCGCGTGTGTGTAAGGTGCGTTCAATTGGCGGGTTTGCCGCAGCTTTTCCAAGCGGCTTTCCCAATCCAGGCTTTCATCCGCTTGTTGTGGCGTATCGGGACGATTCGTATCCATTTTTAGCTTTCGTTCTTCCGTTGTGTCATTTCATTTCACGCGCATAGCGAATGCCGTGATTTGCTATAATGCGGTATTTTAACAGATTCCCAGGAACACATCATGAGCAGCATCGAACAACGCCTCGAATATTTGGAAGAAGCCAACGACGTTTTGCGTATGCAGAACCACGTCCTCGCCACCGCCCTCAAAGGCCTGATCCGTTCGCTGCCGTCCGACATGGCAAACGAAGCCGTCGAGTCCATCCAGCTTGCCTTTGAAGACGCGCTCGCCGAGTTGAACTACGAAGACAGCCCGCATACCGACCTATTCCATGACGTAACCTACGCTTTTTTCCGCGAAAAAGAACACTGACGCGTAGCGACTTCCCCAAACCGTGTTAAACTATCCGTTTATTTATTAATATCCGTAAAGAAGGAACCTCCCCATGAACATGAAAAAATGGATTGCAGCCGCCCTCGCCTGCTCTGCGCTGGCACTCTCCGCCTGCGGCGGTCAAAGCAAAGACGCATCCTCGTCAGCCCCTAAAGCCGACAAAGTGTACCGCGTCGCCGCCAACGCCGAATTTGCCCCTTTCGAATCATTGGATTCCGCCGGCAACGTTGAAGGTTTCGACGTCGATTTGATGAACGCCATGGCAAAAATCGGCAACTTCAAAGTCGAATTCAAACACCAGCCTTGGGACAGCCTCTTCCCCGCGCTCAAAAACGGCGATACGGATATCATTATCTCCGGCGTAACCATTACCGACGAGCGCAAGCAGTCCATGGATTTCACCGACCCTTATTTTGAAATCACCCAAGTCGTCCTCGTTCCTAAAGGCAAAAAAGTCGCCTCTTCAGACGACCTCAAAAACATGGCTAAAGTCGGTGTCGTTACCGGTCAAACCGGCGACTTCTCCGTTTCCAAACTCTTGGGCAACGACAATCCGAAAATCGCCCGCTTTGAGAGCGTTCCTTTGGTCATTAAAGAGCTGGAAAACGGCGGCGTAGATGCCGTAGTCAGCGACAGCGCGGTCATCGCCAACTATGTGAAAAACAACCCGACCAAAAGCATGGACTTTATCACGCTGCCTGATTTCACGATTGAAAACTACGGTATCGCCGTACGCAAGGGTGACGAAGCGACCGCTAAAATGCTGAACGAAGCGCTGAAAAAAGTACGCGACAGCGGCGAATACGACAAAATCCACGCCAAATACTTCGCCAAAGAAGGCGATAAAGCGGCAGCCGCCAGCCAAGCAGCCAGCCAACCTGAAGCAGCCAAATAATCTGTTTCAACGTTCTTAAGCAATAAGAAAGGTCGTCTGAAAGCCTGCAGCGCGGGTTTCAGACGACCTTTTGTTTATTTTGTTTAATGAGCCGGCCCTTTTATCTCTAATGACGGCTATACTGTCCCTGCAATTTTCCGACTGACATCTACGGACAATCGTCCCAAGAGATTCAAACGTTTTATAGTGGATTAAATTTAAACCAGTACGGCGTTGCCTCACCTTGCCGTACTATTTGTACTGTCTGCGGCTTCGTCGCCTTGTCCTGATTTAAATTTAATCCACTATAATGTTTGCAACGACATTGCAAGATTTTGCCCAAAACTTCAATACCCTTGAAAGTGAATTTATGTCCAATCAGATAGAACAACAATCAGACTATGCTATCGCCGCCGTGGTATATGCTGATGAAGGCGATGCTGCGATAACTGCATTATGGCAGGCCGTGCGCCGGTTGCAACAAGACGGATGGCGCGTGGCCGGACTATTAAATCCGATAGACAATGAAGGTAAGCACAGCAATTCGGAGCTGGCTTCCGTCGCAGACAACCGGCGCTTTTCCATTTTCCAAAATCTCGGCAACCATTCCAGTGGCTGTAAACTAGACGCCGGCGCACTGGCAGCGGCAGGTTCGGTGATTCGCGAAGCCATAGCGGAAGGCACGGATTTGGTAGTCATTAACAAATTTGGCCATGCAGAAATCGATAACCGCGGTTTGTTGTCGGAATACCTTGCCGCTATCAGCTCAGGCATTCCGGTTCTAACCACCTTGCAAAGCAAAACCGACTGGGAAATCTACAAAGGCTTCGCTAAGAAATTCAGCGAATTGGCCAAAGACTATATCGGCGTGCGAAAAGACGTCGTACTGACTCCGCTGATGCACGACAGCCCGCAAGAGCTCGGACAACCGTTTAATCCGAAAGACTGGAAACATGGCGAATGCGACCCGATTCCGGGCAAAACCATACCTGCAATTACCGTGGTCGAGCGCGATTACGGCGCGATTTACGAAAAATTCACTTCAGTTGGCCCGTTACTGGAAAAAGTCAACAATAACGGTAAAGGTATGGCTTGGGATACCAAGCATGAAGTTGAATTCCTGCGTAAACTCAACGGCGTACAAGTCAACGGAGCCGGTAAAGGCCAACCGAAAATCGAAACTGCCATTGACGCCTGCGAGATGATCTTAACCCTCGCTCCGGAAACCAACGGCCATGTTGCCAAAAAAGCATGGGAGGCCTTAGGCAAAGCCACCGGTCGCGATCACTCCCATTTGATTAACGCCAGCGAGCATACGGCTATCCGATTCCGTGACATCGTTGCCCAACCGCGCAAAATCGTTACCTCTCCGATTTGGTCCGGCGTGGAAAGCGAAGAAGTGTGTTACAACGCCGGCTATACCAACGTACACGAACTGATCCCGTGGCGTACCATTACCGGCCGCCAGCAGTTCTATCAAGACCACAAATGGATGCGGGATTTCGGCGAACACTTGTGTGTATACAAACCTGCCGTTGATTTTAAAACCACCCAAAAACTGCTGGGCAAATACCCCAATGGCAACAAGGAAATTACACTTAACTTCCTCACGCCTCACCAAAAATGGGGGATTCACAGTACCTATTCAGAAAACCTGCGTATGCTTACCCTGTTCCGTGGTGGACCGAACGTGTGGATTTCCGAAGTCGATGCGAAGAAAGCCGGAATTGTCGATAACGATTGGGTAGAAGTGTTTAATGCCAACGGTACCATTGCCTGTCGCGCCGTGGTGAGCCAACGCATCCCCGAGACCATGATCCTGATGTATCACGCACAGGAAAAAATTGTCCATACTCCGGCAGGCGAGGTTTCGCAAAAACGCGGCGGTATCCACAATTCGGTAACCCGCGCTATTCTGAAACCAACCCACATGATCGGCGGCTACGCACAACTTGCCTACGGTTTTAACTACTACGGTACAGTAGGTTCCAACCGCGACGAATGGGTGATTGTGCGTAAAATGAGTAAAGTAGATTGGATGGACGAACCGGCAGGTTAAGGTCGTCTGAAAACTTAGTGAAGAGAAATGCCTGTCTGAGAGGAAACTTTCAGGCAGGCATGTTTTATTATCGAGTGCTCCGCCAATAGGGAATAAAGCAGTTGAGGCAATTTATGCACAAGATTTCATTCATAGCTAACTACTTGTTGAGCAGAACAATAATGAGGTGATAAACAGAATATCATCCTATTTGAGATTGAGTACATTTATAGAAAAATGATTTTTATGAACAACTTCTCAAACCAGTCTCTACCTGAAGATCTGTATTTTAAATCCCGCTGTTTTGCACATTGCCAACACCCACAACAGATACAGCTAATCAGGTACAATGCAGTTTTCTATCTTTTGAGTCTGCTATTATCATGAACACACTCCCTACCATCACCATCGGCCTAATTTCCACCAGTGACCGCGCCAGCAGCGGCGTGTATGCCGATGAAGGTATTCCCGCACTCAAAAGCTGGCTTGACAAAGCCCTTCTCAATCCGATCCGTTATGTAGAAGCCCTTATTACTGACGATCAAGACGAAATCAAAAGCGTGCTTATCCATATGGCAGATGAAGAGCATTGCGATGTGATTTTTACCACCGGCGGCACAGGGCCTGCACCACGCGACATCACACCCGAAGCCACACAAGCTGTATTAGACAAGGAACTGCCCGGTTTTGGCGAACAAATGCGCCGTATCAGCCTGCATTATGTACCTACAGCCATATTGTCACGCCAAACAGCAGGTATTCGTGGCAACAGCCTGATTGTGAATCTACCCGGCCGACCGAAAGCCATTGCTGAAACATTGGGCGGCGTACGTTCGGAAGATGGCAGCATCGTTGTACCTGGCCTATTCGGCGCCATTCCCTATTGTGTAGATTTAATCGGCGGTGGCTTCATTGAAACCGATACCGCCATTTGTACCGCCATTTGCACCGCCTTCCGCCCCAAATAAAAATAAACTCCTTCCATATTTTTATGGCCGGCTATAGTTACTCCCGCTCTGTAACTGCTGAATCATACCTGCACGAAGATTGTAATCGCTCAACTCCTATTTATAGGACAAATAAATTAAAAAACTGTTAGCATCAAGCTTTTGTAAACAAACCATAATCAATACATAATTTCAAAGCTATATGCTTACTATGAATATCCACCATTTCAAAAGTCTAAAATTATAAAAGTCGTCTGAAAAGCAAACTTAATCCTACCCTCCTTTTCAGACGACTCTCTATTCTAACTTTACTCCTTTACATCATATAGCTGAATAATAATTCATAACCTAAATATAATTGAGTATTTACATCATTTGTGTACCAAAAAGCTACCATTACTCAAAAGTCAGAAAGCCACCGACAAGCTTTTGGTTACCTGTTTATCGTGATCAACGGATTTTCAATAAAGTTATATAACGCCTTTTTGCTGGACAAAACCTCAGACAGAACAGTCAAGATTCTGACGGAGCACCTGATTAAATGCGTTTACTCTTACAATAAGTACGGGATACAAAAGCTCGGACAACTATGCTTTCGGTATGACTTATTATGAGGGCCGTATTGGTTAGAACTTTATTGGAATTACCTAACCGTAAATCAACAGGAAGGCGAAAAATGTAATCCGCACCTTGATGGAAATATGGCATGACGAGTTTCTATTTAGGGATTCGGAAGACCAGCAAAAAACTGCGCTACTTTGTGATTTTTATAAAATAAAGTAAAGAATGTAAAGTTTTAAAGAAAGTATGTCTTTTGAGATTTTACAGACTTGTTTTTCTCAACTGTGGGGGACTGTTAGTTTTTGCACAAATAATAAGTAATATAAAAAAACGCCGAAATCTTTTAAAGACGTGGATCTCGACGTTTCTGTGTTTGGAAAAAAGCTGTCGGGTTTTGATAGGTTTTTAAACGGTTTTTAAGAGGTTTTTATAGTCACAATTTAAATCGAAATAGGACAGTAGTGCATCGTCAAATCGGGCGTAATCAGACAAAACGGTTCGCAGAGATACCGCTTAATATTCGCCCACACCTTATCAATCGGGTTGAGCTCAGGCGAATAAGGTGCAAGAGACAATACATTATGGCCCAATTTTTCCGCTATTTACCGTAAGACACCCATACGGTGAAATCGTGCATTAAAATAATCACCGATTTTCGAGTCAATGCGGGCAGTAGGCATTGCTGAACCACGCTTCAAAAAAGACTCCCGTCATCGTATTTTGATAAACCATCGGAGCAATCAGCCGGTTGCCGACTTGTGCGGACACCAAGCAGTGATCAAACTATTATGCAACCGCCTGAAAGACGTACCATCTATGGTGTGGATAGTTGCCGTATTGTGGGCGTTGAAATTCTGGTATTTAGGGGGCTAATGCTCCATTTACAGAAAGGTCGTCTGAAAACAAGTTTTCAGACG
>NZ_AEPF01000054.1 GCF_000193735.1 Neisseria sicca 4320
GATCGCATTGTTGAAGCCTTCGTTAGCTTCTTTTTGCTCTTCAAGTTTGGCAGTATTTTCAGCGATTGCCGCTTTATTGGCGTCGATGTCTTGACGGTTAGCTTCTAAAGCGTCAGCTGCTGCTTTACCGGCTAATGCGAGATCACCGATGTATTTTTTATTGGCATCAATATCTTTACGGTACTTNTAAGCTT
>NZ_AEPF01000053.1 GCF_000193735.1 Neisseria sicca 4320
CATGGGCGGGCGCGGCATAAACGGGAGCCTGAGAGGCGGTGGCGCGGGTGATGCGGACTTTTTCCTCGCCTTCGGTCACTTCGATTTCGGCGATACCTGATTCTTCTACTAAATCAATCAGTTTTTTTAACTTGCGCAAATCCATTTTCGTTCCTTTACGATACGGCCAAAATGTTGTGAAGCGGCCGTGTTTGTTGCGGGATATTTCAGAAAACAACCGGCCTGCGGCAACGGCGCAAACCGGACAGTATTTTGTTGCATAAAGGGGCATTCTCAGGAACAGAAACCCCGTAAATGAATTTGACTATTTTCCCGAACTTGCCGACAAATGTCTAGCAAAATCTTGAAAAAAGGCGGTTTTTGAACGAAACGGGCAGATTCGGAGATTTCGTCAAAATGTACGTTTTCCTAACGAGTGTTTATTCTAGTTTGTTGGTTTATGAAGGGAAAAGGTCGTCTGAAAATTCAGGCCGGGATGCCGATAAACCATTTTGCCTGCTTTCAGACGACCTTCTGATATTAATGGGGATTTAAGGAGGAGAATTTCTTATCGAAGGGGAGGAGCGGATTGGGTGATAACCTAACTGATCTTCTGGTTTTTGGCTTATGCGGAAATGAATGGCGACAGTTTGGTTTGCAAGAGATTTATGGGCGCGGTGGTAAAGGTCGTCTGAAAACTGATTTTCAGACGACCTTTGCATTTTGAATTATTCCCCGTCTTTAACCGGATGATCGGGCAAGTACACATCGAAGCGGGTGCTTTTGCCTGTGTATTGGTAGGCGGGTTTTTCGCCGTTGAGAAACTCGCCGAGGCGCGGGCGTTTGACGACGACTCGTTTTTTCGCAACGGCGCGGGCGGCGGCAAGCAGCTCGGCTTCTTTTGGGGCGGCACCGACGACGCTGTGGAAATACGCCATTTCTTTTTTGACGGCGGCGGATTTTTTGGCGTTCGGGGTACATGGGGTCGAGGTACACGATATCGGGGCGCGATTGGGCGGCGAGTTCCCGCATCAACTCGACGGCGTTGCCATAATGAAAAGTAATGCGGCGGGCGATGTCTTGAATTTCAGGCTCTTGCAGCGCGCGTTCGAGGCCGTCGGCGAGCAGGCAGGCGACGGCGGGATGCTGCTCGAAGGTTTGGACGTTCAAACCGAGCGAAGCGAGGACGAAGCTGTCGCGCCCGAGTCCGCCGGTACAGTCCCAAACGGTCGGTTTGGCCGTATGGTTCACCGCTTTGGCAATCAGTTCGCCGCCGCCTTTGGTACGCCGGTATTGGGCTGCACCACCGCCGAAATCGACGCGGACGCGCCCCTTCTCCTCCGCGCGGCACAAGCTGACGCCCTCCGCATCGGCAAACAGGTATTCGCCGCTGTCGGGCGGGCAGGTCAGGGTAGGGAGTTTGAATTGCTGCACTAAAAGGCGGACGTGTTCGGTGGCGGTGTCGGAGAAACAGACGGCGGGTATGGCGTGGGTATGCAAATCTTTTGGGGCAGACATTTTCAGACGACCTTGGATTATGGATTGTCAACAATATGAACCGTATTTTTGTTGAATTATCGAATTTTTCACTGCGATTCATTCTCAGATAACGCTATAATATGCCTAATATTCTTTTGAATCCATCAGCGTTTGTCTTTCCGATGGGCTTTCAGACGACCCTCCTCTTTTTCTTCTCCATTCAGTAAAGGAAAATCATGAGCTTCAAAACCGATGCCGAAATCGCCCAATCCTCCACCATGCGTCCGATTGGCGAAATTGCCGCCAAGCTGGGTTTGAACGTTGACAATATCGAACCCTACGGCCATTACAAAGCCAAAATCAATCCTGCCGAAGCGTTCAAACTGCCGCAAAAACAAGGCCGTCTGATTTTGGTTACCGCCATCAACCCGACTCCGGCGGGCGAAGGCAAAACCACCGTGACCATCGGTTTGGCGGACGCATTGCGCCACATTGGCAAAGATTCTGTTATCGCCCTGCGCGAGCCTTCTTTGGGGCCTGTGTTCGGCGTTAAAGGCGGCGCGGCGGGCGGCGGCTATGCCCAAGTCTTGCCGATGGAAGACATCAACCTGCACTTCACCGGCGACTTCCACGCCATCGGCGCGGCGAACAACCTCTTGGCCGCTATGCTCGACAACCACATCTACCAAGGCAACGAGTTGAACATCGACCCCAAACGCGTGCTGTGGCGGCGCGTGGTCGATATGAACGACCGCCAGTTGCGCAACATCATCGACGGCATGGGCAAACCCGTTGACGGCGTGATTCGTCCCGACGGCTTCGACATCACAGTCGCCTCCGAAGTCATGGCGGTATTCTGCCTTGCCAAAGACATCAGCGATTTGAAAGAACGTTTGGGCAACATCCTCGTCGCCTACGCCAAAGACGGCAGCCCTGTTTACGCCAAAGATTTGAAAGCCCACGGCGCGATGGCGGCATTGCTCAAAGACGCCATCAAGCCCAACTTGGTGCAAACCATCGAAGGCACGCCTGCCTTCGTACACGGCGGCCCGTTCGCCAACATCGCCCACGGCTGCAACTCCGTTACCGCCACCCGATTGGCGAAACACCTTGCCGATTACGCCGTAACCGAAGCAGGCTTCGGCGCGGATTTGGGCGCGGAAAAATTCTGCGACATCAAATGCCGCCTTGCCGGTTTGAAACCCGACGCAGCCGTCGTCGTCGCCACCGTCCGCGCCTTGAAATACAACGGCGGCGTAGAACGCGCCAACCTCGGCGAAGAAAACCTCGAAGCCTTGGCAAAAGGCCTGCCCAACCTGCTGAAACACATTTCCAACCTGAAAAACGTATTCGGCCTGCCCGTCGTCGTCGCCATCAACCGCTTCGTGTCCGACTCCGATGCCGAGTTGGCAATGATTGAAAAAGCCTGCGCCGAACACGGCGTCGAAGTTTCACTGACCGAAGTGTGGGGCAAAGGCGGCGCGGGCGGCGCGGATTTGGCGTGCAAAGTCGTCAACGCCATCGACAACCAACCGAATAACTTCGGCTTTGCCTACGATGTTGAGTTGAGCATCAAAGACAAAATCCGCGCCATCGCCCAAAAAGTGTACGGGGCGGAAGACGTCGATTTCAGCGCGGAAGCCGCCGCCGAAATCGCCTCGCTGGAAAAACTGGGCTTGGACAAAATGCCCGTCTGCATGGCGAAAACCCAATATTCCCTGAGCGACAACGCCAAACTTTTGGGCTGCCCCGAAGGCTTCCGCATCACCGTGCGCGGCATCACCGTTTCCGCCGGCGCAGGCTTCATCGTCGCCCTGTGCGGCAACATGATGAAAATGCCCGGCCTGCCCAAAGTCCCCGCCGCCGAGAAAATCGACGTGGACGCAGACGGCGTGATCCACGGCTTGTTCTGATTTGAATCGGATGTGAAGTAAAACAGCGAAAAGGTCGTCTGAAAACGGTTTTCAGACGACCTTTTATTATTTGGAGTGGTTTAAACTCAACCGAGACAACCCTTAGGGAGGGCTTCGCCCGCGAATCTTCCTCTGATGAAAAGGTCGTCTGAAACGATAAAGCAAACTCGCACATTCATTTTCAGACGACTATTTTTATGGTTTTCATCTTAATCCTGCTTTTGTAAAAGCGTTTGTTTTTATAGTGAATCTGCCTTTTCAGACGACCTTATACGCAGCCAAATGCCCGCCTGTCCCGAACCACTGCACCGTTTGTCCGAAACACGTTATACTTCCGAATTAACTATCTGCCCAACCCGCTTCAGGAGAACACCATGCCCGAACAAAACCGCATCCTTTGCCGCGAACTGAGCCTGCTCGCTTTCAATCGCCGCGTTCTGGCGCAGGTGCAGGATGAAAACGTGCCACTTTTGGAACGTCTGCGGTTTTTGTGCATCGTGTCTTCCAACCTCGACGAGTTTTTCGAGGTACGCATGGCGTGGCTCAAACGTACGCAAAAAATAAATCCGCACGAGCGTTTGGACAACGGCACCACGCCGTCTGAAACCATTGCCGCCGTCTCCGCCGAGGCACAAGCATTGATACAGGAACAATACCGCCTGTTCAACGAAGTTTTGCAGCCCGAATTGAGTAAAGAAGGCATCCACTTCTACCGCCGCCGCAACTGGACGCAAGGGCAGCAAAAATGGATTGAGCAGTATTTCGACGCCGAACTGCTGCCCATCCTCACCCCCATCGGACTCGACCCGTCGCACCCCTTCCCGCGCCCGCTGAACAAATCGCTCAATTTCGCCGTAGAGCTTGAAGGTACGGACGCATTCGGCCGCCCTTCCGGTATGGCGATTGTGCAGGCACCGCGCATCCTGCCGCGCGTCGTTCCTCTGCCTGCCGAGTTGTGTGAAGGCGGCAGCGGCTTCGTCTTCCTTTCCTCCATTCTGCACGCCCATGTCGGCAAGCTCTTCCCCGGCATGACGGTCAAAGACAGCCACCAGTTCCGACTCACCCGCGACAGCGACCTGACGGTTGATGAAGAAGATCTCAAAAACCTGCGTGCCGCGGTTCAAAACGAATTGCGCGATCGCGAATACGGCGACGGCGTTCGCCTCGAAGTCGCCGACACCTGCCCGCCCCACATCCACGACTTCCTGCTCGCCCAGTTCAAACTGACCCCCGCCGAGCTTTACCAAGTCAAAGGCCCGGTCAACCTCGTGCGCCTCAATGCCGTGCCCGATTTGGTTGACCGCCCGGACCTCAAATTTCCGCCGCGCGTGGCAGGTCGTCTGAAAGCGCTGCGCAAGACAGGCTCTATTTTCAAACTGGCGAAACAGTCCCCGATCCTGCTGCATCATCCGTATCAGTCCTTCGATCCCGTCGTTGAAATGATACGCGAAGCTGCCGCCGACCCGGCCGTCCTTGCCGTCAAAATGACCATCTACCGCACAGGCAGCAATTCCGAACTCGTCCGCGCCCTGATGAAAGCCGCCCTTGCCGGCAAACAAGTAACCGTCGTCGTCGAACTCATGGCGCGTTTTGACGAAGCCAACAACGTCAACTGGGCGCAACAGCTTGAAAACGCAGGCGCACACGTCGTTTACGGCGTATTCGGCTACAAAATCCACGCCAAAATGGCACTCGTCATCCGCCGCGAAAACGGCGCGCTCAAACGCTACGCCCACCTCGGCACCGGCAACTACCACCAAGGCACATCGCGCATCTACACCGACTTCGGCATCATCACCGCCGACGACCAAATCACCGCCGACGTAAATACCATTTTTATGGAAATCACAGGCTTGGGCAAACCGGGTCGTCTGAACAAGCTCTACCAAAGCCCGTTCACCCTGCACAAAATGGTCATCGACCGCATCGAGCGCGAAATCCAACACGCCAAAGCAGGCAAACCCGCCCGCATCCGCGCCAAAATGAATTCGCTGATTGAGCCGAGCGTCATCGACGCCCTCTACCGCGCCAGCAGCGCAGGCGTACAAATCGACCTTATCGTGCGCGGCATGTGTACCCTGCGCCCCGGTGTCAAAGGTCTGTCCGAAAACATCCGTGTCCGCTCCCTTATCGGCAGACAGCTCGAACACTCCCGCGTGTACTGCTTCCACAACAACGGCGCAGACGACACCTTCATCTCCAGCGCAGACTGGATGGGGCGCAACTTCTTCCGCCGCATCGAAGTCGCCACCCCCATCACCACGCCCGAACTCAAAGCCCGCGTCATCCACGAAGGCATCGAAATGGCGCTGCAAGACAACACCCGCGCATGGCTGATGCAGCCCGACGGCAGCTACACCCGCGCCCAACCCGAAAACGGCGAACCCGCATTCAGCCTGCAAGAAAGCTTGTGGGAAATGTACGGCAGATAAAGCGCGGCAACACAAAAGGTCGTCTGAAAGATTGATTTCAGACGACCTTTTATCTTTGTAACCTGTTTTTAGATGACGTGAAAGTAATAGTGGGGTAGGGCAGCGTAGCGTGGGCTTCGCCCGCGAAAAAAAACAACGCCATATATCTCACGACTCGGAAACCAAACCATCAATCCCGTGGGCAAAGCCCACGCTACAATGCAGCAGGCATCGCAACGCCCTACCCGCCGCCGCGTTGGATTTGTCCATCAAGGAAAGTTTGTGTATTTCATGAAGAAGTTGTTTGCCTATCTCGGATTCACGTTTCTTCAGCCATAAAAATTTAAAAAGGTCGTCTGAAACCTATATCACATGGTTTCAGACGACCTTTTATCTTTTCCATCCGTTTTTCAGACGATCTTACAGTAAGAATATCGTTGCCAGTCCCAAGAAAATCAGAAAGCCGCCGGAATCCGTTACCGCCGTAATCAGCACCGAGCTGCCCAAGGCGGGGTCGCGACCGTATTTTTCCATGATGACGGGGATGAGTACGCCGACTGTGGCGGCGAGTAAGAGATTCATCGTCATCGCGGCGACCATCACCAAGCCGATGCCGATGCTGCCGTACAGCAGCCATGACACGACGCCCATGACCGTTCCCCAGATAATGCCGTTGACCAAGGCGACGCCGACTTCTTTTTTCAACAAACGTCCCGCCTGCATCCCTGTCAACTGCCCCATCGCCATCGCGCGGACAATCATGGTGATGGTTTGGTTGCCGGAGTTGCCGCCGATACCGGCGACGATGGGCATCAGCGCGGCGAGTGCGACGATTTTCTCGATACTGCCTTCAAACGCGCCGATGACGCGGCTGGCGAGGAAGGCGGTGCAGAGGTTGACGGCAAGCCACATCCAGCGGTTTTTTACCGAATCCCACACGGGCGCAAACAAATCTTCCTCTTCCTGCAAACCCGCCATGTTCAACATATCCGCTTCCGATTCTTCACGGATAACGTCCACCATCTCGTCGATGGTAATCCTGCCGATGAGCTTTTTGTTTTCATCAACGACGGGCGCGGTGACCAAGTCATAGCGTTCGAACGCCTGCGCCGCCTCTTCCACGTCGTCTTCGGGACGGAAGCGCACGACTTCGGTCGCCATCACGTCCGCCACCAAGTCTTCGGGATCGGCAACCAAAAGTTTGCGGATGGGCAGCACGCCTTGCAGGATGTCGTTTTCATCGACCACGAAAATCTTGTCGGTATGGTCGGGCAGGCTCTCGAAACGGCGTAGGTAACGCAGCACCACTTCGCAGGCAACATCGGCGCGGATGCTGACCAATTCGAAGTCCATAATCGCACCGACTTGGTTGTCTTCATACGACATCGCTGCTTTGACTTGGGCGCGCTCTTCTTCATCGCGCGTCTGCAAGGCTTCATAGACCACTTGGTGCGGCAGATCGCCCGCCAGCTCCGCCAGCTCGTCCGCATCCAAATCATCGACCGCCGCCAACAGCTCGTCTTTGTCCATCGACTCGATCAGCGTTTCGCGCACCGCGTCGGAGACTTCCAGCAACACTTCGCCGTCGTCTTCGGGCGTAACCAACAGCCAAACGACATTACGTTCGCGCGGCGGCAACGACTCCAACACTGCCGCCACGTCGGCAGGGTGCAGCTCGTTCAAAAGGACGGTCAGCTCGGTGAATTTGTCGCGCAGCGTCTCATCTTCAATCGGCACACCTTCCTCAATTTGCGGGAAGGCGGGCGAGAGGATTTCGCACAGCGCGTGGATACGGTCGAAATCGGCGGAAACGCGCTCTACGTCGCTTTCGATACCGTCGTTTTCAAGGTTCGGAGGGGTTTGTTCGATGCTCATAAATGCTCCGCCCGCCGCATGCGGGAGGGCATTTCGGCGGGATGGTTATCGTGTATTTCGGGATAAGCCGGAAGGGAAGTTCAGTAAAAACGAACTGGGAAGGTCCATAAAAAAAGCCTGCTGATTCAGGCGTCGTGTTGGAAACGGAGTGTATTTTACCCTGTTTTAAGTCGGTTTACTATTTTAAACGGTGTTTTAAACGGTGTATTGAAAAAGGCCGTCTGAAAACTGCCTGTGGGATTTTGCTCTTTTTCGGGCAAAGGCAGGACATGTGTTCTGTAAATAGGGGAAAAGAAAGCTTGCTATTCTGTTTGATGTAAGACAGATTTGGGGTGTGCAACAGTTGTCTATTTGCAGCCGTCGTGGATAGAATGGGTGGAATTTTACGTACGGTCAAGATGGCTTTTTCCTATGTTTATCGGTATTACGCTTTCAGACGACCCTTCTTTTATTTCTCGAATTCCCGACTAACGTAAGGTCAGTTGAACGATTAACACGGTTTCAGGTCAATATTTAAAAAATTTATCTACTTCTTTACAAAAAACGAAAGGACTACCTCATGTCGGACAATACGCAAACAACACGGCAGGGCTTGCCCTCTCTGCCGAAAAGCACGATTTGGATGCTCAGTTTCGGTTTTCTCGGCGTTCAGACGGCCTTTACCCTGCAAAGCTCGCAGATGAGCCGCATCTTCCAGACGCTCGGCGCCGACCCGCACAGCCTCGGCTGGTTCTTTATCCTGCCGCCGTTGGCGGGGATGCTGGTGCAGCCGATTGTCGGTCATTATTCAGACCGCACTTGGAATCCGCGCTTGGGCGGCCGCCGTCTGCCGTATTTGCTTTACGGCACGCTGATTGCGGTCATTGTGATGATTTTGATGCCGAACTCGGGCAGCTTCGGCTTCGGCTATGCGTCGCTGGCGGCCTTGTCGTTCGGCGCGCTGATGATTGCGCTGTTGGACGTGTCGTCGAATATGGCGATGCAGCCGTTTAAGATGATGGTCGGCGACATGGTCAACGAGGAGCAGAAGGGCTACGCCTACGGGATTCAGAGCTTCTTGGCGAATACGGGTGCGGTTGTGGCGGCGATTCTGCCGTTTGTGTTCGCGTATATCGGTTTGGCGAACACTGCCGAGAAAGGCGTCGTGCCGCAGACCGTGGTCGTGGCGTTTTATGTGGGTGCGGCGTTGCTGGTGATTACCAGCGCGTTCACGATTTTCAAAGTGAAGGAATACGATCCGGAAACCTACGCGCGCTACCACGGCATCGACGTGGCGGCGAATCAGGAAAAGACCAACTGGATCGAACTCTTGAAAACCGCGCCTAAAGCGTTTTGGACGGTTACTCTGGTGCAGTTTTTCTGCTGGTTCGCCTTCCAATATATGTGGACTTATTCCGCAGGCGCGATTGCGGAAAACGTCTGGCATACGACCGATGCGTCTTCCGTAGGCTATCAGGAAGCGGGCAACTGGTACGGTGTATTGGCGGCGGTGCAGTCGGTTGCAGCGGTGATTTGTTCGTTTGTATTGGCGAAAATCCCCAACCGATACCATAAGGCGGGTTATTTCAGCTGCCTGGCTTTGGGCGCGCTCGGCTTTTTCTCCGTATTCTTCATCAGCAACCAATACGCGCTGGTGTTGTCTTACATCTTAATTGGTATTGCTTGGGCGGGCATCATCACTTATCCGCTGACGATTGTGACCAACGCCTTGTCGGGCAAACATATGGGCACTTACTTGGGCTTGTTTAACGGCTCCATCTGTATGCCCCAAATCGTCGCTTCGCTGTTGAGTTTCATATTGTTCCCGATGATGGGCGGTTTGCAGGCCAATATGTTCTTGGTAGGGGGTGTCGTCCTGCTGCTGGGCGCGTTTTCCGTGTTCCTGATTAAAGAAACACACGGCGGCGCATAATTTTCTTCATTTATCGGCAGGAGGGTCGTCTGAAACTTCTGCCGACGCTTTATCCGATTGAATAAGACAAACCGTATTTCAAAACGGTTTGCCATAAAACCATCAAAACAGGAGCTTTACGATGTACACAAGAATCATGGAAATCAGCCCTTGGACGCTGCGTTCGGCAAAACTGGAAAAAGAACACAAACGGCTGCAAGAGAGCCTGACCAGCTTGGGCAACGGCTATATGGGTATGCGCGGCAGCTTTGAGGAAACCTATTCCGCCGACAGCCACTTGGGCACCTACATCGCCGGCGTGTGGTTCCCCGACAAAACCCGCGTCGGCTGGTGGAAAAACGGCTACCCCAAATATTTCGGCAAAGCCATCAACGCGCTCAATTTCAGCAAAGTCAAAATCTTTGTCGATGGGCAGGAAGTGGACTTGGCGAAAAACGACGTTGCCGGCTTCTCCGTCGAACTCGATATGCAGCACGGCGTGTTGCGCCGCTCGTTCACCGTATTCGGCGTGCGTTTCGATGTGTGCAAATTCCTATCCGTCGCGCAAAAAGAACTGGCTCTCATCCGCTGGGAAGCCGTATCCGTTGACGGCAAAACCCACCAAGTCCGCATCGATTCCATCATCGACGCCGACGTGAAAAACGAAGACTCCAACTACGAAGAAAAATTCTGGCAGGTATTGGACAAAGGTGTTTCAGACGACCGCTCCTACATTGCCACCCAAACCGTCGCCAATCCCTTCGGCGTGGAACAATTCATCGTCAACGCCGAGCAAACCTTCGCCGGCAGCTTCAAAGCCCTCGGCGGCAGCCAAACCGACTGGCAGGTCTCTAATTCTTTTGAAGCCGAAGTCGGCGGTACGCCCGAAACCTTTGAAAAACGCGTGATTGTTACCACCAGTCGCGATTATCAAGGCTTGGAAGCGGTGAAAGCCGCAGGCCGCGCCTTGTCGGAAAAAATCGCAGGCTTTGCGTTTGAAACCTTGCTGGACGCGCACAAAGCAGGCTGGCTGCACCGTTGGGAAATCGCCGACGTGGTCATCGAAGGCAGCGACGAAGCGCAGCAGGGCATCCGCTTCAACCTGTTCCAACTGTTCTCCACCTACTACGGCGAAGACGCGCGCCTGAACATCGGCCCCAAAGGCTTTACCGGCGAAAAATACGGCGGCGCGACCTATTGGGACACCGAAGCCTACGCCGTGCCGCTCTACCTCGCACTGGCGGAACCCGAAGTTACCCGCAACCTGCTGCAATACCGCCGCAACCAACTGCCGCAGGCGCAACACAACGCGCGCGAACAGGGCTTGGCGGGCGCACTCTATCCGATGGTGACGTTTACGGGCATCGAGTGCCACAACGAATGGGAAATCACCTTCGAGGAAATCCACCGCAACGGCGCGATTCCTTACGCCATCTACAACTACACCAACTACACCGGCGATGAAAGCTATCTTGCCAAAGAAGGCTTGGAAGTCTTGGTCGAAGTGTCCCGCTTCTGGGCTGACCGCGTCCACTTCTCCAAACGCAACGGAAAATACATGATTCACGGCGTAACCGGCCCGAACGAATACGAAAACAACATCAACAACAACTGGTACACCAACACCCTCGCCGCATGGGTATTGGACTACACCCGCGAAGCCTTGGCGAAATACCCGCGTCCGGATTTGAACGTGAGTGCCGCCGAGTTGGAAAAATGGGCGGACATCAGCGCGAATATGTACCGTCCGCATGACGAAGAACTCGGCGTATTCGTCCAACACGACGGCTTCCTCGACAAAGACATCCGCCCCGTGTCCGCGCTTTCGCCCGACGATTTGCCGCTCAACCAGAAATGGTCGTGGGACAAAATCCTGCGTTCGCCCTTCATCAAACAGGCGGACGTGTTGCAAGGCATCTACTTCTTCGGCGACCGTTTCAATATGGACGAAAAACGCCGCAACTTCGACTTCTACGAACCGATGACCGTGCACGAAAGCTCGTTGTCGCCGTGTATCCACGCCATCCTCGCCGCCGAACTGGGCAAAGAAGAAAAAGCCGTGGAAATGTACCAGCGCACCGCCCGCCTGGACTTGGACAACTACAACAACGACACCGAAGACGGCCTGCACATCACCTCCATGACCGGCTCGTGGCTCGCCATCGTCCAAGGTTTCGCCCAAATGAAAACCTGGGGCGGCAAACTCAGCTTCGCACCGTTCCTGCCGAGTGCGTGGACAGGCTACGCCTTCCACATCAACTACCGCGGCCGTCTGATTAAAGTCGCCGTCGGCAAAGAAAACGTCGTCTTCACCCTGCTCAAAGGCGAGCCGCTCGAATTGCAGGTGTACGGCAAAGACATCACACTCGACGGCAGCCACACCGTTGCGTTAAACAAATAAGGAGGATGCAAAATGACTTTCACCGCAGTCCTTTTTGACCTCGACGGCGTCATCACCGACACTGCCGAATACCACTACCGCGCATGGAAAAAGCTTGCCGAAGAACTGGGCATCAGTATCGACCGCAAGTTTAACGAGCAGCTCAAAGGCGTGTCGCGCGACGATTCGCTCAAACGCATCCTCGCGCACGGCGGCAAAACCGTCGGCGAAGCCGAGTTCGCCGAACTGACCCGCCGCAAAAACGACAACTACTTGGAGATGATTCAGGCAGTCAAACCCGAAGACGTGTATCCCGGCATTTTGCCGCTGCTGGAAGCATTGAAAGCAAACGGCAAAAAAATCGCCCTCGCGTCCGCCAGTAAAAACGGCCCGTTCCTGCTGGAACGCATGGGGCTGACCCACTTCTTCGACGCCGTCGCCGACCCTGCCGCTGTCGCGCATTCCAAACCCGCCCCCGACATCTTCCTCGCCGCCGCCGAGGGCGTGGGCGCAGACATCCGCCGCTGCATCGGCATTGAAGACGCAGCAGCAGGAGTAGCCGCCATCAAAGCATCCGGCGCCTTACCCATCGGCGTGGGCAAAGCCGAAGACTTGGGCAGCGACATCGCGCTGGTGTCCGGCACCGCCGAGCTGACCTACGCCTACCTGCAAAACGTGTGGGCACAGTCGGGCAGGTAAAGCGCGTCAGGTAAAGTGTTAAGGAAGTAAAAAGGTCGTCTGAAAACCAGAATTTTGGTTTTCAGACGACCTTTCTCATTGGAAAAATATTTCTAGCGTTTCAAAGCCAGCGTCAATACGCCCGCCGTAACCAGCCCCAGCCCTATCCATTCCTGCGTGCTGGGGCGTTCGTCCAGAAAGACCACCGCCATCAGCGCGACCAATACCAAGCTGAATTTATCGACGGGGGCAACTTGCGAGGCGTTGCCCAGTTGCAGGGCTTTGAAGTAGGCGAGCCAGGATGCGCCGGTGGCGAGACCGGAGAGAATCAGGAAAGTCCAGTTTCTTCCTGTGAACCCGTTCACGCCCTGCCATTTGCCGGTATAGGTCAGGAATAAAACCAGCGCGGCGAGGATGACCAGCGTGCGGATAAAGGTGGCAAAATCCGAATCGATGCCCTGTAAGCCCATTTTGGCGAAAATCGCCGTCAACGAGGCAAATCCTGCGGAAGCTAATGCCCAAAAAAGCCATGCGTTGCCGCTCATGTTTGTCCTTTCTGAATCAAAATCCGACCTTATGGGGGATGGGAGAGATATTATTGGGCGTCCCCATATTATATCTATCTGATGGAGAGAATGTTTTCCATCATACCACCGGATAGGGTGGTTTTAAACGGAAAAGGCCGAATCCCTGTTTTCGGGTTCGGCCATTTTGACGGTGAGGGATGGTCTGAAATTTTATCGGCGCTATTGGGCGGAATCTGTTTTCAGACGACCTATTGTCTGTCAGATAACTTTTTCTTTAAATTCGGGCTTTTTATCGATAAAGCCGTCAATCGGCGCGTAGCCTAGGAAGTCGGCGTTTTCATCCATGACGACAATCCAGTTTTTGATTTTCCCGCTGGTAAGCGGCAGGAAAAACAGAGGTTTGTCGGTTTGTTTGACGGAAGCGGTTTTGAGGATGTCCGCTTCGCTCATGTTGCGGGCGATGGCAAGTTGTACCAAGGGTTTCATCGCACTGCGGATTTTCGCGCGTTCGGCAGGGCTGTCGGGCTGCCACCAATTCGGGCGCATACTGGGTTCTATGCCTTTGAGGGAAAGACTGAGGCTTTCGTTGGCTTCTTCGATGGATGCAGGATCGCGCAGGGCGACGCGTTCGATACCGAACCACGGCAGCTGACGCATGTCTTCAGGGGCTTTTGCTAAATCCGCTTCGTCGATTTCAGCGGCGGTAACAATGTTGATGCGGTCTTTTTCAAAGGCTGCAACGACAGGGCGCGCTAAGGAAACGCTGTGTAAGCCGTAAACCAGCGCGGCAAGCTGGATGATGCCGACCAAAGAAAAATCGGTAATGCGTTCGCGCAGTTTTTTCTTTGGGCTGGCGAGAATCAGTGTCAGAAGGGGGCCGCAGACAATATCGACAGAAACGACGAGTGTGTACAAATTCAATCCGCCCGTCAGTTCTGAATAGGGGTAGGGATACCAGACAGCGAAGACCAAAAGTGCCGCGAGGCCTGCAAGAATCAGGCTGACGACAAGATGCCAGCCTGCGTTTTTGAGGGCAAAACGCCAACGTGGGGGAGTTTGGGTATTTTCCATTTGTTGTTTCCGTAATGTAATTATTGAGGGAATTATTTTTGAAGGTCGTTATTATATCTGAATATGACCGGCAACATAGCGTTTCATGTTGCAAAACGTGAGAGATGTGGTGTGGCAGCAAAAGAATTGGCATACAAAGGTCGTCTGAAAACGGATTTGGGTTTTCAGACGACCTTTTGGTTTTTTAGGCTTACAGACCGAATAGGGCAGTGTCGCCTTTACCTTGGCGGATGAGTTCTGTGCCGTCGGTCATGTCGATGACGGTGGTCGGCTCGGTGCCGCACCAGCCGCCGTCAATCACCAAATCGACGGCGTGTTCGAGGCGGTCGCGGATTTCGTAAGGATCGGTCAGCGGCTCGTCGTCTTCAGGCAGCATCAGGGTGCAACTGAGCAGCGGCTCGCCCAATTCCTGTAACAGGCTCAAGGCGATGTTGTTGTCGGGAACGCGCAGGCCAATGGTTTTGCGTTTTGGGTGCAGCGTGCGGTTGGGGACTTCTTTGGTCGCTTGCAGGATGAAGGTGTAGCTGCCCGGGGTGGCGGCTTTGAGCTGGCGGAACTGGGCGTTGTCGACTTTGGCGTAAGTGCCCAATTCGCTCAAATCGGCGCACATTAGGGTCAGGTGGTGTTTCAAGTCGATTTTGCGGATGGCGAGGATGCGTTCCATCGCGGCTTTGTCGCCGAGTTTGCAGCCGAGCGCGTAGCAGGAGTCGGTGGGGTACACGACGACCCCGCCGCTGCGGACGATATCGGCGGCTTGTTTGATCAGGCGTTCCTGCGGGTTGTGGGGGTGAATGGCGAAGAATTGTGCCATGACGGCTTTCCTTTTGGCAGTTTGTGTTGCCGATATTTTAAAACCGATGCTTTGAAATGACAAAAGGTCGTCTGAAAATACGGTTTCGGAACGGAAGCCGCGTTTTCAGACGACTTTGTGTTTTGGATACGAATCAGGCTTCGGGACGCAGCCACATCCAGACAGCGACGCAGCCGCAGCCCAATGTGGATGCTGCGCCTATCCACCATTGTTCGGGAAAGCGCCAAAACATGAAGATGCAAGATAGGCTCATCATGCTGATGGCGAAGATTTTGGCTTTGCGCGGGACGGCGCCGTTGTTTTCCCAGTTTTGCACCATAGGACCGAAATAGCGGTGTTGGTGCAGCCAGCGGTGGAAGCGGGGCGAGGCTTTTGCCCAGCAGGCGGCGGCAAGGATGATGAAGGGGGTGGTGGGCATAATCGGCAGAAAAATGCCGATGATGCCTAAGAGAAAGGAAACTGCGCCGCAAAAGATGAGTAAGTAGCGAATCATATTGTTGTTTTGTTGTAGGTTTTATTCGGATTCTTTGATTTTGCCGTGATCAAACGGGCAGCGTGGGATGTCGAGCTTGTCCCAGCCTTCGTGTCCCATTTTTTCGAGCAGGGCGATGTTGCGCTCGAAAATGGCGGAGGCATCGGGAAAGGCTTGTGCGGCTTTGGCGATGCTGTCTTCGCGGATGAGGTGCAGGGTGGGGTAGGGCGAGCGGTTGGTGTAGTTGCCGATGTCGTCTGAATCCGTGCCTTCAAATTGGAAATCGGGATGAAACGGGGCAATTTGGACTATGCCTTCCAAACCGTTGTCCACAACGGCAGCATCGGCGATGTCGAGCATTTGGTTGAAGGTGTCGAAGTCGGGGAACAGGGTCGGGTGGACAAGCAGGGTGGTTTCCAGCCCGTCGGCGGGCGTGTCGCCCAAAAGCTGCAATTCGCGGTCTAGGTCTTCGAGGAAACCGTCCAGATGGCGGGCTTGGCTGACGCTGATGCGCACGAGGTTTTTGACGTGCGGCGCTTTGGCGAAGGGGCAGAGGTTGAGCCCGATGACGGCTTTTTCTAGCCATTGGCGGGTGTGGTCGGTTACGGTGGCTGAGTCGGGGGTAGTCATGCGGGAATTTTGGATTTAATTTAATTAAAAATAATTCTCAAAAAGTATAGCAAATAACATGGGTTTTAGGCAAAGGGCATGGGTGTGCGGATAGGGAAAATTGATGTGTGGTCAGTATGTAACAGGTCGTCTGAATATTTTTTGTTTATGAAGAAAACCATAGCTGAAAACAACGAAAAAAAGAAGAAATTTCCCTGTCTAACCTATTGCGCCGACAGGGATTTTGCCGTTTAATGCGAACCTGCTGAATCAAGGGCCCGAGGCATATGCCGGCCGCCCCCACAGTTAACCTTTTGTATGTGGACAGTTCGTATAACCCACTGCCACCGCTGCAATGTTTTCCTCTTTCGCAAAAGGACTGTATCCATGAAAAAAACTTCAATGGCGGCGGCACTCATCGGCCTCGTCTTGACTGCATGCAGCGGCGGACAACAAACCGCCGCAGAATCTTCCGCACCTTCCTCTCCCGCCGCCTCCGACAAGCTTAATATCTACAACTGGTCGGACTACGTCGACCCCGCCACACTCAACGCGTTTGAAAAAAATACGCGCATCCACGTCCGCTACGACTACTACGACAGCAACGAAGCCCTAGAAGCCAAGCTCTTAACCGGCAAATCCGGTTACGACCTTGTAGCCCCGTCTATTGCCAACGTCGGACGCCAAATCAAAGCCGGCGCGTACCAAAAAATCGACAAAAGCCAAATCCCGAACTACGCCAACATCGATGCCGACCTGCTCGCCATGATGGCAAAAGTCGACCCGGGCAACCAATACGCCGTCCCTTATTTCTGGGGCATCAACACGCTCGCCATCAACAAAAAACTCGTTCAAAAAGCTTTGGGAACGGATCAACTGCCTGAAAACGAATGGGATTTGGTGTTCAATCCCGAATACACCAAAAAGCTGAAATCCTGCGGCATCAGCTATTTTGACAGCGCCATCGAACAAATCCCGCTCGCGCTGCATTATTTAGGCAAAGACCCGAATACCGAAAACCCCGACGACATCAAAGCTGCCGTCAACATGATGAAAAAAGTGCGTCCCGACGTCAAACGCTTCACTTCGTCAGGCTATATTGACGACATGGCGGCAGGCAACCTTTGCGTTTCAGTCGGTTACGGCGGCGATTTGAACATTGCTAAAACACGTGCGCAAGAAGCGAAGAACGGCGTCGAAATCGAAGTTTTAGCACCCAAAAGCGGCGTCGGTATCTGGGTGGATTCCCTGATGATTCCGCGCGATGCCCAAAACACCGCCAATGCGCATAAATACATCAACCACACGCTTGATCCCGAAGTCGCGGCGCAAAACGGCAATTTCGTTACCTATGCCCCAGCCAGCCGCCCTGCACGCGCATTGATGGACGGGAAATATACCGGCGATGCGTCTATTTTCCCAACCAAGGAATTGATGGATAAAAGCTTTATCGTATCGCCCAAATCAACCGATGCAAGCCGCCTGAGCGTCCGTTTGTGGCAATCGCTGAAAGCGGGCAAATAGCGATTTAAGACCTTTGCAAAATTCCCCAAAATCCCCTAAATTCCCACCAAGACATTTAGGGGATTTCTCATGAGCACCTTCTTCCAACAAACTGCACAAGCCATGATTGCCAAACACATCGACCGCTTCCCGCTATTGAAGTTGGATCAGGTGATTGATTGGCAGCCGATCGAACAGTACCTGAATCGTCAAAGAACCCGTTACCTTCGAGACCACCGA
>NZ_AEPF01000052.1 GCF_000193735.1 Neisseria sicca 4320
GGGACGGGGTAGGGTAGGTAGGGGTGGTGGCTTTGTGGGTTTAGGTAAAATCAAATTCGTATAGATCGCAGAACCACCCTCTCCCCAACCCTCTCCCGCCAGACGGGAGAGGGTGCAGGTTACAAATAAAAAACAAGGTCGTCTGAAAATGTGAAACCAAGTTTAGTAAAACTCGTTCACGCTCGTTTTCAGACGACCTTTTCTCTTACTTATCCACAGACTGGTTTACCCAATCCGAAATCTTTTAGATTTTGCCTGCGAAGTATTCCAAAGTGCGGACGAGTTGGCAGGTGTAAGACATTTCGTTGTCGTACCAGGCGACGGTTTTTACCAGTTGTTTGTCGCCTACGGTCATCACGCGGGTTTGGGTTGCATCGAAGAGTGAGCCGTATTCGATACCGACGACGTCGGAAGAAACGATTTGATCTTCAGTGTACCCTAAAGCATCGCTGGCAGCAGCTTTCATCGCAGCATTGATTTCTTCTTTGGTCACAGGGCGTTCGAGGATGGAAACCAATTCGGTCAGCGAGCCGGTGGCGACAGGGACGCGTTGGGCGGAGCCGTCGAGTTTGCCGTTCAATTCGGGGATAACCAAACCGATGGCTTTGGCGGCGCCGGTACTGTTGGGCACGATGTTGAGCGCGGCGGCGCGGGCACGGCGCAAATCGCCTTTGCGGTGCGGTGCGTCAAGAGTGTTTTGGTCGCCGGTGTAGGCGTGGATGGTGGTCATCAGGCCTTCGACTACGCCGAACTCTTTTTGCAGGACTGCCGCCATCGGGGCAAGGCAGTTGGTGGTGCAGGAAGCGGCGGAGATGACGGTTTCGCTGCCGTCCAAAATGTCTTGGTTCACGCCATATACGACGGTTTTCACGTCATTGCCGCCGGGTGCGGAAATAACGATTTTGCGCGCACCGGCGCGGATGTGGGCTTCGGCTTTGGTTTTGCTGGTAAAGAAGCCGGTACATTCGAGAACGACGTCCACGCCCAATTCGCCCCAAGGCAATTCTTCAGGATTCGGATTGGCGAAGACTTTGATTTCTTTGCCGTTCACCACGATGGCATCGTCTTTCAATTCGGCAGTACCTTGGAAGCGGCCTTGGGTGCTGTCGTATTTGAAAAGGTGCAGCAGCATTTCGGCAGGGGTCAGGTCGTTGACGGCGACGACTTCGATACCTTCGGCTTTTTCAATTTGACGCAATGCCAGACGGCCGATGCGGCCGAAACCGTTAATCGCTACTTTGATGCTCATTTTCATACTCCTTGTAGTAGGGAAAGGGGAAAAATTTCAATAAGGGCATTGTATCCTGAAATAAAACTACTACCTAGAATTACACGAAGCTACTTTAAAAATGTTTGATTTAAATAAAAAAACCATGAAATAGGTCGTCTGAAAACGTACATTGGCAAGATTTGCATCCATATTTGGGGATAAATTCCGGCCGGTTTTTAAATTAATATGTGATTATTTAAAAAAATGGTGATTATGATGAGTACGTCCCTATTTTGTGGATAACCTGATTACTGGTTTTATAATCAAATTGTTGTATTCATTTAAAGGCTGCGTTCAAGTTCTGTTTTTTGTAAGAACAAAGTCGGATAATCTGTAATTGTTTGAATTTTTCTGTGGATAAAATCAGATTTGTCCACTTCGATTACACGTCATTTTGTGGATAATCTTATCGGTACAAAAGGTCGTCTGAAAATCTGTGGCTGCGAAACGTCTACATTAGCAAATACTATTAAAAATAATGGATTATTTTTCCTTTTTATCGTATTATCCAAACATCAAACCAATGATTACTAAGGAGGCGGTTCATGCTGCAACGAACTTTGGCAAAATCCATCAGCGTAACCGGCGTCGGGCTGCATTCGGGCGAACGGGTCGCGCTGACCTTACACCCTGCGCCTGAAAACAGCGGGATTTCCTTCCGCCGTACCGATTTGGACGGCGAAATGGGCGAAACCATCAAACTTACGCCCTACCTCATCAACGATACGCGCCTGTCGTCCACCATCGTGACCGACAAAGGCGTACGCGTCGGCACCATCGAACACATCATGTCCGCGCTGTCTGCCTACGGCATCGACAATGCACTGATTGAGTTGAACGCGCCCGAAATCCCGATTATGGACGGCTCCAGCCTGCCGTTTATCTATCTTTTGCAAGACGCGGGCGTTGTCGATCAAAAGGCGCAAAAGCGGTTTTTGAAAATCCTCAAGCCTGTCGAAGTCAAGGAAGCGGGCAAATGGGTGCGCTTTACGCCGTATGACGGCTTTAAAGTGACGCTGACCATCGAATTCGACCATCCGGTTTTCAACCGCAGCTCGCCCACTTTTGAAATCGATTTCGCGGGCAAGTCCTACATCGACGAAATCGCGCGCGCGCGCACCTTCGGCTTTATGCACGAAGTGGAAATGATGCGCGCCCACAATCTCGGGCTGGGCGGCAATTTGAACAACGCCATTGTGATTGACGACATGGACGTTTTGAATCCGGAAGGTTTACGTTATCCCGACGAATTCGTCCGCCACAAAATCCTCGATGCCATCGGCGATTTGTATATCATCGGACACCCGATTATCGGCGCATTCGAAGGCTACAAATCCGGCCATGCCATCAACAACGCTTTATTGCGCGCGGTTTTGGCGGACGAAACCGCTTACAAATGGGTTGAATTCGGCGACGATGAAGATTTGCCGTCTGCCTTCCACGAGCTGCCCGCGGCTTGAGATAAGACGGCGTACAAAAATGCTGTGGATGATGGTTCGTCCACAGCATTTTTATTGAATGAGACCTTTGCAATAACATAGGTTACTAAAATTTTATGCTCAATCTCATTTTCAAAATGCAAAACTTTTCTGATTTTTCCTACTTTTTGCTCAATATTAGGAAGGTTTTAGTCAATTGAAATTTTTTGGCGCATTTTTATGCGTCAAATTTCGTTAACAGACTATTTTTGCAAAGGTCTCAAAACCATCTTCTGCCAATATTTCAACCTTGATTATCCACATGACTATCTAATCTATCCTTCTGAAAAATAGAAAGATTATATTTTTTCTCAAATTTTATACACATTTTATCCATAGCTTTTCTCCAGCGGTAAAAAAGGTCGTCTGAAAACCCAAATTCGGATTTCAGACGACCTTTTATCCACAAGCCGATCAGTGATCAATCGCCCATGACTTTGCCTTCGCGGCGCGGGTCGGCACCGCCGAGCAAACCGTCTTTGCCGATCACAATGCCTTGTACGCCGGAATTCAAATCGCGGACTTGGACTTTATAGCCCAGTTTTTCCAAGTCTGCCGCTTTGTCCGCCGCAGCGGTTTTTTCCTCGATTTCATATTGGCTGCCGCGATTGAGCATATTCGGCAGGGAGATTGCCGCCTGAATGTCCATGCCCCAGTCGATATGCGCCACCAGCGTTTTGGCGACGAAACCGATGATGCGGCTGCCGCCGGGCGAACCGACCGCCATATAAGGTTTGCCGTCTTTCATCACGATGGTCGGCGCCATCGAAGAACGCGGCCGTTTGCCGCCCGCCACGCTGTTGGCAACGGTTTTACCGTCCGCGCCGACAGGGTTGAAAGCGAAATCGGTCAATTCATTATTGAGCAGATAGCCGTTTGCCATCAGCCCCGAGCCGAACGCGTTTTCAATCGAAGTCGTCATCGACACGACGTTGCCGTCTTTATCCACCACCACCAAATGGCTGGTGGACGGCAGCTCTACCGCCATACCCTGCGCGTATTTCTTGCCAAACTTACCCGCCTGAATGTTTTCCAACGCCTTGTCGGCTTGGCGGATTTCTTCAGCACGCGGTTTCAGATAAGCTTGCGAAATCAAGGCTCGGGTCGGGACGTTGACAAACGCGGGATCGCCGATGTAATGATCGCGGTCGGCAAACGCAATTCTCGACGCATCGCCTATCCAGCGCCAACTGTGGATATTTTCCGATCCCAACGCCTTCATATCCTGATTTTGCAACACGCCCAAAATCTCGCCCAAAGCAATCGCGCCCGAACTTGGCGCGCCCATGCCGCAGACTTCGTATTCACGATAGGGCGCACAAACCGGTTGACGCTCGACGACGCGGTAGTTTTTCAAATCCGACAAACTGATTTTGCCGGGGTTATCCACAGCGCCGGTAACGGCACGGACAATATTCTGCGCCTGCGCCCCCTGATAAAACGGCGCACTGCCTTTTTCCGCCAACAGGCGCACGGAGCGGGCAAATTCAGGGTTTTTCAACACCGTTCCCGCTGCCAAAGGCTTGCCGTCGGGCAGGAAATACGCGGCAGTTTGCGGATAGCGTTTCAAAGGCTCTAGATTTTGCTCGATGGATTTCGCCATACGCGGCGAAACGGTAAAGCCTTGTTCCGCCAAAGCAATCGGTTTGTCAAACAGGCTTGCCCACGGCAATTTGCCGTAACGCTTATGGACATCTTCCAGCAGCTTCGGAATCCCCGGCACGCCGACCGAACGACCGCCGACTACTGCGTTCATAAAGCCCATCGGTTTGCCGTTTTCATCCAAAAAAAGCTCCGGCGTTGCCGCTTTCGGCGCCGTTTCGCGGGCATCAAACGTCGTCAGTTTTTTCGCCTTATTGTCCCAATACACCAAAAACGCGCCGCCGCCCAAACCGGAAGACTGCGGTTCGGTCAGACCCAAGGTCGTCTGCATGGCAATCATCGCATCTATCGCGCTACCGCCGCGTTTTAAAATCTCGTATCCCGCCTCGGTCGCCAACGGATTGGCAGACGCCGCCATATAATGTTTGGCGCGGATCAATTTCTGCTCGGTCAGCCCCGTCCCTTGTTCCGGCGCATGGTTATCCACAGCCGTCGGCACAGGCGCGGCATCAGGTTTCTGCATCGGCTGATGCGCACATGCCGCCAAAACCAAAACTGCCAACAGGTTTAATCCAAAAGAAAATTTCATATCTGCTCCCTTTTAGTTAGCTATTTTTCAGACGACCTGCTGTTGAAAAGTACAAAAGGTCGTCTAAAACATGAAAATCCATTGGACTGTTTATCTCGTCATACAGTTCCGTTTGAGAACGGTATAAACCGGCAGGCTGTGTGTATAGCCGGAAAGTTATGCACAGAGCCAAACCGAATGTCAAAATTATCCACATCTGCCAACAAGGCAAACGTCAGTTTATCCGCATCCAAAATCTGCATTCAACTTATTGAACTGAATAAGGAATCAAAGTTATACACAAAAAAATGCGCGACTCAATATAATCATCTATTTATTATTTAAAATCTTATTTATAGTTTGTTTTCCCAACGCGCAGCCAACGCTCGCAACGTAAAGTCATCTTTTCAAAAAATTAGATAGTTAAGGATTGTTAAACATCTGTAAATCAGATAGAGTTGCGGCTGATAAATTAAATTAATAATGGAGTTTCCATCAATGAAAGGCGATATCGGCGTCATCGGCTTGGCCGTTATGGGTCAAAACTTGATTTTGAATATGAACGATCGTGGTTTCAAAGTTGTGGCTTACAACCGGACCACCGCTAAAGTAGACGATTTTCTCAACGGCGCAGCCAAAGGCACCAACATTATCGGTGCCTATTCATTGCAAGATTTAGTAGATAAACTGGAAAAACCTCGCAAAATCATGATGATGGTGCGCGCAGGTTCTGTCGTTGACGACTTTATTGAGCAACTTGTCCCGCTTTTGGAGCAAGGCGACATTATTATTGACGGCGGCAATGCCAACTATCCCGATTCCACCCGCCGCACCCACGAGCTGGCGGCAAAAGGCATCCGCTTTATCGGCGCGGGCGTTTCCGGCGGCGAAGAAGGCGCGCGTCACGGTCCGTCCATCATGCCCGGCGGCGACGAAGCCGCATGGCCCGCCGTCAAACCCATCTTCCAAGCCATTGCTGCCAAAACCCCGCAAGGCGAACCCTGCTGCGACTGGGTCGGCCGCGACGGCGCAGGCCATTTCGTCAAAATGGTGCACAACGGCATCGAATACGGCGATATGCAGTTGATTTGCGAAGCCTATCAATTCATGAAAGACGGCTTGGGTCTGAGCTACGACGAAATGCACCGCATTTTCAGCGAATGGAACCAAACTGAGCTGGATTCCTACCTGATTGAAATCACCGCCGCGATTTTGGGCTACAAAGACGAAAACGGCGAACCTTTGGTCGAAAAAATCCTCGATACCGCCGGACAAAAAGGTACAGGCAAATGGACCGGCATCAACGCCCTCGATTTGGGTATCCCGCTGACGCTGATTTCCGAAGCCGTGTTCGCCCGCTGCGTGTCCGCGCTCAAAGACCAACGCGTTCAAACCGGCAGCTTGTTCGGCAAAACCATCAGCCCCGTTGACGGCGACAAAGCCGCATGGGTCGAAGCCCTGCGCCAAGCCCTGTTGGCATCCAAAATCATCTCCTACGCACAAGGCTTCATGCTCATCCGCGAAGCCGGCGAAAACAACGATTGGGCATTGAACTACGGCAACACCGCCCTTCTGTGGCGCGAAGGCTGCATCATCCGCAGCGCGTTCTTGGGCAACATCCGCGACGCATACGAAGCCAATCCCGATTTGGTGTTTTTGGGTTCCGATCCCTATTTTAAAGGCGTATTGGAAAACTGCCTGCCCGCATGGCGCAAAGTGGTCGCCAAAGCCATCGAATGCGGCATCCCCATGCCCTGCATGGCTTCCGCGATTACCTTCCTCGACGGCTACACCACCGAACGCCTGCCCGCCAATCTGTTGCAAGCCCAACGCGACTACTTCGGCGCGCACACCTACGAGCGCACTGACAAACCGCGCGGCGAGTTCTTCCACACCAATTGGACAGGCAAAGGCGGCGATACCGCATCGACTACTTACGATATTTGATTTGTTTGAACCAGCGAAAAGGTCGTCTGAAAACCAAGATTCAGGTTTCAGACGACCTTTGCCGTTTTAAAGCATCGGTTTTTGATAAAATCCACTGATTGCTCACAACTTATCCACAATTTAAACCTAATTCCAATTCAATCAAACCAAACCTAATTCATTGAAAACTATTGATATACAAAAAGGTCGTCTGAAAATTTTCAGACGACCTTTTAAATTGTTCACAAAATTATCAACAGGACTAGGGCTGTCGGCATCAAACCAGATTCTGCGGATTGCCTGTGACGAAGCGGTTGATGTTGTCCACAAGGATGTCAAACAGACGGTTGGCGGCCTCTTGGCTTGCCCATGCAATGTGTGGCGTGACAATGAGGTTGGGCAGGCGGGCTTTCAGCAGAGGGTTGCCGTCGCGCGGCGGCTCTTGTGTCAACACGTCAAAACCTGCCCCGCCGATTTGGCCGTATTTCAACGCCGCAACCAAAGCGGCTTCATCAACCAAGCCGCCGCGCCCGCAGTTGATGAGGATGGCGCCGGGTTTCATTTGCTGCAATTCGGCTTCGCCTATCATGTTTGCCGTTTCCGGCGTGAGCGGGCAATGCAGCGACAGCGCGTCGGCGGAGCGGATGACTTCGTCAAAGGAAACATAGCCGTCGCGGACGGTTTCGGCGTGTTTATGTTCGGCGAACACGACATTCATTTTGAAAGCCTGCGCATAAGTTGCCAGCGTTTTACCAATATTGCCGCGACCGAAAATCGCCAGTGTTTTGCCGTTCAAATCGCGCATCGGTGCGCCGAGGTGGCAGAAAAACGGCGAGTTTTCCCACAAGCCTGCTGCAACGTCTCGCTGATAGGCAGGCAGGTTGCGCATCAGGGTAATCATCAGCATAAAAGCGTGTTCCGCCACTGATTCGTTGCCGTAAGCGCGGATGTTGCACACGCTCACGCCCGCTTGCTTGGCGGCAGCAAGGTCAACATTGTTGACGCCCGTCGCGGCTAGCGCAATCAGTTTGAGCTGCGGGTTGGCGGCGATGTGTTCGGCGGAAATCACGACTTTGTTGGTAATGATGATGTCCGCGCCCCGTATGCGCTCGGCGGTCTGATGCGCCTCAGTCGAACCATAGCTGCTTAAAGTATGCGGAAAATCAAAGTCAAACGGACGGTCGGCAAGCGTGTCGCGGTCGAGAACGGCAATGCACAGCGGATTCATTTTTTACCTATCGAAAATTAAATAATGATTGAAATAAACTAAATTTAAATAAAATATTCAAAAGATACGGCGCAATATACGGCGCAGTTGAGAATAGTTATAGTGGATTAACAAAAATCAGGACAAGGCGACGAAGCCGCAGACAGTACAGATAGTACGGAACCGATTCACTTGGTGCTTCAGCACCTTAGAGAATCGTTCTCTTTGAGCTAAGGCGAGGCAACGCCGTACTGGTTGAAAGTTAATTCACTATATTATCCGAATCATACAGACATCACCATATCAGGAAACCATCATGATTAAAACCATGACCTTTGCCATTTTACATTTCGCCACCGCGTTCGGCGTTGCCTATATTTTGACCGGCAGCATCGGCATCTCAAGCGCAGTCGCGCTGGTCGAGCCGCTTGCCAACACCGTCGTTTTCTATTTTCACGAAAAAGCATGGCGACGTTACGAAAAAAGTAAAACCGTGAAACAGGAATGGACTACGCCGCTGCACCATTGTGGATAAGTTTTGCAGGGAGGTCGTCTGAAAACGGGTTATGGCATATTGTTTCTTATTGATAAATATTCTTTCAACAAAATGGATATTTATTAATCCAAACGAAATCAATAAAATGCTTTCCATCGCTTGAACGCCTATGCAGTTCATCTTTTATATTCAACATCATAAGGAAAGTATCATGAAAAAAGCACTCTTCGCCTCCCTCATCGCCGTTGCCGCCGCCGCATCTTTTGCCGACAGCCGCATTCCTGAATGGAACCATGCCAACGACTCCGGCCCCATTCCGGGTTTAGCCAAAGTCGAATATCACGACGCGCACGATATGCGTAAAGATGATGACCGCGTGAAATTCACCGCACCTGCCACAGGCGTGCGCGAAATTACCGACATCGGCTACAACGACACCTATGCCCGCTCGCTGCAAAACGGCTCAAATTGATTGCCCATCGGTTGACGATAAGTTGAAAGGTCGTCTGAAACGTATCCACCCGTTTTCAGACGACCTTTTGCTTTATCGGAAACGGCAGCTATGATACCCTTCAGCGCGGAATATCGAAGAGTCGATATTGTTAACTGATTGAAAACGCTATGAAAGGATAAAACATGAGCGGTTTGATTATTGAAGATTTGCAGGAAGGCCACGGCAAAGAGGCCGTGAAGGGCAAGGAAATTACCGTGCATTACACCGGTTGGCTGGAAGACGGCACCAAATTCGACTCCAGCCTCGACCGTCGTCAGCCGCTGACGATTACGCTGGGCGTGGGTCAGGTCATTCAAGGCTGGGACGAAGGTTTCGGCGGCATGAAGGAAGGCGGCAAACGCAAGCTGACTATCCCCGCCGAAATGGGCTACGGCGCACGCGGCGCGGGCGGCGTGATCCCGCCTAACGCGACGTTGGTTTTTGAAGTGGAGCTGTTGAAAGTTTATGAATAATGCCTGACGGCGTTGTAATGGATTTTCTGCTTTGAAAAAGAGCGAAAGGTCGTCTGAAAACCGAATTTTGAGGTTTTCAGACGACCTTTTTGTATCTCATACTGCTTTAGTGAAATCCTGCTTTAATGGTTCTACAAATTTTCGAAATTAAAACAAAGCCGCACTCAGCCTGCGGATGCGGTTTTCGTCTCCCAATACGCCTGCGCTTTGCAACAGTTGCAAATAAGCCTTGATATAGCCGTATTTGGCTTCGGCGAGTTTTTGTTCTGCATCCGATGCCGCCTGTTGCGCCTGTATTTCCTCCAGATTGTTACGGATACCGACCTGCCGTCCCAAACGGGTTGCTTCCAGCTTGGCACGGTTGCTTTCCAAAAGGCGCTGTTGGGCCGTAATCTGCATTTTATTACTGCGGATCGTGTCATACGCCTGTTTGACGGCAAGGCGGATTTTACGTTCGGCCGCCGTCAGCAGCTCGCGTTGCTGCATCTCGCGCGATGCGGCTTCCTTGATTCGGCCCGATATTTTGCCGCCCGTAAAAAGCGGCATGCTGACCTGTATATTGAATGTTGCCCCTTTGCTTCGGTAATCTTGGTCGAAACTGCCCGCACCGTATGCACTGTAATCGTAGTGGTAAGTGCCCCTGCTGTCCGTATAACCGCCGTTGACAGTTACCGTCGGCATCCTTGTTCCTTTTGCGGCCTTTACTTCCTGCTGTGCGTTTTCCAGATTCTTACGCTGCAACTGCCATTCCGGATTATGCGCCTGGGCCAAGGCCTGCCATTCCTGTTCTTGGGAATAGTCCAATAAATCGACAGGTTCGTTTCCGCCCTTCATATTCAAAACGGTAATTTCGCTAGGATTCAGCCCTGTCAGATTGGCAAGCGTGCTTTCCGACGTTTTCAGCCTGGTCAGCGTATCTACTTCTTTAGCCAGCGCATTGTCGTAACCCGACATGGCCTCATGGGTATCCAACACCGTTGCCGCTCCTTGATGGAACATTTCCTGCGCACGCTTGACCTGTTTTTCATAAGTATCTTTCTCCGCACGAACCGCCCGCAGCTTGTCCCTATACATCAATACATCGAAATAAGCATTTGCCACTTCTATCCGCAGTTCGTTACCTCTGTTGTCCAACCGGATATCCGCCATCTCTTCAGCCAATTTTCCCTGTTTGTATTGAGCGAATTTACTGCGGTCGAACAATACTTGGCTGATTTGGACGTTCCAACCGTTGCTTTGGGTATTGGAAGAAAGCGAATAAGGCTGTTTCTGATATTGGTAATTGGCACTTGTCTGAGGCAGAAGATCTGCCCGTGCCAGTACCTTTTTCGCCGCTTCGGCATCGCGTTCGTATTTTGCCGCAGAATAATCGGCGGAATATCCCAATGCAGCCTGCCAGGCATCAAACAGCGTGAAAGAATGAGCGGCAGGGGAAATCAGGCAAACAGGTAAAACGCACCAAAACGTCAATTTAATATCAGACATGACTAATATTATTTCCTAAAAATAAAATAATTAGTGTATATATTTTCTAAAATAGTTTTCTCGGATAAAAAATATTACAACGCTATAAAAAAAGATGAAAATTATCATACGGCATTGAAAAACTATAACTCTGATTTTCTAATAATTAATGTTTGTAAAGATATAAAATTTAATTATGTGTTTATCTTAAAAAGGCAAATAACCGAGACTGCGTTATTAAGATATTATCTTTAAAGGGTAAGGTAAAAAGATTTTGATTCAAATATGGTAATGATAACTTAAATTATCTTTGCGTATTCGTGCAAAATTAAACAGAACTAATTCTCATTTTTCTCTGTCCCACTAACACGCAACCGATGAAACGGCAAAACATAAAAGCCGTTACATCCTGATTAATCAACGTGATATGAGGTAATAATCATGAAAGATCTGAAACAGCACGAATTGGAACAAGTAGCCGGCGGTTACAACTTCAGAGACTTCCGGAAAGACTGGAAAGATTTTTGGAAAGAAATGGGCGACGGCTTCTCCAAAGCCGGCGACGCTTTAAGCGACGCATGGAAAGAAGCCCGCGAAGCCGTTCGCAACAACTGAATCATAGATTCGGTATAAGGATACAGAGAAAGAAAACATTTTTCGCAGAAATATTTTCTTTCTCCGTAAGACGGGAGGCGGAGAGCCGCCTTCCGGTTTTAAACGGGCTTTATGCCTTTTGTAAAACTTAATCTTTAGGAGATTATTATGCAAACTTTAGCTATGAATGATTCTTTTGTCCGTGAATTGACTATGGAAGAATTGGATTTGATTGCCGGTGGTATTGATTGGGGCGTGGTTGCTGCTGGTGCATTAGGTGGCGGCTTTGGTTCTGCCAAATGGGGAGCTCCCTTAGGACCATGGGGTGTTGCTGGTGCAGCCGCTTTAGGTGCGATTGGTGGCGGCGTTCTTGGCGCAGCAGCAACTTGGAATGATTAATTATTTTTAAATTTTTATATAAGGATTTTTATTATGCAAAAACTGGAAATGAAAGACATTGAAAATGTAACTGGTGGTTGGAGTTGGAAAGGTGCCGTTATGGGAGGTGCTGCTGGCTTTGGTGGAGGATCATTTGGAGGTCCTGTTGGCGCTGGTATTGGGCTAGGTGTTGGATTTGTTGCCGGTGGTGTGTTGGGTGAACGCTGGACAACAGGCTAATTAAATTTAACCCCATACATAGGTACAGATGAAATCTGTACCTATGTACTTATTCTACTATTTCTATTATTGGAGAAAGTATGAGTAAAAAAAGTAATCTGAAACCTATATTAATTACTGATTTAATATTGTTTATTATGCTGATTTTGGTATATTATTTCGGGTCAAATTATACTTTGTTAAATTCAATAGTTTTAAGCTTCCTGTGTACATTATTTGTTTTTGCATTAACAGTATTTGGAAGAAGGTTTTTTGAGAAAAAATCTTAATTAACATGTTTTCATAATATAAAGATATGTTAATTATGAAATTTATTGAAGAATTATTTATTATTTAAGGAATTTATTATGAAACAACTGGATATCAAAGATTTGGAAAAAATTTCCGGCGGTATTACCGAAGGAGGCTGCGTCCTTCCTGTCATCAATTTTCCGTGGATGAGATGGTTTTGATCGGAATAAGGTTCTGCCCCGAAGGTGCAGCCGTTTAGGTAAGGATGCCCATGCGGTTGCTTTGACGGGCAGTATCTTTTCAGACGACATGTTGTTTGGAATGGTTTTGGGAAATCGAGATGAATAAAAAGCGCAGCTTGAAATCGATATTGTTTTTGGACTTTGCCGTATTCGCCGTCTTGTCTGCGGTGTATTATTTTTTTTCCAAATACGCTTTATCCCGTTCTCTATTGCTTGGTTTTTTATCGGCATTGTTTATATTTCTCATGACCTTGGCGGGCGAAAAACTTTTGAAAAACCGAACGGAAGAGTAGGTAGGGACGGTTTATCGTATGGACGGCGATCGGATTTTTGGTAAAGGCAAGCGGTTTCAGGCTGTTTTGACTGTGTGCAAATATGTCTTTGCCGTATTCTGTCTGATGGCGGTATGCGGTTGGTGCTATGAGCTTTACCGTTACGGATTCGTGTGGAATGTTTTTGCTGTTTATGCCGAGGCATTTTTGATGTTTTTGTCTTTGGTATTGTTTACTGATTATTCGTTGCGGCGCATATGAAAAAATTTATCGATTTGAAAGTCGTTTTTCTATCAAACATCCTATTTTCTGTTCTGCATTGGTTTGTTTACCCCATGAGCCTGAAGCCTACAAAAACCAATATGTTCTGGACAATATCGTCATCCTTGCCATGACTGTTATTTGTTGCCATTTGTCGAAAAGGAAGTAGGACTATGAAGAAGATTGAAAAAAACACCAAAAAATTATTGAAAAATGCGGCGGTTTCGGGCGTGGTTTACTTTTCGGTAAACTTGTTAATGTCGTATTTTTTCATTTATCCGAATTTTGCCAAGTCGCTGCGCTATGCTGCTGTTTCCACGTTGATATTCGTACCGCTTATCCTGCTTCTGAACAAATTTTTCAATAAAAAATACCATGACTCAAGACAAGAAAACTAAAACCCTTTATGTCATTATTTTCAGCATTGTCGCGATTGTCGGCTTTTTGTGCGGGATTGCCGTCGGCTTGAACAGTTTGAAATAATGGTTGATATGCTTTAGGAAGTTTTTCAGACGACGTATTGAGAAATCGAGTGTAATGAATGGCTGATAACAACAGTTTTTTCCGCCCTGAGATTTTCGAGGCGAAGAAGAACAAGTGGACGGGGCATGTCGTCATGACCCGCCCGTTTTCTTTTGTGTTTTTGACGGGCTGCGCGGCTTCGGCGGCGGCGGCGATTTTATTGTTTGCCTTTTTCGGCAGCTATACGCGCAAGACCAATGTCGAGGGGCAGTTGATGCCTGTGTCGGGCTTGGTGCGGGTTTATCCTGCGGATACCGGCATCGTTACCGAGAAAATGGTGAAAGAAGGCGATTTTGTGCAAGAAGGCGATGTTCTGCTGAAGCTTTCGATGCCGCGTTACAACGGCGAGGGCAATATCCGCGACCGTCTGGTCAAGGAGGCGGAAGCGAAAAAGGAAATGCTGCTTCATGAAATCGAGCGGCAGAAGAAGTTGCAGGAAGGGGAGGCGCGGACGACTACCGACAGCGTCAGCCGTCTGGAAAACCAGCTTGCCGATGTGCGCAGCCAGATTTCGGGACAGAAAAAGCGTGTAGCGCTTGCCGAAGAGTTGATTGCGAAATACCGCCCCCTTTTGAAAAAAGGTTTTATTTCCGAACAGCAGATGATGGACTATGAAAACGGCCGCCTCGACCAGCTGTCCCAACTGAATGCGTTGCGGCGGGAAGAGTCTGGCATTGTCCGCGAGTTGAATGCGCAGCGGCAGACCTTGAAAACCCTGCCCGAAAAACAGCAGACGGAGTTGAGCCAGTTGAATCGCAGTGTGGCGGAAATCACGCAGGAAACGTTGAATCTGGATTCCCAGCAGGAACAGGTCATCCGTGCGAGCAAGTCGGGTTATGTCAGTACGTCCAATGTAGAAGTCGGTCAGCAGGTAACGGCTTCAACCCTGTTGCTCAGCATTGTGCCGGGCAAGACGGATTTGGTGGCGAACCTTTATGTACCGAGCAATGCCATCGGCTTTATCAAGCCTGACGATAAAGTGATTCTGCGTTATCAGGCTTATCCTTATCAAAAATTCGGTCATGCCGAAGGCAAAATCATTTCCATTGCGAAAACGGCTATGGGCAAACAGGAGCTTGCCAATTTGGGCGGTGTTTATCCTGCCGATACGGAAGAAAATCCGTCGCGTCCGAACGAGTCGGTTTATCTGGTGAGGGTCAAACCTGAAAAGCAGACGGTCAAGGTTTACGGTGAAGAAAAGCCGTTGCAGATGGGGATGGCTTTGGAGGCCGACATCCTGAACGAGCGTAAGAAACTTTATGAATGGGTACTCGACCCGCTTTACAGCATTGCAGGAAAATTAGGCCGATGAGTTATTTGGAACGTTTGTCATTCGGATTCAGCAAAAAGCTGCCGGTGGTTTTGCAGACGGAAATTGCCGAGTGTGGCTTGGCATGTCTGACTGCGATTGCGGGCTATTTCGGCTATCACACGGATTTACGCACATTGCGGCAGAAATATTCGATTTCGCAGACGGGTACGACCATGGCGAACATCGTGCATTACGCCAACGATTTGAACCTGACTTCGCGTCCGCTACGTTTGGATTTGAACGACCTGCCCAATTTGAAACCCCCCTGTATCCTGCATTGGGATTTGAACCATTTTGTAGTCTTGAAAGAAGTCGGCAAAAAACGGCATTACCATCATGGATCCCGCTGTCGGAATGCGGAAAATCCCGATGGAGGAAGTGTCGCAAAAATTTACTGGCATTGCGCTGGAAATGTGGCCGAACACGCATTTCGAAGCGAAAGACGACAAGCAGAAAGTTAAAATTTCCGCTTTGGTCAAAGGCATTACCGGCATCGGCAAATCGCTTATCCAAGTATTGATTTTGGCGTTTGCTTTAGAAATTTTCGGTTTGGTCAGTCCGTTTTTCACTCAATGGGTTATCGACCATGTGATTGTTTCCGCCGACCGAAACCTTTTGCTGACGCTGGCACTCGGATTCGGCCTGATGAAAATCATCGAACAACTGACTTCCCTGCTTCAGGCATGGGTCAATATGCACCTGACGACCACGCTGAACGTGCAATGGAAGGCGAATATGTTCAAACGCCTGCTCGAGCTGCCCAGCGATTATTTCAGCAAACGGCATTTGGGCGACGTAATATCGCGCTTTCACGCCATCGACGACATTCAGGACACGCTGACTTCGACTGCGTTTAAAACCGTTTTGAGCGGCATTATGGCGGTCTTTACTTTAGGTTTGATGTTTTTTTACAGCCCGATGCTGACCGTCGTCGTATTGATTGCGCTGGTGTTGTACATCATCATCCGCATCGCGGCATATTATCCGCTGCGTAATGCGACCGAAGAAAACATTGTTCATGAAGCCAAGCAAAACACTTATTTCATGGAAACCGTGCGCGGTATTCATACCGTCAAACTGTTTGAGAAAGACGAACAGCGCCACAGCTCATGGATGACGTTGTTTGTCGATACCGTCAATGCCCATCTGACCACCCTGAAGCTGACCAACGTTTTCGATTTCGCCAACAAACTTTTGTTCGGCATCGAAGGCATCGTCATCATCTACCTGGGCGCAACCCGCGTATTGGACGGTGTCTTTTCCGTCGGCGCGCTGATGGCTTTCCTTGCCTACAAAGACCAGTTTGAAAACCGGGTGGGCGATTTGGTCAACCAATACATCAAAATCAAAATGTTGGGGCTGTATGCCGAGCGCCTTGCGGACATCGTATTGACCGAAACAGAGGCGGAAGAAGTTGCAGACCCGTATGTTCCCGAGATTTCGGGCGATATTGATATTGCCGTAGAAAACGTGTCGTTCCGCTATTCCGACAGCGAACCCTATGTCCTGCAAAATTTCAGCTTGAACATCAAACAGGGCGAATCCATCGCGTTTACGGGCAGTTCGGGCTGCGGCAAATCGACGCTGATGAATATTTTAATCGGCAACCTCAAGCCCGAATCGGGAAAAGTATTGGTGAACGGGCACGACATCCACAAACTTTCGCCCAAGTTCATCCGCGGCTTGAGCGGCACGGTAACTCAGGACGACGTATTGTTCGCAGGCTCGATTGCCGAAAACATCTGCTTTTTTGATGAAACGCCAAATATGGAATTAATAGTGCAATGTGCGGCGATGGCGATGATACATGAAGACATTATCAGAATGCCTATGGGCTACGAAACCCTGATTGGCGATATGGGTAATGCCTTGTCCGGCGGGCAGAAACAGCGCGTCATCTTGGCACGCGCGCTGTACAAAAGACCACGCATCCTGTTTTTGGACGAGGCCACCAGCAATCTGGACATGAAGAACGAACTGGCGATTAATGAAAACCTGAAATTGCTCAACATTACCAAAATCATGGTGGCACACCGCAAGGAAACCATCGAATCCGCCGATAGGGTGGTGCGGATGCAGAAAGCAGGGGGCCAATAAAACGCCCATGCGTAGGCAAGCTTCAAAAAAGGTCGTCTGAAAACCGAATTTTCAGGTTTCAGACGACCTTTCATTGTCCGATTCCTTCTAAAAACAGTAAAATACCCGTTTTAAAAGATTCTGGAGCCATCATTACCGCCAAAACCCGTTTCGCCCCCAGCCCCACCGGCTACCTACACATCGGCGGCGTGCGCACCGCCTTGTTTTCATGGGCGTTTGCCCGCCATCACAAAGGCGAGTTCTTATTGCGTATCGAAGACACCGACTTGGCGCGTTCCACCGCCGAATCCGTCAACATCATCCTTGACGGCATGAAATGGGTCGGTCTCGATTACGACAACGCCGACAACGTCGTGTACCAAACCCGCCGTTTCGACCGCTATACGGCCTGAGCCTATGATTTTTGCAGCCGCTATTTCAATCGGATGTAAAACGTACCGTCCGGCACGACGGGCAGGTATTTGCGGTAGAAGTCCAGATAGGTCTTGTTTGGGTCTATGTCGGCAAACTGCTGCGGATACAGGGTTTTGGCGATAAATTGCGCGCTGGCCAAATCGGTGAGCGAGCGGGAGGCGGTGTGGTAGATGCCGTAAACGCGTTTGTTTTTGACGGCAGGAATGTCTGCCCAGCCTTTGCGTTTGACAAATCCGGCCAGGCGGCGTTGCGCATCGGCCTGGCTGATGCCTATGCCCATCGCCATAATGCCAGGCTTGTCTTTATGGCCGTTTTCCGTCCCCGAAATGACGATGACGTCGGGTTTGGCCGTCAGGAATTTTTCAGGGTTTATCGGTCCCCAGTTTTTAACGTAAGGCGCGGCGATATTGTTGCCGCCTGCTGTGTCGGCAATCGCGCCCCACATATCTTTGCCGAAGGTGTAGCTGTATTCAGACGGGCCTTTGTCGCCGAACTCGATATAGATTTTCGGTTTGGACTGCTTGGAGCGCGCGACGCGTTTTTGGATATCGGCAATGCCTCGGGCGTATTCGGCGGCAATTTTTTGGGCGCGCGCCTGCGTACCGTTGAGTTCGCCGAAAATTTCCGCACTGCGCGTGTGCCGCGCGACGGTTTCGGCGTTGAAATCGACCACGACGACGGGTATGCCTGCCGCTTTAATGCGCGGCAGGTGGGTGGCGACGGCCTTATACTGCCAGTCGGCCAGAATCAATACGTCCGGCTTGAGCGCGAGCGTTTTCTCCAGTGAAAACGTGCCGGTGCTGATGTTGCCGATGTCCGCAATGTTTTGCAGCGTAGGCAGCTTCTGTTTGAACATCGCCCAGCTGCCGGGATTGAATTTCTCCCAAAACTCACGCGAAATGCCGATGACGTTTTTAAATTTGTCCGCGCCCGTTACCGCGATATAGTCGGGATAGTAAAACGCCAAAACCGCGCGTTTGACAGGGACATCGACTTTGACTTCGCGTCCCAATACGTCTTTGATAGTTTTGATTTCGGCTTGGGCAAAAAGGGGCAGGAGGGCGAGGGCGGCAAATAAAGCGCGTTTGTTCATGAGCGGATACTTTCAAAGAAATAATTATCATTTGTCTTGTTTTCAGGAGAAAAGTTCCCAGACGGTCCTTCTGCGCCGACATTATAGTGGATTAAATTTAAATCAGGACAAGGCGACGAAGCCGAAGACAGTACAAATAGTACGGCAAGGCGAGGCAACGCCGTACTGGTTTAAATTTAATCCACTATATTTTCAGACGGCCTTACATTGTTTAAACCTTGCCGAAAAAGTAAAATACCTGTTTTCAAAGACTTTGGAGCCATCATGACCGTCAAAACCCGTTTCGCCCCCAGCCCCACCGGCTACCTGCACATCGGCGGCGTACGCACCGCCTTGTTTTCATGGGCGTTTGCCCGCCATCACAAAGGCGAGTTCTTATTGCGTATCGAAGACACCGACTTGGCGCGTTCTACCGCCGAATCCGTCAACATCATCCTCGACGGCATGAAATGGGTCGGTCTCGATTACGACAACGCCGACAACGTCGTGTACCAAACCCGCCGTTTTGACCGCTATAAAGAAGTCATCTCCGAACTCTTGGAAAAAGGCGCCGCCTACTACTGCTATTGCAGCAAAGAAGAGTTGGAAGCCATGCGCGAGAAGGCCGAAAAAGAAGGCACGGCGACTTACGACCGCCGCTGGCGTCCCGAAGAGGGCAAAACCCTGCCCGAAATCCCTGCCGACGTGCAACCCGTCGTCCGCTTCAAAACGCCTTTGGACGGCGTTACCCAGTGGACGGACTTGGTCAAAGGTGAAATTTCCATTCCCAACGAAGCACTCGACGACCTGATTATCGCCCGCGCCGACGGCACGCCGACCTACAACTTCTGCGTCGTCGTGGACGACTACGACATGGGCGTTACCCACGTTATCCGCGGCGATGACCATGTGAACAACACCCCGAAACAAATCAACATCTTAAAAGCCATCGGCGCAAACCTGCCCGAATACGGCCACTTGCCCATGATTCTCAACGAACAAGGCAAAAAAATCTCCAAACGCAGCGGCGACACTGTCGCCATCACCGATTTCGGCGCGATGGGCATCCTGCCCGAAGCCATGCTCAACTATCTGGCGCGTTTGGGCTGGGCGCACGGCGACGACGAGTTCTTCACGATGGAACAATTCATCGAATGGTTTGATTTGAAAGACGTTTCCCCGTCTCCAAGCCGCATGGACTTGAAAAAGCTCTACTGGATCAACGGCGAACACATCAAAATCACCGCCAACGAAAAACTTGCCGAACTTATCAAACCCCGCCTCGCCCTGCGCGACATTTACGACACGGCAAAACCCGCGTTGGAAGACGTATTGGCACTGGTCAAAGACCGCGCCCAAGACCTGAACACCCTCGCCGACGAGTGTCTCTACTTCTACGTCAAACAAACGCCCGCCGAAGCGGACGTGCAGAAACACTGGGATGACGAAGCCGCCGCCCGTATGCTGCGCTTTGCCGAACGCCTTGAAGGGCTGGAAGACTGGAACGCCGAAGCCATCCACGACCTGTTCAAACCTTTCTGCGACGAAGAAGGCATCAAAATGGGCAAACTCGGCATGCCCCTGCGCCTCGCCGTCTGCGGCACGGCGAAAACGCCCAGCGTCGATGCCGTGTTGGCATTAATCGGCAAAGAAGAAGTGTTGAAACGGATACGTTCTTAAAACGTTGAAAAGGTCGTCTGAAAATTTTCAGACGACCTTTTCGATTTTTCCGATACCCTTTGATTTCTTGTGAAATGGACGGCAGGTTGGAACAGAAAACACCTGCTCCGTCATTTTCGCGCAGGCTGGAATCCTGCTCCTTCGTTTGAGGGAATATTTAGAAATCACCATTATTTCAACTTTCCAGACTTCCGACTGCGCGGATAAATGCCGATATGGGGACTTTTCGTTTGAATCCGCTATAACAAGCGTTCGGAAGAAGAAAGCCGTTTCGAGCATAAAAAACGTCGTCTGAAACCTAAAACCTGTTTTCAGACGACGTTTGCGTCTATTCAACCCGACCTTTACTGCGCACCGACCACGACGATATTCAAGTCTTCGGGGCGGACGCGTTTTTGCCAGGCGGCTTTGACGTCGGCGGCGGTCAGTTTGGCGACGGCTTTGGGGTAGGATTCAAGGTAGTCGTCGGGCAGGTTATAGACACCGATGAGGTTCAAGTAGCCGAGCAGTTTGGCGTTGGAATCGAAACGCAGGGGGAAGCTGCCCGTGATGTTGGCTTTTGCTTGAGCCATTTCTTCTTCGGTCGGACCTTCGGCGATGAACTGCCTGATGACTTCCTGTGCGGCGGCAAGCGAGGCGCGGGCGGCGGGTTTGCGCGAAGAATAAGCGATGGTGAACATGCCTGCCTGACGTTCCGGAGTAAGGTTGCTGTACACGCTGTAGGTGTCGCCCCTCTGATTGCGCAGGACTTCCATCAGGCGGCTGTCGAATCCGCCGCCGCCGAGGACGTAGTTGCCGGCAACAAGCGCGTAGTAATCGGGGTCGTTGCGGGTAATCAGCGGCATTCCGAGCATGATTTGTGCCTGTTCGCCGGCGAAGGGGATGTCGCGGCGTTGTGCAGGATGTTTTTTTGACGGCCGGAACGTCGGCCGATGCGGCGGCACGGTCGGGCAGTCCGGACAATGCGTCTTGCACGAGGCGGTCGGCGCCTTTGCGGTCTATATCGCCGACGATGGCGACGACGGCATTGTTTTTGCCGTAGCGGGTGCGGTAAAACGCGCGGATGTCGTCAAGCGTGATGCCGTTTATGCTTTGTACGGTGGTGTATGCGTCTTTGCCGTAAGGGTGGTCGGGATAAGAGAGGCGCGCCAATGTTCGGGCGGCGGTGAAGTCGGGTTTGGTTTCCTGTTGTTGCAGGAAGGTGGCGGCTTGTGTTTGGTTGCGGCAGAACACAGCTTCGTCGAAACGCGGGCGGGTCAGTGCGCCGTTGAACAGGGAAACGGCTTTTTTGAGTGTGTCCGGACGGCTCAGGCTGCGCAGGGTGGCGGTGGCGGTTTCGTTGTCCGTACCGCTGCCGATTTCAACTGCCAATCCGTTGGTTTGGGCGTTGAAGGTTTCTTCGTCCATTTCTTTTGTGCCGCTGGTCAACAGGGCGGCGGTGAAGGCGGCGGTTTCGCTTTTGCCGTCGGGATCGGACGCGTTGCCTGCGCCTCGGAAGCTGACTGCCATGTCGATAATCGGATTTTCATGCCGCTCGGCCAAGAGGACCTGCACGCCTTGCGGGGTGGTCCAGCGTTGGATGTTGACCGCTGCCTGTACGGACAGGGGCAGGATAAGGGCGAGGAAGGCAGGAGCGTATTTCATTGTTTTTCCTTTCGGACGGTATTCTTCAGGGGCAGTATAGTGCAAGTACGCGGAATGAAACACCCTTTGACGGGAAGGTTACGGCGGTTTAATTGTCTGGCCGCCGAAAATTAAGGGTCGTCTGAAACCTGATTTTCGGTTTCAGACGACCCTTCCATCCTTCGGTCAGATTTGCAATTTATAGTGGATTAACTTTCAACCAGTACGGCGTTGCCTCGCCTTAGCTCAAAGAGAACGATTCTCTAAGGTGCTGAAGCACCAAGTGAATCGGTTCCGTACTATCTGTACTGTCTGCGGCTTCGTCGCCTTGTCCTGATTTAAAGTTAATCCACTATATACCCAAAAAAGAAGGGCGCAATCTTGCGCCCTGTCGAGATGATTTTGAACTGGGGTCGTCTGAAATTCAAAACCGGATTTTCAGACGACCTTTTGCTTACTGCAAGACACTCAATTATGTTCCCAATCGACGTGTTCACTCAAGAAACCGCCGCTTTGGTGCGCCCAGAGTTTGGCGTAGAGGCCTTGTTTCTCGAGCAACTCGGTGTGGCTGCCTTCTTCTATGATGCGGCCTTTGTCCAAGACGATGAGCCTGTCCATCGCGGCAATGGTGGAGAGGCGGTGGGCGATGGCGATGACGGTTTTGCCGTCCATCATTTTGTCGAGGCTTTCTTGGATGGCGGCTTCGACTTCGGAGTCGAGCGCGCTGGTGGCTTCGTCGAGCAGCAGAATCGGCGCATCTTTGAGCATGACGCGGGCGATGGCGATGCGTTGGCGTTGTCCGCCGGAGAGTTTCACGCCGCGTTCGCCGACGTGCGCGTCATAGCCGCGCCGCCCTTTGGCGTCGGAAAGGTTGGGGATGAAGTCGGCGGCTTCGGCGCGTTCGGCGGCGGAAATCATTTCGGCGTCGGTCGCGTCGGGGCGGCCGTAAACGATGTTGTCGCGCACTGAACGGTGCAGCAGCGAGGTGTCTTGCGTGACCAAACCGATTTGGGCGCGCAGGCTTTCTTGGGTCACGCTGTCGACGTTTTGCCCGTCAATCGAAATCGTGCCGCTTTGCGGTTCGTAGAAGCGCAAAAGCAGGTTGACGATGGTGGATTTGCCCGCGCCGCTGCGTCCGATCAAGCCGACTTTTTCGCCCGGGCGGATGGTGAGATTGAAGCCGTTGAGCAGCGGTTTGCCTGCTTCGTAGGAGAAATCGACGTGTTCAAACTTGATTTCGCCTTGCGACACTTTCAGCGGCAGGGCGTTCGGCTTGTCGAGAATGGTGTGCGGTTTGGACAGGGTTACCATGCCGTCGTTGACGGTGCCGATGTTTTCAAACAATCGGGCGGATTCCCACATGATGTATTGCGACAGGCCGTTGACGCGCAACGCCATCGCGGTGGCGGTGGCAACCGCGCCGACGCCGATTTGTCCGTGATACCAAAGCCAGATGCCCAGCGCGGTCGTGCCGGCGGTCAGCGAGCTGTTGACGATGAAGCTGCATGTGTGCAGAAGCGTCGCCAAACGCATTTGGGCGTGTACCGTAACCATAAATTCTTCCATCGACTGCTTGGCGTAGGCCGCTTCGCGCGCGCCGTGGGAGAAGAGTTTGACGGTGGTGATATTGGAATAGGCATCGGTAATGCGGCCGGTCATCAGCGAACGCGCATCCGCCTGACGCGCAGCGGTTTTGCCGAGCTTGGGAATCAGGAAGCGCATCACCAAGGCGAAGCCGATAATCCAGCCGATAAAGGGCAGCAGCAGCCAGCCGTCGAACGAAATCAGAATCACGCCGGAAGTAATGAAATACACCAGCACATAAACAACCATGTCGGCAACCGTCATCACCACGTCGCGCATCGCCAGCGCGGTCTGCATGACTTTGGCGGACACGCGGCCGGCAAATTCGTCCTGATAAAAACCGAGGCTCTGCCCCAGCATCAGGCGGTGGAAATTCCAGCGCAGGCGCATGGGGAAAACGCCTTGCAGGGTTTGCAGGCGCACGTTGGACGCGAGGAAGGTCCAGAGGGCGAAAAACACCATCATTCCCGCCATCGCCGTCAACGCCCAGCCTTTTTCGGCAAACAGGGTGGCAGGCGTGTATTTGCCGAGCCAGTCCACGACTTTGCCCATAAATTGAAACAACAGGGCTTCCATGATGCCGATACCGGCGGTAAACACCGCCAAGACGGCAATCCATTTGCGCACGCCTTCGATGTTGCTCCAGACAAACCGCCACAGCCCTTTTTCAGGCGTTTTCGGGGCGGCTGCGGGATAGGGGTCGATTCGGGATTCGAACCATGAGAATATTTTTTGAATCATTGTATTGTTTTGATTGAGATAGAGTGGATTTCAGACGACCTCTACGGTGGGGACGGGTTGCCAGAAAACAAGTATCGGGGGTTAAAGACATTATTTTACGGGAAAAACCGGCGGGAAGACACCGCGAAGGAGAAATGGGAACGATAATTCGGCAGATGTTTTGCCGAGAGTGTGTTTGCCAATCTGATTTGGGTTTTGCCGAAACAAAGGTCGTCTGAAAATCCGAATGATGTTTTCAGACGACCTTTGAGTTATCGCGGGTTCACTATTATGACAGTTTATCGGGTACGGCTGCTTTCGATGCCGGTTTTGATTTCGCCATAGACTTGCGAGCTGCCGCCCGATCCCGTTGCAGAAGTACAGGCGGCAAGGAAGAAGAGGGCGGTGAGGCTGAGGACGGTTTTCATGGGGTTCCTTTCTTAGGAGTGAAAGAGGCCGTCTGAAACCGTATTTGGTCTTCAGACGGCCTTTTGGGTCATTTAGGATCGCAGCGGAAATGGTATGCGCTGATTTCGAAACCGTTTTTGAAATACAGGCGGTGCGCATCGGCTCGGTTTTGATTGACGTGGACGTTAAGGTGGATTTTGGTCACGCCTGTTTCCGCGCCAATTTTGCGGACTTCAGCCAAAAGGCGGGAGGCGTAGCCTTTGCGGCGGCTTTGCGGCAGGGTAACGATGTCGTCGATGTGGATATGGCGGCCGCTGGCGAGATTGCAGGCTTCGCGGAAGCCGCAGACGGCGACGGCGTTCTGTTTGCCTTCTTCAAAAATGCCTAAGAGTCGGTAGCCGGATGGGCGTTGGATGGTGTTGATTTGTTCGGTGAATTTGCCGATGTCGGTCAATGAAGCACGCAGGACGCTGAGGGCGGCGAAGGCGTTGGATGTGTCTTCGGGCGGGATCTCGCGCAAAACGTAGTCGGCAGCAGCGGCTTGATCAACTTCATTTTCGGCGGCGTGTTTTTCTTCGATGGCTTGTGCCAGTAGGACGCGTTCGGCCGGTTCGCCTTGCGCTTTGTCTTCCTGTTCTTTCAAAAGCTCTTTGCAGTCGATGATGCGCAAATCGTTGTCGGCGGCAAAGTCCATCAGGAAACGGAACATTTGCGGATTGTCTTCTTCGAGTTTTTTATCGACGGCGACGCAGCGGACGTTTTCCACCAAAATGGGGCGCACCCAGTTGGAGTAGGACAATCGGTTGTCTTTGGTGAATGAAGACAATATGCCACACAGGCGTTCTGCCCAGTCGCTGGGACGGAAAATCTTACCTTTGCTGGTTGTGCCGTGAATCACGACTTCGTAGGGGTTGCAGACTAACATGGCGGTTTCCTGTGTAAAGTTTGAAATTCGGGCGGACACATGCAAAAAAGGATATTCAAATTGCCGCTGTTCCTTTTTGCGGGAAGGACGGCGCGGGTCATTCCTGTTTGAATGTACGGTCGGATAGTGGGCGGGATAAATGCTTTGTGTCCGTTTTTGATTGATTTCACTATAAGAATGTTCATGATTATACCGCACAGTCCGGGCTTCGTGGCAGTCGGGCGGATGTATGCCGCCTTTGAGGTCGTCTGAAACTGAAAGAAGCCGGTTTTGCTGAAACAAATAAAGCGGTGCTTGTCCGAACCTTTTTCAGACGACCTGTTTGCCGCAGCGTTGTTTTCTCCGTCCTGCCAACCTGCTTGCATTGATACTGCTTAATTACTTAATTATCGGCTCTCATTCCTGCCCCGCACAGGCGTAGGCGGGAGGCGGTTGACGGCCGGTGTCGTTCAAAAGCAAAGCGAATCAGTTAAAAATAAAAAAGACGCATCATGCGCCCTTTTTGTCTTTGATACGTCGTCTGAAATCCGACTCAGCCTTCAATCTTCTTCGCCTTCCTGCAAACCCTTATCCTGCAAAGTATCCTGCAAAGCAGACTCTTGGGCGGTTTCCACCAAATCGCGTTGCAGGCGTTTGGTGGTTTTCACGCCCAGCGCGCGCAGTTTTTCGGCGCGGCTGACGAGGTTGCCGCGTCCTTGCGAGAGCTGTTTGAAGGCTTGTTGGAACTGGTTTTGCGCTTGGTCGATGTTTTTGCCGACGCCCTCAAGCGTTTGGACGAAGCCTGTGAATTTGTCGTAAAGCCTGCCGCCTTCTGCCGCGATGGCGAGGGCGTTTTGGTTTTGCTGTTCGTTGCGCCAGATGTGGGCGACGGTGCGCAGGGTGGCGAGCAGCGTACTCGGGCCGACCGGCATAATGCGCTTGTCGAAACATTCTTGGAACAGGGCGGCATCGTGTTGCAAGGCGAGCAGGTAGGCGGGTTCGACGGGGATGAACATAAACACGAAGTCCAGCGTGCGCAAGCCTTCGAGGTCGGTATAGTCTTTTTGCGACAGGCTGCGGATGTGGGCGCGGATGCTGGCGACGTGGGCGGCGAGTTCGCGCTCGGCGGTAGCGGCGTCGGCGGCTTGGGTGTAGCGGACGTAGGCGGTCAGCGAGACTTTGGAATCGATGACGATTTGTTTGCCTTCGGGCAGGTTGACGAGGACGTCGGGCTGGAGGCGGCGCGCGCCGTCTTCTTCTTGGCGGATGGCGGCGGCTTGGACAGTGTATTCGCGCCCTTTTTGCAGGCCGGAATGTTCCAAAACGCTTTCTAAAATCATCTCTCCCCAGTTGCCTTGGATCTTGTTTTGCGTGCCGGTAAGGGCGTCGGTGAGGGCTTTGGCGTCGCTGTGCAGTTGGGTGTTGAGGGTTTGCAGGCGTTTGAGTTCGTTTTCGAGGGTCAGCCGTTCGCGCGCTTCTTTTTCATAGGTTTGCTGAACCAGCTCGCTGAAGCCGTGGATGCGTTCGTTGAGCGGGGTCAGCAGTTGGCTGAGGTGGTCGCGGTTTTGCTCGGTGAAGCGGCGGCTTTTCTCTTCCAAAATGGTGTTGGCAAGGTTTTGGAACTGGTCGCCCAAGCTTTGTCGGGCTTCGGCGAGGAGTTTGAGTTTTTCGTCGGCGGCGAGGCGTTCCTGTTCGAGCTGGATGTGGAGGCGTTCGTTGCGGACGTGCAGGTTGTGCGCGTTTTCCTGAAGCTCGGCGTAATCTTGTTTCAGACGACCTGCTTCCAGTTCGCGCTCTTGAAGATAACCAATTTGGCGTTCGGCGGCAGCGAAGCGGTTGCCCAATTCCTGCAATTCACCCTGCAAATCTTGGGCATGATAGCGCGCATCGGCAAGCTCGGCGGCGGTTTGCGCCTGATTTTGTTCGGCAAATTCAAGATGCTGGCGGCACTCGGCAAGCGATTGCATCAGGGCAAACTGCTGCGTCTGCGCCTTGTTGCGGGCGAGCAGCCAAGTGATGAGCGCGCCGGACAGAAAGGCAAGCGCGGCGGTCAGAAGGAGCGGGAGATTCATAGGTCGTCTGAAAACGGAAAAAAGCAAAAACGGCAATATAGCATGTTTGCAGGACAAGCTCGCTGCGCGCTTGCATAGGATAGAGTGGAACGGCGGATAAATGATGTCAAGCGGCGGATTTCAGAACGTAGGGCGCAAACGTGGTACAGCACCGATGTGTTTGGAGCATAAACGGCATCGACGAAACAGAAAGCCTTTTCAGACGACCCTGCCAACCCATAAACACAAACAGGTCGTCTGAAAACCTGAAAACAAGTTTTACACGTTTCGCTGCTCCCAAATAGGGCTTTTACCGCCAACAACTTAGAAAAACCGCCCACTTTGGGCAAAGCGGAACAATGCCACTGCGCCGGATGAGAGATTTATTTAATGAGCGATTTCACAAGAAAACAGCGGATTCAGGTTTGTCGGACAGAGATTTTGGTTTCAGACGACCTGTTTTTGCCAAAAAAGGATAGATAATTTTAAAAATGGCAATGGCGATTATAGTCTGAAGCTAAAAACCAAAAAACCAAGCGGAAAAGTGTTGTTTTTTATCTGATTGAAAAATATGAGAAAAATTTAAAATTCGTCCAAAATGGTGTAATTTGGCAACAAAAAATCCGAGAGCATCTATTCTAAAATAAACAATTTGTAATCGGCTTGTAACTAAGACATCGGTGTCATTCCTCAAGACATCGGTGTCATTTTCAAAACTAAAAATAATTTATCAAATAATTACAATAATCCATTTTTACTGCGTATTTCTTTACTAAAAAACTGTATAATTTATCAATTAAGGCGGTATCATGACCCCTGTCGATACGGCAGACACGCCGACGGCAAATGTAGATGTTATTAAATAACATTTGATCAGTATGAGAAAAGATTACCCGAAATGAAAAATTTATTGACCTTGGCCGCAGCCTCTTTAATAGGTATGGCAGGCGTTACCGCTTCAGCCGCTATGGTTGCCCGCAATATCGAAACCGCTGCAAAAAAATAATTTGAAAACAAACGAAATATTTTAAACGCTTCCCAAACCCCATAAACAACCCTTCCCGCCCAAGGCGGAGCGGCTTTCGGCTATCAACCGATTCCGGCATCAGATGCCGACACAAGCGCGAACCGCAGACCGCCAAGTTCGGCGGAGGGAACAAAAGAAAGAGAGATTACCATGAAAAACTTAATCAAATTGGCAGCCGCCTCCCTGATTGGCATGTCCGGTCTGACCGCCAGCGCGACGACCGTCGCCAAAAACATCGCCGAAGCCGGCAAATAATAAGCCGACCCGACGATATAGTGGATTAACAAAATATAGTGGATTAACAAAAATCAGGACAAGGCGACGAAGCCGCAGACAGTACAGATAGTACGGAACCGATTCACTTGGTGCTTTAGCACCTTAGAGAATCGTTCTCTTTGAGCTAAGGCGAGGCAACGCCGTACTGGTTGAAAGTTAATCCACTATAACATCCGCAACACAAACACAAGAAAGAGACTCAAAATGAAAGAATTAATCAAACTCGCCGCCGCATCCCTGATCGGTATGTCCGGTCTGGCCGCCGGCGCAACCCACATCGCCGACAATATGCGTACTGCGATTAAAAAATAAGCTCGGGCAGTTTTAAAACCCCAAGCTGTTGTAAGTCAAAGCAAAGGTCGTCTGAAAAGTTTCAGACGACCTTTTTTGATTTGTCCGACGGGTCAAACGACGGCGGGACACAAAACATCATCGCAACGGTTCAAACCAAACGATTTGTTCTTTATCGATATGTATCGGCACGGTATCGCCGGCGGGTAAGTGTCCGGCGGGTAACAGGGTGGTCAGTTCGCCGTATTCGGGATGGGCGAAGGTCAGGCGCAGGCTGTCGGGCAGGGGGGGTGAGGGGACAGGGATGCGGCAGGGTGTACCTTGCGGGTCGGGGCAGATGGCGTGCGTAGGGATGTGGCGCGTATCGTCTGTGTTGGGCAGTCCGAGCAGGCGGGCGGCTTGGGTGTTGGCGGGGCGGCGGAAGAGTTCGGCGGGCGTGCCGTATTGGAGGATGCGCCCTTCGTGCATGAGGGCGATATGGTCTGCCAGCGCGGCGGCTTCTTCGGGCGAATGGGTCACGAGGACGGCGGGGATGTTTTGACGGCGGATGCTCTCGTCGGTCAGGCGGTAGAGGCTGTGGCGCAGGTGGGTGTCGAGGCTGGAGAAGGCTTCGTCCAAGAGCAGCAGCGACGGCTTGATAATTAGGGCGCGGGCGAGGGCGAGGCGTTGCTGTTCGCCGCCGGAGAGGCTGCCGGGCTTGCGGCGGGCTTCGTTTTCCAAACCGATGTCGCGCAGCGCCTGCATGGTTTGTGCTTCGATTTCGGCTTTGGGCAGGCGGCGCATTTTGAGTCCGAAACCGACGTTTTCTTGGGCGGTCAGGTGCGGGAACAGGGCGTAGTCTTGAAACATCAGCGAGACGTTGCGCTTTTCGGGCGGGACGGCGGTGATGTTCTGCCCGTCCAGCCAGACTTCGCCGCTGTCGGGTTTGTCGATGCCTGCGATGATTTTGAGCAGGGTGGATTTGCCGCAGCCGGAGCGTCCGAGGACAGCGAGGGTTTCGCCTGCGGACACGGTCAGGCTGATGCGGTCGGCGACGGTTTTGCTGTCGAAGCGTTTGCAGATGTCGGTAAGTCGGAGCATAGGTTTCAGACGACCTTTTGGGGAATCGGGGAAGGAAAACGGCGGGGTTTTGTTTATTGGTTTCGTTCAGCGGCGAATGCTGTCCAGCCAAAGGCTTAGCGAATGTTGCCTGTCGAGCGCGCCGTAGCGTTTGAGGGCTTCGAGGGTAACGAGCTGGGCATCGTGCATCATGGTTTGGGACAACATGGTTTCGACAAGTTGCGAAACGTTCATCAATTCAAACCCTGCGACTTCGCCGTCTTGGTTTTCGGGGCGGACGGTTTCGGGCAGGACGATGTCGAAGATGTGCAGGATTTCGTTGTGGATGCCACGCAATACGGGGCGCAGGCTGTGGATTCGGGCGGCGGGGCGGAGGGTGTCGAGGGCAGGCGGCATCAGTCCGGCTTCTTCTTCGCTTTCGCGGCAGACGGCTTCAAACGGGGTTTCGCCGCTGGCAATGCCGCCGCCGACGAGGTTGTCGAGTTTGTCGGGATCGACAGCTTTGTGCGGGCTGCGGCGGCCTATCCAAAAATGCCAGTCGTCGCCGGTTTGCACCAGTCCGTTGAGGTGGACGGCTTGGCTCATGAGTCCGAACGGGCGGAAGGCGGCGCGTTCCAACGCAAAAAGCACCTTGCCCGCGTCGTCGCACACGTCAAACTTTTCGTCGCGCCAGCCGTGCAGCAGTCCGAGGCTTTTCCATTCGTGCGCCAAGTGCTGCAAACTGTCGCCCATCGCCAGCCAGTTGTCCGTTTGCAGGTAGAGGTCGTCTGAAACTTCAGAAAGCCCTTCCTGCCAGTCTTGTTTGATCCGTTCGCACCAAAACGGATTCAGACGACCCAAAGCCAGCCCGTTCAGATAGAGCGTGTTCCAGTCGTCTGCCGCGCCGTAACTTGCCCGCGCCCAATCGTAGAGCGCGTCGTGGGTGCGGCGGTCGGGCGTTTCGGAAAAACAAGGGCGCGAAGACATGGCTGTTCCCCAATCCAATCAATACATAAACATAAGCGGATTGTATCTGCTCCGCTTCAATTTGCAACCAATCTGCCGACAAGCAGGCGGCACACGCTGCAAAGCCAAACCGTCCGAAAAAGGCTATAATCGTCCCATTTTGTCGGAGGTCCAACACCATGAGCGAATTGAGTGAAATTCTCGCCTATAACCAAAATTTTGTCGAATCGGGCGAATACGAAAAATATTTCACCAACAAATACCCCGGTCGCAAACTGGCCATCCTGTCCTGCATGGACGCGCGCATCATCGAGCTGCTGCCCAACGCGCTCGGACTGAAAAACGGCGACGCCAAGCTCATCAAAAACGCCGGCGCACTCGTTACCCATCCTTGGGGGTCGGTCATGCGCAGCCTTTTGGTCGCCGTGTTCGAACTCAAAGTCAAAGAAATCATGGTCATTGCCCACTACGACTGCGGCATGAAAGGGCTGAACGCCGCCGATTTCCTCGAAAAAGTACGCGAGAACAACATCCCCGACGACCGCATCGAAACCCTGCGCAACGCGGGCATAAACCTCGACAACTGGCTGACCGGTTTTGACAACGTAGAAGACAGCGTCTGCCACACCGTCAAAGTCATCCGCAACCACCCGCTTATGCCCGCCGACATTGCCGTCCACGGACTCGTCATCCATCCGACCACCGGCAAACTCACCCTGGTCGTTGACGGCAGCCCCGAAGCAGAAAGCCTTTCAGACGACCCCGCCAACCCATAAACCCGACAGGTCGTCTGAAACCCAAACAGAGCGCACACCCTACACCCAAGGACACCCATGAAAAACATCGGACTTTTCGGCGGCACCTTCGACCCCATCCACAATGGCCACCTTCATATCGCCCGCGCCTTCGCCGACGAAATCGGACTCGACACCGTCATCTTCCTGCCCGCAGGCGACCCCTACCACAAAGACCCGTCCCGCGCATCCGCCCAAGACCGCCTTATCATGACCGAACTCGCCATCGCCGACGACCCCCGCTTCGCCGCCAGCGACTGCGACATCGTCCGCGACGGCGCGACGTATACCTTCGACACCGTCCAAATCTTCCGCCAGCAATTCCCCGCTGCCCAACTTTGGTGGCTCATGGGCAGCGACAGCCTCATGAAACTGCACACTTGGAAAAAATGGCAGACCCTCGTGCGCCAAACCCACATCGCCGTTGCCATGCGCCAAGGCGACAACCTCAACCAAACCCCGCGCGAACTCCACGCCTGGCTGGGCGAAGCTCTCCAAAACGGCAGCGTCCGCATCCTCAACGCCCCCCTGCACAACACCTCCTCCACTCAAATCCGCCAAATCCTCCAAAGCGGCAGACTTTCAGACGACCTCCCGCCCCAAGTCGCCCGCTACATCCGCGAACACAAACTGTACCAAAGCGGAAAATAGCGTAAATTCATACAGATAAGTTATAATACCGTCCAAACCCCATTTCATTCCCACCATTAGGAAAACAATGAACGAACAAGAACTGCAAGACCTGCAAAAAATGGTCGAAACCGCCGTCGAAGCCCTCGAAGACATCAAAGCCAAAGACATCTCCGTCCTCGAAACCCAAGAAAAAACCTCACTGTTCGCCCGCATGATCATCGCCAGCGGCGACAGCACCCGCCAAGTCAAAGCCCTCGCCAACAACGTCGCCGTCAGCCTCAAAGAAGTCGGCTTCGAAATTCTCAGCACCGAAGGCGACAGCGGCGAATGGACGCTTGTTGACGCAGGCGACCTCGTCGTCCACGTCATGCTGCCCGCCGTCCGCGACTTTTACGACATCGACACCCTCTGGGGCGGCGAAAAACCCAGCTTCCACGCCGGCGCGCAAAAACCCTGGCACGCCGCCGACTAAGCAGCCATCCCAAGCCGTCTGTGCATACAGACGGCCTTATTGCGCACACCGAATCTCTTTTGCCCAAACCGAAATTTTCAGACGACCCCTTGACCGAACAACAACAATATCGGCTTCAAGAATCCCGTTTCAACATCATTCGTCAAACCCAAAGGTCGTCTGAAAACTTTCAGACGACCCATCCGACCAAGGAAACCCATGAACATCACCGTCCTCGCCGTCGGCACCAAAATGCCCCGCTGGGTGGACGAAGCCGTCGGCGAATACGCCAAACGCTTCGGACGCGACGTCGCCTACACCCTCAAAGAAATCAAACCCGAAAAACGCGGCGCAGGCGTCAACGCCGCACAAGGCATGGCGGCGGAAGAAAAACGCATCCTCGAAGCCATCCCGCAAGGCGCGTTCCTCGTCGTCCTCGACGAACGCGGCAAAGCCCCGACCTCCGTCGAGCTGGCGGAACATCTCAAAAGCTGGCAGCAAAACGGCGAACACGTCTGCTTCGTCATCGGCGGCGCCGACGGCATGACCGACCGCCTCAAACAACAAGCCCGCATGATGATGCGCCTCTCCAGCCTTACCCTCCCGCACGGCATGGTGCGCGTCCTTCTGACCGAACAGCTCTACCGCGCCGTCTCCATCCTCCACAACCATCCCTACCACCGCGAATAGCAAAAGCCGTACCCATAGGCAGGCTTCGCATATTTATTAACAAATAATCACCTGAAATCATAGGATTTTTTTGTTATAAACAATTTAATCAAGAAAACTCTTGACACATTTCCGGAATGAAAGTATAGTTCTGTTTTATGACGCGGGATGGAGCAGCATGGTAGCTCGTCGGGCTCATAACCCGAAGGTCGTAGGTTCGAATCCTGCTCCCGCAACCAATTTCAAAAACCCTCGGTTTTCCGAGGGTTTTTTGTTGTCTGCCGTCTATACATGAAAGTGGCAAATCGGCATGAGAAATATCCGGAATTCTAATAAATATCGGCAAAACCGCAAACAGTATGTTTCTGTATTTGAGAGATAAATAGATTCAAATAGAAACAGGATATTTCCTCTCACCGCCATTCTCCCTCCATCGGAATGGTTTCTTAAAAAGGTCAATAATATGGGGATGGGGAGTTAGCGTATCCTGTCTTGTGTAGCGTGAAACGGCGGATGGTTGGCGGGATGATTTCACTTTACCGTCTAAAATACCAAAGGTCGTCTGAAACTTTCAGACGACCTTTCCATCTTTTTGCTCAATCAGCCGGAAGAAATCAGCGTTTTTTCTTGGCGTTTTTCTTTTCGGCGGCGGCAAGGCGCATGGCGACGAATTCGACCATCAGCTCTTTTTTCGTCCAGAAGAAGTTTTTCATTTTTTCCAGAGAATAGATTTTGCGCACCATCATGGGCAGGCCGGCATGGATGATGGCGGCGACTTCGCCGTTGCGGGTTTCGTCCGCCATGGCGGTTTTGAGGTCGGTTTGGTTGGCGGCGAGGTAGTCGCCGATTTGTTTTTGAACGCTGGCGCTGATTTCAAATTGCTTAATCATGTTTTCTTTCCGTTTTGTGTTTGTCCTGCGGGGGCTGGGCATATTAGTTTAATTACATATGCATTTTAACAAAATTTAATCTTATTGCATATAAACAGTATGAAATCATGATGTGATTTATCATTTTTCGGGCGTAAAACAGACAGTCGTTGACATAAAGAAAACAGCCGCTGCGGTTTGGCGGGTAAAATATGCGTTTTCGAGCGTGAGGTCGTCTGAAAATGTATTTGTGGTTTAAACTATTTCATGTGTTTTTGGTCATTTCGTGGTTCGCCGGGCTGTTTTACCTGCCGCGGATTTTTGTGAATTTGGCGCAGGTCGAAGCGGCGGAGCAGCCGGTGGAATATGAGCGGCTCTCGGCAATGTCGCGGCGGCTGTATAAGTTTATGTCGCCGTTGGGCTTCGGGACGCTGGTGTTCGGCATTTTGATTCCGTTTGTTACGGGGTGGTGGGGGCAGGGCTGGCTGCATGTGAAGCTGTTGATGGGTCTGCTGCTTTTGGCTTATCAATTTTATTGCGGCGCGCTGCTTCGCGGTTTTGAGGAAAAACGCAATACGCATTCGCACAAGTGGTACAGGGTGTTTAACGAAGTGCCTGTATTGATGATGGTCGTCGCTTTGTATATGGTGGTGTTCAAACCGTTTTGATGCGTTTGCAAAACTGGCAAAACCTGTTTTCAGACGACCTTCTTTTATATTGGAATCAAACAGATGACTATTGAAATCGAACGCCGCTTCCTGTTGAAAAACGATGACTGGAAGCGCGAAGCCTCTGCGCCGCAGGTGTTGCAACAGGGCTATTTGAGTGTGGAAAAAGAGCGCACCATCCGCGTGCGCATTATTGACGACAAGGCTTGGCTGACTTTGAAAGGCTATATTTCGGATGTCAGCCGCAGCGAGTTTGAATACGAAATTCCTTTGGCGCACGCGCAGCAGATGATGGAGACGATGTGTCCGTTTAAGATGGAAAAACACCGTTATCGGGTGGAGTTTAAGGGCTTTGTGTTTGAAATCGACGAGTATTTCGGCGACAACGCGCCTTTGGTGGTGGCGGAACTTGAGCTGCCTGCGGAAGATACGCCCTTTGAAAAACCGGACTGGCTGGGCGCGGAGATTACGTCGGAAGGAAAATTTACCAATGCGTATTTGAGCAAACATCCTTATTCGACTTGGTAGGCGGGTTTGGGAATAACGGCACGCCGCTGATACTGGTCGCGGATTGTAGCGTCTTTGCCCACAAGGAAACGGTTGGGTTGATTGTCCAAATTAGGATTTGATCGGCAGATTCGCGGGCGAAGCCTGCGCTACGGCTGGTTTAATTTAATTCACTGTATCGGCTTGTTTAAGAATCACAAAGGTCGTCTGAAAACGTGTCTTCAGACGACCTTTTGACTTTTTAGCCGATTTTAAGGTTGGTAGCCGGGTTTCATGCCGTTGGGCAGGAGTTGCCAGACGTAGCCTGTGGTTTTCATTTTGCCGGCGACTTCGCCTGCTTCGTCGCCATAGCCCCAGAAGTAGTCGACGCGGACGGCGCCTTTAATCGCGCTGCCTGTGTCTTGCGCCATGATGAGGCGGTTGAGGGCTTTTTTGGTGGTCGGATGGGCGGTGGCGACAAACAGCGGCGCGCCTAAGGTAATGTAGTGGCGGTCGATGGCACCTGCGTATTCACCCAAGAGCGGTGTGCCCAATGCGCCGACCGGTCCGGCTTCGCTGCTGCCGGTCAGTTCGCGGAAGAAGATGTAGCTGGGGTTTTGTCCCAAGACTTCGGCGAGGCGGCCGGGGTTTTTGCTTCATGTAGGCTTTGATGCCCTGCATGCTGGTTTGTGCGAGGGGGAGGTAGCCTTTGTCTGCCATGTAGCGTCCGATGGAGACGTAGGGGTGTTCGTTTTTATCGGCGAATCCGACGCGGATGTATTTGCCGGACGGGGTTTTCAGACGACCTGAACCTTGGATGTGCATGAAGAAGAGTTCGACGGGGTCTTCTGCGTAACCGAGGATGGGGGCTTTGCCGTTGAGCGCGCCGCCATTGATTTGGTTGCGGGTGTAATAAGGAACGAAGCGGCTGCCTTCAAATCTGCCTTTGAGGGCGGTGCTGCGGGCGGTAATGGGGAATTGGGACAGGTCGGCGGTATGTGTGCCGCTGTTGTCGATGACGCCGCTGTTGGCACCGGTTTGGCGGATGCGGACGGTGGCTTTGCTGCCCCTCAAATTGGCAGAAAGTGGGACGGAAACGAAGTCGTTGGGGATGCCGTAGATGGGGAAGCGGGCTTTGCTTGTGGCTTTGTCATCGCCGAGCAGGACGGGTTCGTAGTAGCCGGTGATGGTACCGGCGGGGTTGCCGTTGTTGCTGACCTGCCAAGGGGTGAAATAGCGTTCGAAGAAATGCTTGGCTTGGAAATGGTGGACGGGCGTCTGCATGGCTTGGGCGCACACGTCTTGCCAGCCTGCGCGGTTTTTGAGTTTTTCGCAGCCTAAGCGGAAGGATTGGAGGCTTTTGGTGAAGTGTTGGGTGCTCCAGTGCGGCAGTTCTGGGTGAGACACGACGGTGTAGGTCGCGCCACCGCCGCTGACGGTGGTGCCGACGGGGTCGGGCGTGCCGGTCGGGCGGTCCGGACCTTTGATGGTAATCGTATCGGTTTCGGGGAGTTTTTTGATGCGTTTGCTCGGGCAGGCGGAGAGGATGGCTGCGGCGATGGTGAGGAGTGTGATGCGGTATAGGTGTTTTTTCATAATGTTGTCTTAAAGGTCGTCTGAAATCGGGTGGATGGGAACGTGGTTTGCAGACGGGATATTGGTTCGTTTATTCAAGAGCTTGGGATTCTAACACAGTTTTTCCGCCTGCTTCGGCTCAAGGCGTGAGGTCGTCTGAACGCGGATGGGGCGGGTTTTCAGACGACTTTGTGTGTTGTGGCAGATATTGTTTAAGGACGGGAATATATTTTGACTGCCGTATCGGCTGTTGGGAGACGCGCTGTTTGCGGAAAACCGGTATGTTTGTCCGATACTTTCGTCATTTCCTTGTTAATATTCGTAACTGTGTTTATTACTTAAAAATAAAAATTATTTGCATTTGTTTAATTATCGGTTTATAAATATTTAGGCATAAGGTCGTCTGAATTTTATTGGAGAGGATTTATTGCAGCCGAATAGAATAGATAAGGCGGCGGGCGAAACGGATTGGGTAAAAGAATAAATGGTTTAGTTTTGGATATTAAGTTTTAAGGTTTGTTTTATATATGTTGATTGCTTTTTTGATTATGTTGCGCGAGGGTATCGAGGCGGCTTTGATCGTCGGTATCGTCGCGGGTTTTTTGAAACAGTCGGGACATTCGCGGCTGATGCCTAAGGTGTGGCTGGGCGTGGCTTTGGCTGCGCTGATGTGTTTGGGCATCGGATACGGCATCCATTCGGCAACGGGCGAGATTCCGCAGAAAGAACAGGAATTTGTGGTCGGCGTTATCGGTTTGGTGGCGGTGGCGATGCTGACTTATATGATTTTATGGATGAAAAAAGCCGCCCGTTCGATGAAGCAGCAGCTTCAGGATTCGGTTCAGACCGCCTTAAACCGCGGCAACGGCCAAGGTTGGGCTTTGGTCGGCATGGCGTTTCTGGCTGTGGCGCGCGAGGGGCTGGAGAGCGTGTTTTTCCTCTTGGCGGTGTTTCAGCAGAGTCCGACTTGGTCTATGCCCGTCGGCGCGGTATTGGGGCTACTGGCCGCAGTGGTCATCGGCGCGCTGATTTATCAAGGCGGTATGCGTCTGAATCTAGCGAAGTTTTTCCGCTGGACGGGCGCGTTTTTGATTGTGGTCGCCGCCGGTTTGGTGGCTGGTTCGCTGCGCGCGCTGCATGAAGCGGGCGTGTGGAACCACCTGCAAGAGGTGGTGTTTGATTCTTCCAAATACCTGCATGAAGACAGCCCGCTGGGTGTGCTGCTCGGCGGCTTCTTCGGCTATACAGACCACCCGACGCAGGGCGAGGTGCTGGCGTGGCTGCTGTATTTGGTTCCGGTCATGATTTGGTTTCTGCACGGCAGCAGGCCCGCCGCGGTGCAGAGGTCGTCTGAAAGCCATTAGTGGCGCTTAAAAATTCCGTATCTCATTCTTATCAACATGCCAAAGAGGTTTGAAATGAAAAAACTCAATATAACTGCTTTATCCGTGATGCTGGCTTTGGGTCTGACCGCGTGTCAGCCGCCCGAAGCGGAAAAATCCGCACCTGCCGCGTCAGGTGCATCAAGCGCGAATGCCGGCGGCGCCGTCAACGTCGGCGTGAACGACACCGCCTGCGAACCGATGGAACTGACCGTACCGAGCGGACAAGTCGTGTTCAACATCAAAAACAACAGCGGCCGCAAGCTGGAATGGGAAATCCTCAAAGGCGTGATGGTGGTCGACGAACGCGAAAACATCGCCCCCGGACTTTCCGACAAAATGACCGTTACCCTGCTGCCGGGCGAATACGAAATGACCTGCGGCCTTTTGACCAACCCGCGCGGCAAGCTGGTGGTAACCGACAGCGGCTTTAAAGACACCGGCAACGAAGCCGATTTGGAAAAACTCGCCAAGCCGCTTGCCGACTATAAAGTGTACGTCCAAGGTGAAGCCAAAGAGCTGGTTGCCAAAACCAAAGCCTTCACCGACGCCGTCAAAGCGGGCGACATCGAAAAAGCCAAATCCCTGTTTGCCGCCACCCGCACCCACTACGAACGCATCGAGCCGATTGCCGAACTCTTCAACGAACTCGACCCCGCCATCGACGCGCGTGAAGACGACTTCAAAGACAAAACCGAAGACGCGGCCTTCACCGGCTTCCACCGCATCGAACACGCCCTGTGGGTCAAAAAAGACGTCTCCGGCGTGAAAGACATTGCCGACAAACTCATGAAAGACGTTGAAGCCCTGCAAAAAGAAATCGACGCCCTCTCCTTCCCGCCAAACAAAGTCGTCGGCGGAGCGGCAGTGTTGATTGAAGAAGTTGCCGGCAGCAAAATCAGCGGCGAAGAAGACCGTTACAGCCACACCGACTTGAGCGACTTCCAAGCCAACATCGAAGGCGCGCAAAAAATCGTCGAACTCTTCCGTCCGATGATTGCCGAGAAAAACAAAGCCCTGCTCGAGAAAGTCGATGCCAACTTCAAACAAGTGATCGACATCCTCGCCAAATACAAAACCAAAGACGGCTTTGAAACCTACGACAAACTCAGCGACGCAGACCGCAAAACCCTTCAGGCACCGATTAACGCCCTTGCCGAAGACCTGAGCCAACTGCGCGGCACACTGGGTCTCAAATAAACCAGACCCGCCCGTTTCAGACGACCTTTTGCCATTCAAGGGGTCGTCTGAAAACCTATCGCTGATACCCTCTCCCACGAAAGGGAACTGTTGTAGCGTGGGCTTTGCCCACGAAAACCCAAAGCCTTACAGCCCTGTAGGTCGGATACTTGTATCCGACAAAGCATAAACCGCGACACACCTTGCCGTCATGCCAAACGTCGGATTCAAGAATCCGACCTACATTCAGCAATCGTAGGTTGGGTCGAGACCCAACAAAACCTCTTCATTCCAACGTTTTGTCAGGTTTACCAACCCAACCTAACCCTGCCGTCAGCCCGTAACGTAGGCTTTGCCCACAAAAAAACTAAAACCGCGGCACACCTTGCCGCCATACCAAAATACATTCAGGAATCGTACATTGCTTACCGTGTATCGGATTGACCGACAATTCAAAGTTTTCAGACGACCTTAAACGTCGTCTGAACATTCGACATAGCAAACTGTAAACGCAACACCCGCGTACCTACCGCAGCCCGAATCCCCCGCAAAGGACTCCGCCATGAGCCAAGACAACAACCCACAACCCGCCCAACCGACCAAACGCACCCTGTTCAAAACCGTCCTCGCCGCAGGCGCAGCCGGCGCGGCAGGCTGGTTTGCCGGCAAACAACAAGGCGAAACCGCCGCCGAGACCCGCCACAACGAACACTCCCCGCAAGCCTACCCCTGCTACGGCGCCCACCAGGCCGGCATCACCACCCCGCACCAACTCTTCGGCATCATGTGCGCCTTCGATGTCACCGCCAAAGACCCCAAACAACTCGAAAACCTCTTCCGCACCCTCACCGCCCGCATCGAATTCCTCACCCAAGGCGGCGAATACCAAGACGGCGACGAAAAACTCCCCCCCGCAGGCAGCGGCCTGCTCGGCAAAACATTCCGCCCCGACGGCCTCACCATCACCGTCGGCGTCGGCAGCAGCCTCTTTGACGACCGCTTCGGACTCAAAGACAAAAAACCCCGCCACCTCCAAGAAATGCGCGACTTTCCCAACGACCGCCTCCAAAAATCATGGTGCGACGGCGACCTCAGCCTCCAAATCTGCGCCTTCACCCCCGAAACCTGCCAGGCCGCCCTGCGCGACATCATCAAAAACACCGCCCAAACCGCCGTCATCCGCTGGAGCATAGACGGCTGGCTGCCCAAAGCCGAACCCGGCGCCATCGCCGCCCGCAACCTCTTAGGCTTCCGCGACGGCTCCGGCAACCCCGACGTATCCGATCCCAAAATTGCCGACCAAGTCCTCTGGACAGGCATCGCCGCCAACAGCCAAGACGAACCCGCCTGGGCGAAAAACGGCAGCTACCAAGCCGTCCGCCTCATCCGCCACTTCGTCGAATTCTGGGATAGAACCCCCTTGCAGGAACAAACCGAAATCTTCGGCCGACGCAAATACAGCGGTGCCCCCATGGACGGCAAAAAAGAGGGCGACACCGCCGACTTCGCCAAAGACCCCGACGGCAAAACCACCCCCAAAGACAGCCACATGAGGCTCGCCAACCCGCGCGACCCCGAGTTCATGAAAAAACACCTGCTCTACCGCCGCACCTTCAACTACTCCCGCGGCCTCGCCGCCAACGGCCAGCTCGACGTCGGCTTGGTGTTCATCTGCTACCAAGCCAACCTCGCCGACGGCTTCATCTTCGTCCAAAACCTGCTCAACGGCGAACCGCTGGAAGAATACATCAGCCCCTTCGGCGGCGGCTATTTCTTCATCCTCCCCGGTGTAGAAAAAGGCGGCTTCCTCGCCCAAACCCTGCTCAGCGCGTGAATACAGGTCGTCTGAAATCTGACGGCGCATAGGCTCTATCCGTCAAACTCTCCCTGAAAAAGGTCGTCTGAAAAGCAGAATCCGGTAT